>NZ_DATCRF010000627.1:0-4522 GCF_036569125.1 Chitinophaga sp. | reverse complement strand
TCCCTGGCAGCTATTGACCTCGCCTGCCAGGAGCTGATCCTGGAAAAATCAGACATGGTAATAGCCGGTGCAGCAGACCTGCACAACAGCATTAACGATTACCTGATGTTTTCCAGCACACACGCATTAAGCCGCAAAGGCAAATGCGCCACCTTTGATGCTAACGCAGACGGCACTACGCTGGGCGAAGGCATTGCCATGATGGTGCTGAAACGTGTGGAAGATGCGCAGCGCGATGGTGATACCATTTACGCAGTAATAAAAGGCGTAGGCGGCTCCAGCGACGGCAAAAGCCTGGGCCTTACCGCACCCCGCAAAGCCGGCCAAACCAGCGCCCTGCAACGGGCCTACGAGCAGGCCGGCATTTCGCCGGTAAGCGTAGGGCTCATAGAAGCGCATGGCACCGGTACCGTAGTAGGTGATAAAACAGAGCTGAGCGCAATTTCCGATATGCTCATCCGCTCCGGAGCTACCCATGCGCAAACACACCTGGGCTCTGTAAAAACGCAGATAGGGCATACTAAGTGTGCCGCCGGTCTGGCAGGGCTTATTAAAGCAGCGCTGTCAGTATACCACGGTGTAAAGCCTCCTACCCTGCACCTGAAAGATCCCAACAGCTTTTATAACGCAGCCACCAGCCCCTTTGCCTTTAACACGCAAACCGGCATCTGGAACGAGGATAAAAGAGTAGCAGGCATCAGCGCATTTGGCTTTGGCGGCACCAACTTCCATGCAGTAATAGAGAATGATGTGAATACGCCGCAACCCGCCACCGTGCTCAATTCCTGGCCTGCAGAACTGTTCGTGTTCCGTGGTGCAACGTACGAAGCAGCACAGCAACAGCTGCTGAAAGTAAAAGGCCTGCTGGAAAAAAATGATAACATTCCCTTGAAGGATATTGCCTTCAGCCTTTATAAAAACCACACTTCACCCGTTCAGTTATGTATTGTGGCCGACAGCGCAGACGACCTGCTGCTAAAGCTGGACCTGGCCTTGTCCGGCGCCGCTACCAACGGCGTGTACACCACGCAGCAGCTGGAAGGTAAAGTAGCCTTCCTGTTTCCCGGACAGGGTAGCCAGCGCGTAAACATGGCGCGCGAGCTGTTTGTTACCTTCCCGGTAATGCGCCGTTTGCTGAAAGACAAACCGCAGTACGAACAGATCCTGTTCCCCTCTGCTGTTTTCAATGAAACAGCCGCCAAAGCACAGCGCAATGCCATTAAAGATACCCGCCTGGCGCAACCGCTTTTAGGTATGGTGGACCTGGCCATTGCAACCTTCCTTCAGGAGCTGGGCATTGTGCCTGATATGCTGGCAGGCCACAGCTATGGCGAGCTGCCGGCCCTGTGCTTTGCCAAAGTGTTTGAAGAAGATCAGCTGGTGCCTTTAAGTGAAAAAAGAGCCGCTTCCATCCTGGATGCTATTGGCGCTGATAAAGGCGCTATGCTGGCCCTCAGCTGCCGCGAAGAAGTGTTAACCAGCGCCATAGAAGGGGAAGCCGATGTGTACCTGGTGAATCATAACTCGCCCCTGCAATGGGTAATGGCCGGTACTACACCCGCTATTGCAAGGCTCTCAGCCAAGCTCACAGCCGCTAACATCTCCTTCCAGCCGCTGGAAGTAGCCTGCGCATTCCACAGCCCCCTGCTGGCAGGCGCCAAAGGCTTATTTGCCAATGCGCTGAAAGATGTTGACTTTAAAGCACCGGCAATTCCTGTATGGTCAAACACCACTGCAGCGGCCTACCCAACAGAGCCCGCAGCCATTAAGGAAAGGCTGGCAACGCACCTGGTACAGCCGGTACGCTTTACGGAAGAAGTAGAACAGATGTATGCACAGGGCGCACGTATATTCATTGAGGTTGGTCCGGGTAAAGTGTTAAGCAACCTTACCAGGTCTATCATAGGAGATGATGAGCTGATCCTGCATACTGAAGATAAGGACCAGCCGGGCATTACCCACCTGCTGCACACCATTGCCCGTTACATAGCCAGTGGCAGAACCGTGCAGCTGGACCGTTTATTTGACGGCCGTAATGCAAAGCAGCTGGACCTGGAAGCCATTGACCAGTATAAAAAGCCCGGCACGGTTTGGCTGGTGAACGGGCAGATGGCAGTACCCGCTTACGGCAAGCTGCCCGCCCATGGCGCAATGCCCATTATAACACCGCTGGCGTTAAAAGGTACAGAGCCGAATACTGTAGTGATCAACAACAACAGCGGTGCGGAACAAATGGTAGAAGCTTACCTTAACAGCCTGAAACATATTGTACAGGCGCAGCGCGATGTAATTTTAGGTTACCTGGGCCATACCCCGCAAAGCTTCCACAGCGCCGACCTTCCGGCGCCGGATCTAACACCCCGCAAGATCATTGCCGTACATACCGATGGCACAAACATCACCAATATCAGTGATGGTTATAACAGCAGCAATGGGCATAACGGAACCAACGGGCATAATGGCAATAATGGCCATCACAATAACGGATCAAACGGGCATGCTTATACGAATGGCGTAAAAACCATAACCGCTGAAAAAGATGTAAAGGCCATTCTGCTGGCAGTGATCAGTGATAAAACCGGCTATCCGTCAGATATGCTGGGCATGGAAATGGACCTGGAGGCAGACCTGAGCATTGATTCCATTAAACGCATGGAGATCATTGGAGAGCTGAAAACCCGCCTCGGTGGCTTTAGCAGCAGCACACACAGTGAAGAATCGCTGGTGGAGCAGCTGGCTGCAATAAAAACGCTGAAAGGCCTGGTGGACTGGTTAACAGCCAACGCGCAGGAAAACACCGCAGCGGCTCCCGCACCTGCCGCTGCCATCGCTCCCGCTGCGACACCAACCTCCAAAGGTTTATCTGTTGCAGAAATACAAACCGTACTCTTAAATGTAGTAAGTGAAAAAACCGGTTACCCGCCGGATATGCTGGGCCTTGAGCTGGACCTGGAAGCAGACCTGAGCATTGATTCTATTAAACGCATGGAGATCATTGGAGAGCTGAAAGCCCGCCTGGGTGGCCTGCAGCAGGCCAATGGCAATGGAGAGGAGATGATGGAAAAGCTGGCATCCATAAAAACCCTGCAGGGTTTGATCAGCTGGATAGCAGAAAGCACTGCCGGTAATTTTGAACCGGTACAGGAAGCTAAAAAGATCATTGAAGAAGGTTTTGTAAAAGAAAGCCTGAAGGAAAAACTTTCCCGCCTGCGCTTTGAGCTTACCCCTTCCGCCATGCAGCGCCTTCAGCCCGCACAGTTAAAAGGCTTACACTTTGCAATAACAGATGATGGCGGCCCTATTGCAGCAGCAGTTAAACAGCTGCTGGAACAGCAGGGCGCACAGGCTACTATTATAGCAGCCACCGATCCGCTGGAAGGCTATCATGGCCTTATTATACTGGATATTTTCTCATCGCCAAAAAGGAACGATATTATCACCTCCGTTTCCATGGTGAAGCAGCTGGATTTTGAGAAAGTGAAATGGGTATATGCCCTCTCTGATTTTGACGGGCATGTAACACAAGCGGCAGATCCGCTGTTGCTGCAGCACTTCCAGGGTTACAGCGGCTTTTTCAAAAGCCTGGATAAAGAATACGAGCATACCACTTGCCGTACTATTAACCTGGCCAATAAGCTATCGCCTGAAAAAATTGCCGCCATTGCATTAGATGAGATCCTTCATCCCGAAGGCCCTGCAGAAGTCACCTACCTGAACGGGCAGCGCCAATCGCTGCAGCCGGTGCATGCCCCGCTTACCATTGGCGCTGCATCCGGCATTCAGCTCACCAAACAATCCGTGGTGCTGGTATTCGGCGGTGCACAGGGCATTACCGCGGAGCTGATGATCCGCTTCTCTAAAGAGTATCCCTGCCATTATATCCTGGTGGGCCGCTCTGCCGATCCCCGCAAGCTATCACAGGAAAGCCTGGTGCATCTTAAAACCAAAGACGAGATCCGCCAGCACCTGGTAGCGCAGGGTGAGCTGAAAAAACCGGCCGACATTGAAAAACGCGCAGCAGAGATCCATAAACATAACCAGATCCTGAATACCCTCACGGCCCTGGAACACAACGGCGCTACTGTTAGCTATCATTCGCTTGACCTGCGGGATGAAGCCGCCCTGCGTGCTTTCATGAGCCAGGTGTATAAAGAGTATGGCCGTATTGATGGCGTAGTGCATGGCGCAGGCCTGCTGGAAGATAAGCTGTTCCACCAGAAAACGCCGGAATCCTTTGAGCGTGTGTTCTCCACCAAAGTAACACCGCTGCGCGTACTGGCTGAGCACCTGAATGCAGATACGCAGTTCGTGGTACTGTTCTCCAGCGTAGCCTCTGTATACGGTAACCGCGGGCAAACAGATTATGCAGCCGCCAACAGCGTAATGGACCGTTATGCACGGGTGCTGAAGCAGCAGCTGAAAGCTAAGGTGATGGCCATTAACTGGGGCCCCTGGAAAGGCACCGGCATGGTATCCCCTTCGCTGGAAAAGGAATACGAGCGCCGTGGCATAGCCTTAATAC
>NZ_DATCRF010000626.1:0-8814 GCF_036569125.1 Chitinophaga sp. | reverse complement strand
ATCAAACTCCACATAAAATTTAGGACGCTTGTATTCTTCTACTGAAAAATATGCGCTGCCGTCAGTATTAATATCTTCGATGTGGAACGCGCCATTCAGCCCACCTTCGGGCAACTTGAACTTACCATTGTAAGCGCCGTATTCATTGGTAGTTACCTGTATGGAATCTACTTTTTCCCCGTTCACATCCGTTAGCTGCACCGTGGTTCTATAATCCGCTACTGCATTGCTGATGTCTGTGGAATCTTTGGTTTTAACCACAATTCCTTTAAAGTACACTGTTTGCCCCGGGCGGTAAATAGCGCGGTCTGTGAACAGGAAGCTTTGTGGTTTTTCCTTTTCCTTTGGTTCCGGTTTGTAATAGCGGTACAGGTATTTATAGTTATCGGTGAACAGGGTATCTTTTCCCAGGCTCCATTCCAGCCGCACATTCCGGTTCTGCTTATTCACGCTCCTGTCTAAAGTAATGCGCCCGTTTTTGTTGGTGGTGGCGCTTTGCAGCAGGCGGTCGTTTACCATACGCCCGCTTTGGCTGTCCCTCACCATTTCCCATATACGCAGCTTTACGCCGGAAAGCGGTTCGCCTGTTTCCCGGTGCAGGGCCAGGTAATCGTTACCGCGGTTAATATAGCTAAGCTGTGATACATGAATGAATTGTACGGCCAGGATGCTTTCTCCTATCGAAAAATCCGGCGTAGTGCCTGCCAACAGCACGTATTGGCCCAATGGCAAGGCCTCTGCTTTTATTTCTGTATTATGTTCCCTGTAATCTGCCGGATCCGGTAAGGCCTGCTCCCATTGGCGGGTGGGCTTTCTGTCAATGATCAGGCGCCAGTAACGGTTAGTGGTATCACGGTAATCATTTTGCGCGCTGCGCAGCTGCTCCATAAACGATTCATTCACCCGCGCTACCCGCAAATATATTTTAGACAGGTTGCGGTAAGTAACCAGTGAGCGGAAAGGCTGTTCCGGCAGGTTCACCAGCTCTGTGCTTAGCTGCAGCTCATGGGCTTCCAGCTGCCGTAGCAGCTGCCTGCAATTGCTGGCTCCATAGCTGGTGGGCGCATGTTGTATGGCTTGCCTGCACAAAGCCACGGCCTGTGCGGCTTTGCCGGTGGCGCTGTCTTTATTTTGCTGGTCCTGCTGGTAATAAAGCTGCGCCAGCATGTACATAACGCGGCTTACTTCCGGCTCCTGCGCATAAGCCTGCTGCATTTGCTGCAGGGCTTTTAGATACAGCTCTTCCTTATCCGGCATTACACCTACCTGGTTCATATAGCTGATGCGCTCCAGGTCTGCATCCAGCAGCGCGGCGCGGTTATGATCCTTTGCATGAAAGCTGATCAGCTGCTGTAACAGCAAAATGGCTTTGAACTGCAGGGAGGTTGAATCGCTTGCAGTAAAGCTATGCGCTGCAAAATCAGCCGCAGGTGCAAAAGCCTGCACATCGTCCAGCTCAAATAAATTAGCGGCCTGGTTCAGGTTATTTTCACCGGACTTAAAATAATCCAGCGCGCGGTGCGCCAGCAGGTCGTATAACGTAGGACGCAGCGCACGGGCATTACCTTTTTCCAGGATGCCATCATACACTGTTAGATCTGTTTTTTGTAACAGCACTGTATTTTCCAGGGAGGCGGTATATGCCTGGGTGATCTCACGGTTTAAGCGGCTAATGTCCCAGCTGGTAATATCTGTAGCCGTATCGCTGGCCAGCGCCGTGCGGTTATAAAAGCGGTAACGGTTGTTTTGCAGGTAACGCCAGTACATTTCCCCTTTTATGCTTTGCAGTATTGCACGTACCGGGTCTTTAAACTGGTTTATTTGCCGGTTTATTTCTTCCAGGTTCTTTACCTGGCCATTCTCCTGGTCCTCCTGGTATTTTATGCGAAAGATAAGGGAGGCCACAATATCCGTATCGCGCCCGTCTTTTACCGCCTGTTTATAAATGCCATCCACTACCTGCAGGGCAGATTGAGGCAGGCCTTTATCATCCAGCTCTCTTACCTTTTTCCATTCATTGGTATAATTGTATTGTGCCATAACCGGTTTATAAAAACAAACTAAAATAAGGATCCAAAGGAATTTGCTTCGCATATGGTATGGTGTATTTTATGTTAAGATACCCATAATATTTTTTTTCATTCCTTTCCATTACCATAAATTTACAAGGTACTAGAGGCTTTTGATCACCCCGAACATATCCTTTGAAATAAATATGCAGCATTCTTCAAGGCATCTGGAGGGACCCTCACCATCCGTTACCGCCTGTTCATTACAGCCGGTTATTATAACGGCCGATCCTCATTTTCATCATACGCTGATCACTTCCATCCCTGACCTGCAAGCGTTTTGCAAACACGCGGCAACCCTGGATCATGTACTGCAGCTTAGCAATGAATTTGGCGATAAGCTGTTATTGTTCATTGACATTGATTCTTACGAAGCCGCTGCCCTTATACGTTTTATGGGTAACCGGCATGCGCTGCCAAATACCATGCAGGTAGTAGGTATATCTGATTGCCGCGACCTGAATATTGTGATCAATTACCTGAAAGCAGGTTTTAATGGTTATGTGCTGAAGCAGGAAGTTAATGCCGCATTGCCCGTCTATACCGGTAATGTGCTGCTGCAGCAGGGTTTTCCTTTATCGCCGCTTATTACGCAGCAATTTATTCACGACCTGGTAATAGCGCAACCCGGCAATTATACTACGTTGCTTAGTAAACGTGAGCTGGAAATATTAAAACGCCTTACGAATGGCGGCAGCTATAAGCTTATTGCCAGCGCGTTGCACATTTCTGTTGAAACAGTGCGTTTTCATGTGAAGAATATTTACCGCAAGCTGGATGTAAATTCCAAAAGCGAGCTGGTAGTGCGCATTCTGCAATGGCCGCAAAGCCCTGCTTTTATGCAGTGATACTTCTTCCAAATAAAAAAGCGCCCCGGTTAATGATAACCGGGGCGCTTGCTTTATGAACAAATCATTAAATTATTTCACCAGCTCTTTCTTCAGCACTTCTGCCATGGTTTTACCGATGTTGGCAGGGCTTTCCACCACATGCACACCACAGGCAGCCATGATCTTCATTTTAGCGGCAGCAGTATCATCTGCACCACCAATAATAGCACCAGCGTGGCCCATACGGCGGCCGGGAGGCGCGGTTTGGCCGGCAATAAAACCTACAACGGGTTTGGTATTACCTTTTTCGCGCTGCTCTTTTATGAAATAAGCTGCTTCTGCTTCCATGCTACCGCCAATTTCACCGATCATGATCACACCATCGGTTTCAGGATCGTTCAGCAGCAGCTCTACCGCTTCTTTGGTAGGCGTGCCGATGATGGGATCACCGCCAATACCAATAGCGGTAGAAATACCCAGACCGGCTTTTACCACCTGGTCTGCCGCCTCATAGGTAAGCGTACCGGATTTTGATACAATACCAATGCGGCCTTTCTTGAATATAAAACCAGGCATAATGCCTACTTTGGCTTCTTCAGCAGTAATAACGCCGGGGCAGTTAGGCCCTATCAGGCGGGTTTCGCGGCCCTGCAGGTAAGCTTTGGCCTTTACCATGTCCTGCACGGGAATACCTTCTGTTATACATACTACCAGCGCAATACCCGCTTCAGCGGCCTCCATAATAGCATCTGCAGCAAAAGCAGGCGGTACAAATATGATAGATACATCGGCTCCGGTAGCTTTTACGGCATCTTTAACCGTATTAAACACCGGGCGCTCCAGGTGGGAGGAGCCTCCTTTACCGGGCGTTACGCCACCTACTACCTGGGTTCCATATTCTATCATCTGCGTAGCATGGAAAGTACCTTCTGTACCGGTAAATCCCTGCACTATCACCTTGCTCTGCTTATTAAGTAAAACACTCATTACGCTTGGTTTATTAGTTATACTATTATTAGTTAAATCCTTTTCAGGGGGCAAAAATAAAACTACCAAAGCCAAATACCAAATAGCAAGTTGGCAGTCTGCAGTTGCCAGTTGGCAGTACGAAGTAGCTCACTCAGGTTGTAGCACCGCCCGCTGACTGCCAACTGCCCACTGGCAACTGCCAACTACTTATTCAGCCGGTCGCGCCAGTTCTTATCCCGGAACATTTCCATTTGCCGCATTTCCTTGGCGTCCCGGAGAAATTCGGAGGCAAAAATAAAGTCGTTCAGCTTCTCGTCTTTTGAGAAAATGATCTCCTCATTGCTGCCTTCCCACTGTTTTTGACCCTGGTACATGTAAATGATATGATCCCCGCTTTCCATTACGGTGTTCATATCATGGGTATTGATCACGGTAGTGATGGTATATTCAAGGGTCAGCTCTTTGATCAGCTTATCTATGAGCAGGGAAGTTTGCGGGTCCAGGCCGGAGTTGGGCTCATCACAGAACAAATATTTGGGGTTCAGCACAATAGCGCGGGCAATACCTACCCTTTTTTTCATCCCACCGCTTATTTCAGCGGGAAAACGTTTGGCGGCGTCTTTCAGGTTCACACGGTCCAGGCATTCCATTACCCGCTTCTTCTTTTCCTTGTAGCTGCCTTTGCCAAACATATCCAGGGGGAACATCACATTCTGCTCCACCGTCATACTGTCAAACAGGGCCGATCCCTGGAACAGCATGCCTATTTCCTGGCGGATAGCTTTCTTCCCGTGTTCGTCCATTGCAGTAAAATCCTGGTCATTGTACAGGATAGTACCGCTATTAACGTCCATCAGGCCCACTATGCACTTCATCATCACCGTTTTACCGCTGCCGCTGGAGCCAATGATCAGGTTCACCTTACCGGATTCCATGGTAGCGGACACGCCTTTCAGTATCTCCTTATCACCAAATCCCTTTTTAATATCTCTTAGTTCGATCATAGTTTCTTTCGTCGGTCCATGGACTATTTACAGCAATATTGCCGATAACGCATAATCCGAAAATAATATCAGCACGCAGCTTACCACTACGGCCGTAGTGCTGGCCTTACCTATTTCCAGCGCGCCGCCCTGTACATTGTAGCCGTAGTAGGCAGATACGCTGGATATGATAAATGCAAAGGTGTACGACTTGCTGAGGGCAAAAAAGATGTTATAGACCTTCAGCTCCTGGCGCAGGCCCTGTATAAATTCATCATTGGAAATAATACCGGCCATTACACCGGCCATTTTTCCGCCCCAGATACCCAGGAAACCGGCAATCACCACCAGGCAGGGAATGGTTAACAGGGCGCCCAGGATCTTTGGCATCACCAGGTATCCCCTGGTGTTGATACCCATGATCTCCAGCGCATCTATTTGTTCGGAAATGCGCATATTACCCAGCTCCGATGCTATTTTAGACCCTACCACGCCGGCCAGCACTATGCTGGTGAGGGTAGGCGCAAATTCCAGGATAATGGTATCTCTTACGATCTGGGCGATGGTGGCTTTGGGAATAATGGGGCTTACCAGCTGGTAAGCGGTTTGCAGGGTGGTAACCCCTCCCATGAACAGGGAAATGATGAACACAATACCTAATGAGCCAATGCCTATATCCACGCTTTGCTGCATTAGCTGCTTCCAGTACATTTTCGGATTCTCCGGTTTGGAGAACATCCCCTTCAGCATCAGCAAATAAGCGCCAAAATGGTAAAAGAATCTAAATTCCATAGATTTTCAAAGATAGTAGAAAATGTGCAGATGTTAAATGTGCAGATGTGCAAATGAAATGAAGCGTATCCTATCATCTGCACATCTGCATATTTGCACATTTGCACATCATCTCAGGCTTTTTACCAGCAGCCGCTTCAGGCTCCGCTCAATGATCTCGCCCATGGTTTTGCTTTTGGCAAATACAGGATCTTCATAATACTGGGCCAGCTCATCGCCCAGCTGCTGAATTTTTTCCGGGAAAGATACATGGTCCGTCATAATAACATCCCGCAGGTCCTTAATACGGTGGCGCTGCACCTTAATACGGCGGGCGATCAGCGCCCGCTCCTCCTGCTGGTATTGCTTTACCACTTCGGCATTCAGGTGCTTAATAGCCAGGTCTACAAACACCCGGTTCTCTTTAAAGAACTGCGGCATGTACAGGGTGCGCTTGCCTTCATAGAACTGCTGGTCAAAATCAATCGCGCGTATGCGGAACTGCACATCATCAAAATCCGGCGTAATATCAAACACAAAGTTGTAGGAGCGCATATCGCCCAGCAGGCGTACAAAACAGCGCTCATTGAACTTTACAAACTCCTTGGCTATACGTTTTGGGTTAAACTCAGGCCGCTGCAGGTAGTGCAGAATGAACTGATCGCCCGGCACGCCGGCAATATGCTCTTCTACCAGGGTATTCCCGTCCACCAAAAAGTTCATCCAGTAGGGGGAAAGAATGTGTTCCAGCTCCAGGCCGTAAATACGGGAGGCATCAGCTATTTTAATATAAAAATAGTCGTACACCTCGTTATAATTATTGACGATCTTAATACGGAAGGGGTGCGAGTTGCCAAAGGTGCAGTAATCAATACGCTCTATGTGCAGGTGCTCTTCAGCGGCCTGGTCGCCGCCGGCTTTCAGAAAGGAGTAAATGCGTTTCAGCCCTGCATGCAGCTGCCCTACCATGCTTTGCGGGTACAGTACTGTTTCCCATAAGGTATCTTTCCCGCTTTTATCATATACCGGTATGCCGCTTTCGTAATACCGCAGCTCCTCATAGGATACCGGCAGCTGCAATTCCCTTTCATACAGCTTCAGATACCTTCTGAATGCCGGGTTGAGCGGAAAGAATATTTTTTTGCGGGAAATGTTTTGCATAATGTGCTGATGTGCAGATATGCAAATGTGCAAATAAATGCGGAACTATCCCTCACACATCTGCACATTTGCATATCTGCATATCCGCATATTATTTTTTCTTTTTCTTCGGCTCTTCTACTTCCTTGCAGCACTTATGCTGGGCATCTACCACGGCAATATTCACCATGTTCACAATTTGCCGTACGGTGCTGCCTAACTGCAATATATGCACGGGCTTTTTCATACCCAGCAGCACGGGGCCTATGGCATCAAAGCCGGCCACTTCCTGCAGCAGGTTATAGGCAATATTACCGGCGCTCAGGTTCGGGAAAATGAGGGTGTTCACTTCCTCCCCTATCAGCTCGGAAAAAGGATAGCTGTCTCTTAAAATTTCCTGGTTAAAGGCCATGGCAGCCTGTATTTCCCCATCTACGATCAGGGTAGGGTCCATTTTCTTTACCAGCTCACGGGCCTTGCTTACCATCTGCGCTTCCGGCGTAGGGCTGGAGCCAAAGTTGGAGTAAGAGACCATGGCTATACGCGGTTCAATATTGAACAGGCGCACTTCTTTGGCCACCATCATAGTGATCTCTGCCAGCTCTTCGGAGGTGGGATTAAAGTTCACCGTAGTATCGGCCAGGAACAGCGGTCCGCGTTTGGTATTAATAATGTACATACCGGCTACGCGCTTGGCGCCTTCTTCCATACCTATTACATGCAGCGCCGGGCGTATAGTATCCGGGTACTTGCGGGTAAGGCCGGAAATAAGGGCATCGGCCTCGCCGGTTTCCACCAGCATACAGCCAAAGTAGTTACGTTCCCGCATGATCTTATTGGCCTCATACTTATTAAACCCTTTACGCTGCCGCTTTGCAAAGAACAGCTCCCCGAAGTGGTGGCGCTTTTCCTGCATTTCATCGCTCTTGGGGTCAATGATCACCGTATCATCTATTTCAATACCGTTTTCCTCTGCCAGGCGGCGGATACGGGCTTCATTACCCAGCAATATGGGGTAGGCTATACCTTCATCACGCACTACCTGTGCGGCTTTCAGCACTTTCAGGTTATCTGCTTCTGCAAATACCACCTTACGCGGATCCTGGCGGGCTTTGGTGCCAATTACACGGAACAGGTGGTTATCCAGGCCCAGGCGGTGGTTCAGCTCATCGCGGTAAGCCTCCCAGTTGGTAATGGCTTTCTGGGCTACCCCGCTTTCCATGGCGGCGCGGGCTACTGCGGGCGCTACCATGCTAAGCAGGCGCGGATCCAGCGGTTTGGGAATAATATAGGCAGGGCCAAAAAATATGCTGCGTTCATTATAGGCCAGGTTCACAATATCCGGTACCGGCTCCTTGGCCAGCCCGGCCAGGGCATGCACGGCTGCCAGCTTCATGGCCTCATTGATCTGCGTGGCCCTTACATCCAGCGCACCGCGGAAAATGTAGGGGAAACCCAGCACGTTATTTACCTGGTTGGGATAATCAGAGCGGCCGGTAGCAAAAATAATATCGGGGCGGGCCTGTATGGCCAGCTCATAGGCTATTTCAGGGTCCGGGTTGGCCATGGCAAATACAATGGGCTGCTTGGCCATGCTTTTTACCATTTCCGGGGTTACCACATTGCCTACAGACAAGCCTACAAATACATCGGCGCCTTTCATGGCCCCTGCAAGGTCCGTTACCTTAGCCGTAGTTGCAAACTGCAGGTGCATCTCAGTAAGGTCTGTACGCTGTTTGGTAATAACGCCGTTCTTGTCGAACATGATGAAGTACTCCGGCCTGGCGCCCAAAGCTACGTACAGCTTTACGCAGGCCATGGCGGCAGCGCCGGCGCCGTTTATTACAAACTTTACCTTTTCTATTTTCTTTTTTACCAATTCCAACGCATTCAGCAGAGCGGCACTGGATATGATTGCGGTGCCGTGCTGATCATCGTGCATAACGGGGATCTTCAGCTCTTTTTTCAGGCGCTCCTCAATAGCAAAACATTCCCGGCTTTTAATATCCTCCAGGTTAATGCCGCCGAATGTAGGCTCCAGCGCCTTTACCA
>NZ_DATCRF010000625.1:0-5363 GCF_036569125.1 Chitinophaga sp. | reverse complement strand
ATCCAGAACCGCGTACTGCAGGGCCACCCCTGGGTATTTGGCAACGAAGTAGCACAGATCGATGGCGCCGTGAATGCCGGCGATATTGTAGATGTATTCACCCACCAGGGCTTTTTTGTAGGCCGCGGCTACATCAATCCCCAGTCCCAGATCCTGGTGCGCATCCTTACGCGCGACAAGAACGAAACGGTAGATGCCGCTTTCTTTCACCGCCGCCTGCAAAAGGCCTGGGAGTACCGTCAAAAGCTGGGTTATGTGGAGAATTGCCGCCTCATTTTCGGGGAAGCCGATGAAATGCCCGCCCTGATCATTGATAAGTTCAACGATTATTTTGTGCTGCAAACCCTGGCCCTGGGTATGGACCGCTGGAAAGGCGCTATTGTAGATGCCCTGAACAGCATTTTCAACCCCAAAGGCATTTATGAGCGCAACGATGTACCCGTGCGGGAGCTGGAAGGTTTGCCCCAGCAAAAAGGCTTTCTGAGCGCGCCTTTTGATACTAACATCATCATTAACGAGAATGGCTTAAAGTTTCATGTAGATATCGTAAATGGCCAGAAAACGGGCTACTTCCTGGATCAGCAGGATAACCGCCGCGCCATTCAGCATATTGCAAAAGGAGCTGATGTGCTGGAAGCTTTCTGTTACACCGGCACCTTCTCCTGCCATGCAGGCTACTACGGCGCTAAAAGTGTGCTGGGACTGGATATTTCCGAACATGCGGTAAACACCGCCCGCCGCAATGCGCAGCTGAATAACCTGGACCACATCTGCCAGTTCCAGGCGGTAAATGCCTTTGATGTGCTGAAACAATGGACCCGGGAAGACAAGCAGTTTGATGTAGTGATCCTGGATCCGCCGGCCTTTACCAAAAGCCGGGAAAACATCCAGAAAGCCATTACCGGTTATAAGGAGATCAACCTGCGGGGCATGAAGCTGCTGAAACCCGGCGGGTTCCTGGTAACAGCTTCCTGTACCAACCTGGTGCCACCCTCCATGTTCCTGGAGATCATTGACATGGCGGCCAAGGATGCCAAGAAAAAGCTGCGCCAGGTTACTTTCCAGACACAAGCACAGGACCATCCTATTTTATGGAATATTGAAAATACTACGTACCTGAAATTTCTGATTGTAGAGGTTTCTTAAAGAGAGAATGTAAAATGTAAAATCTTAAATTTTAAATGATAAAGTGCAGGGGAGTTGGTTTCATTGGATATAGGGCTTCAAACTTTTACATTTGATATTTTACATTTATCATTTTACATTTCGGAGGATCGTTACTTCACTACATTAAACTTTCCGGACTCGATCAGGTTACCATCCCGGTCACGGAGCTGGAAAATATATAACCCGCTGTAGTAAGAACCCAGGTCCATAGAGGTACGGCCATTCACATTTTTCAGCTGGTCCATTTTCTTGCCCAGGAAGTTGTATACAATAAGATCATATACCTTATCGTTATTATGCTGTTGAATTTCAAAATTAATCCTGCTGGAGGCCGGATTAGGGTATAGCTTAACGATCTTCACAGCCCCCTCGTTCTCCGTAGCAGGGAGAGTTTTAGGCGTTTGCGCGCTGCCGGTAAGGCAGTGGAAACAAAGTATTAAAGTAAAAAAGAGAGTAGAGGTTTTCCACATAATTAGTATAAAAATAAGGATTTTTTTGAATATTTGAGATTTTAATTTCGGTTCATCACCTATGTAAATATAACAAACGGCAGGCCAATTCAGTTGGCCTGCCGTTGTTTTTTTGAAAAATTTAACGCTTTATCAGCCATTTTATTGTAAGGTGCTCAAAGTCTGTTTAATAGCGTCAAAATTTGGCTGGTCGCCGGCGCTTTCCAGCACTTCTGCATAACGCAGGGTACCTTCCTTATCCACCACAAAAGCCGCTCTTTTGGATACGCCTTTCAGGTCCAGCACAAAAGTTTCATAAAAGGCGCCGTATGCCTGGGAGGCTTCCTTGTTAAAGTCAGACAGCAGGGGAAAGTTCAGCTGCTGATCCGCCTTAAATTTACCCAGGGTAAAGGGAGAATCTACCGAAATGCCTACCACAGCGGTGTTCAGGCCATTATACACACTCAGGGTGTCCCGTACAGAGCACAGCTCCGCGGTGCAAACGCTGGTAAATGCCATGGGAAAGAACAGGATCACCAGGTTCTGGCCCTTAAAATCTTCCAGGGATACCTTTTTCTTTTCAGTATCCGTTAATGTAAATGCCGGTGCTTTACTGCCTACGGTTGCGCTCATATTAAAAGTTGTTAGTGGTTAAAGATTAATAAGGCCGTAAAATTACATGAAAGTGTTATTAATCCAAACTCACTGGTTTTATTAAAAATGCGGGCAGTTCGTCATTTCCAGCGTACTGTTCCGGCTGTTCAGGAAGTCCTTGAACACCAGCGATATTTCAAAACCGCCAAAGGTTTGGCTGGCAGTACGCAGGCTGGAGATATTGGCGTCATAGCTCATACCTACTTCCCAGCTGCCCATATCCAGCTTCATGGTGGGCACAATAGCATCGTTCCAGCGCAGGAACAAACCGCCGTAGATACCCCGATCAGATACCAGGCCCTGGTCCAGCAGGCCATAACCCACCAGCGCTCCGCCGATAAACTCACTGTAAGTGCCCTGGTGCAGCTGGTTATACTGGCCTATTATCTTTACGTTTTCAGATACCGGTACCGTAATGCCTGCGTTAAAGGTGAACTTCATATCCAGCTCCACACCCGGATCCTTGTAAAACGATACTTTGGGCCGGTTCAGATGGTACGCAGCTGCCCCTATAAAATAGCTTGTGTTTTCCCCGATGGTGCTGTTATAGCTCAGTCCTATGCCGGCATCCAGGTAAGAGTAGCCGCGTAAGGCCAGCCGCCCGTCCTCCCCCGTAGGAGCATAGGGATCAAAACGCCCGTTCGTATACTGGTTATTGAAAGTAAGATGGGTGGGGTCAAACTGCCGCTGCACCAGGCCGCCCATAATACCCAGGGACAAAAAGCTGCTTTTATCCGCGCTCAGGGATTTATGAAAGTTCAGCGCCGGCAATACCTGTACGGATTGCAGGCGGGAGGTGCCTGCCCGGTCGTAGGATAGCTGCAGGCCTGCTGTTACAAAGTTATTGCTCATCCCTACCGGGAACTTCATTTCCCCGCTGAATGTACCGGTCTGGTAAGGAACCGTTACACTGTTCCACTGGTTGCGGTACACCGCCTGCACACGTATATCACCATTGAAAATACCAATGAGCGCAGGGTTGCGTAATATGGGCGTTTCGTAAAATTGTGACAAATGTATATCCTGCGCAGTTACGGTTTGCGTAGCATAGGTACCGGTTACAACCATTAGCAGTATACTGCGTAACAGTCTATTCATAGGAATGTATTTAGGTATATTATCGGTTCGGTTATCTCAGTAATGTCACATTTCCTTTCAGCGAAAAATTTTCATTATTGTCGCAGCGGGCCTCTATGAAATAAATATACACATCGGCCGCCTGCGGCTGGTTTTTATAGGTTCCGTTCCATCCGGAGCTGATGTCGTCTATGGCTATATTTTCCCTCTTGAATACCTCTTGTCCCCAGCGGTTAAAAATGCGGAAAGATTTAATAAAGTTAATGCCTTTTCCGCGAGGATAAAAAATATCATTCTCCCCGTCGCCATTGGGACTGAAGGCGCTGGGAATGTATACCACATTTTGGTCACATACCAGATGAATGTCTACCAGATCACTATTGGAGCAGCCGTCTGCATTGGTGCCTTTAATACTGTAGCTGCCGGGTTTACGCACATCTGCCAGTGTAGTGGGGCAGATGGCGCAGTCTATATTTTCAGCAGGGGTCCATTGCCAGCTTACCACATCCGCGCTGCCGGTAGCAGCCAGCGTAATGCGGGTGCCTACGGTCACCGTTTGGTCGGGGCCTGCATTCACCGTGGGCAAAGGTTTTACCTGTATGCTCACCTGCTGTGTTTGGCCGGGGCAGGCCGCATCATTGGTGCCGGTAACGGTATAGGTAACATCCTGCTCCGGTGTGCTGATTGGGTTGGCTACATGGGCCGAAGTAAGGCCGGTAGCGGGCGCCCAGCTGTAGGTTGCAGCGCCGGCAGCTCTTAGCTGTGCGGCCGCACCTTTACACAGCACCGTGTCGGACGATACGGTGAGCTGCACCTGCGGCACTACTTTAACAGCTACGGAATCTGTTACAAAACAGGCAAAGGCATTGCTGGCCGTTGCAAAGTATTTGGTATCGGTCACCGGGTCGGCAATAGTGCTGGCGCAGCCCACGCAGCTCAGGTGATCGTTGGGGCTCCATAACACCGTACCATTTGACTGTGCATTGAGGGTAATGCTATTGCCTTCGCAGATCTTGTACTGCCGGGAGGCCATGCTCAGCGTAGGGGTAGGGTCTACCGTAAGCTGCTGCGTAAAGGAATCCACACAGTTGCGCGCATCCGTTATCACCAGCGTAATAGCTACCGTGCCCGCAGGGGAGTAGGTAGGCGTTGGCGGCACTTTTGTGCTGGCCGTCATACCATTACCTAAAGACCATCGCCAGTTGGTTAAAGGAATATTGGGCCAGGGCTGCGAAGCATCTGTGAACGTAACCGGCTGGCCCACGCAGGCCTTGCCAATTATAAAATCCGCCTGGGGCGCAATAATAGTTATATGCTGCGGTTTCACCACCGTATCATTACAATACACGGCAGGGTCTTTATAAAAAATAATGAGTGTATCGGTAAACGTGCCGCTTTGTTCATAGGTTTTATAAATATCCACGGCAGTAGTATCCAGCCGGGTATTATCCCCAAAGCGCCAGGCGTAGTGGTGCACCTGCTGGGAGGGTACATGCAGCACGCCATAGCCAATGCGGCTGCCCCGGCATATGCTGCTGATGCCGGTACTAAAATCAGCCTGGAAGCAGGATACTGTCTGAAAATCGCTGCTGGTGCAGGTGCCTGCTGTTTCGCGCACGGTTAAGCGCACGGTATAATCCCCGTTCTGGCTATATACATGCGTGGCATCCCGGGTATATTCCAGCGCGCTGCCATCGCCAAAATCCCACTCATAGGTAACACCGGCAGTAGCGCTGGAGGTGTTGGTAAAGGTAAATGCCTTGCGGTTGGTACAGGAACGGGCAAAGGTGAATCTGGCCGCAGGGCCTGTGATCTGCACGGTTACCGGTACGCTGCCGGCATAACAGCCATTGCGGCCTGCCTTCATTTGCACCTGTATCGTGCCATTGGCCTTAAAGCCGTGTGTAATATCGTTCTGGGGGCCTTCCTGGGTAGTGCCGTCGCCAAAATCCCAGCTATAGCTGTCGGCATTAGTGGCAGTGGCCAGCAAACGTATGGGCGATCCTGCACAGGCGG
>NZ_DATCRF010000624.1:0-9711 GCF_036569125.1 Chitinophaga sp. | reverse complement strand
GTATACCAGGTGTATTCCTCACCGGTAATAGCCAGCGGCATGTTAATACCATGCAGCGCCATCCAGTCAATTTCTTTTTCCCAGCGGTCCCAATCCCACCAGCTCATGCTGTAGTTAAAAGTGCAGTAGTTAAGATAATAGCGGTATTGATAGGGTGTTTGCCTGCGAACCTTTTCTTTTAAGGCCGGAAGCTTTGTGGGCAGGTGAAGGTTGGCGCCGTTCCAGGTGACCTGTGCATGGCAATATTCAGTAAGGTAATAATACAGCGCAGCTGCAACAGCTACGCCATTATTGCCCCTTAAAATAATTTTACTGGCGCTGCTTTCAATTTCAAAAACATCTTTTCCATCCTGTTGGGATAATCCCTCCACTTTAAAAAAAGCAGCCTGTTGCGGAAGCATTCTTTTAATAAGCCCGTAAGATGCCCGTGCATCCGGTTGTGCACTTACTTTCAGCAAGAGGGTTACGCAGCATAACAATAAAACAAACTTTCTCATCGTCAACCTTGCTTTAGGTGTAAAATAACATTCTGAAATGGAATAACCCGGGGACGGATCCCCGGGTTATATAATCTTTACTGATAGCCTACAACACTCAATAGCCAGGATTTTGCTGGAGCGCCAGGTTAAGACTTAATGCCGATGTAGGGATCGGGAAAATACGGCGGTAAGTTTCGGTGTTCGTCTTAAGGCCCCACTTATCCTCAAACTTGCCGAAGCGGATCATATCGTTCCGGCGCCAGCCTTCCCAGGCAAATTCACGCGTACGCTCTGCATACAAAGTGGCAAGCGTTACGGCCGTCCAGGGGGCAGTAGTAGTACGCTGCGCCCTTACATCGTTCACAAGGGATAAAGCTGTTTGGCCGTTGGTGGCCGCACCGCCCCGCAATATTGCCTCTGCCTTCATCAGCAATATATCCGCATACCTGAATACCGGTATATCGTTGTTCTGGTTACGGGTAGGTGAGCTTGCATCGGGATAGAACTTGATATTGCGGTAACCCATATTCCAGCCTATTTCATCATTACCCACATCAAATTGTGATGCATCGCCCTGCCTTAAAACAATATCAGGTGTAAGCTTTACATGGAACAATAATGCACCGGAAGGATCGCTTCCTGAATAAAACTGGTCATAGCCCAGGTTCGTAGTGGCAACGGTTACCGGCGTAACGCCGTCGTTCATATACTGCAAACCGGTAAGCCATTGTCCGTTCCTCACATCGTTAGGATCGTTAAAGAAGGCATAGTATTCAGGCAGGGTGCTTGCAGGGCCGCCCGGCGTGAACGGCAGGTTGAATTTTTTGGTTTCGCTGCGCGGTACATCATAACGGGCATGTATGTTCACACTTCTAAAAGGAAACGTGTTCGCGGATGTTGCATCGTAAGGAATAGCGAAAATAAATTCAGGCGTTTGCGGTCCATTGTCAGGATAAAAGATCTTAAGATAGCTATCCTTTGCCGCTAACACATATTTGCCGGATTTAATGATATTGTCGCAGGCTGCAATACAATCATCGTTACGCTGAGTGCCGGTATAAACCTCTGCATTCAGATACATTTTAGCCAGTAAGGCATAAGCGGTATACAGGTTAGGCCGGCCATAGGTGGTAATACCGGTTGCGCTGCTTAAAGAAGGAATAGCCGCCTTTATCTCGCTTTCAATAAAATTAAATACCTGTGCACGGGGGATATTGGGTTTGGGCGTAAAATCGCCATACAGGGTATCGATGGGTACATTCCCATAGTTATCCATCAGCATAAAATAAGCAAGCGCCCGTACCATTTTAAGCTCTGCCAGGCTGGTTTGTTTAAAGTTACCGGCCGGCATATTTTTATCCAGGATAGACAGCGCCTGGTTGGTAGCGCCAATAGTAGTTGTCAGCCAGGTCCAGTTGCCATTCACATAACCGTTGTCTTTTGTCCAGCTATGGTAATGCATTTCCTTATTCTGCCCGCCATCATACCAGTTACCGCCCCGGGCAGGCATAATGCCCTCATCGGTACTAAAAGATTGCTGAAAGAAATATTCAACGCCGTAGTTACCGCGCAGCGCAACATAGGCCGGACCGGCAGCCTGTATAAACTGTGCTGAATCCCGTGGGAAAACATCGGGTGTTAATTCCGTGGAAACCGGCACCTCCACCTTATGACAGGCGCTCATGGCCAGCGCCAGGCTCCCTATGCAAATACTATATTTAATTAGCTTTTTCATGATTAATGATTTTTCAGATTAGATCAAAATGCCGCGTTCAGGCCAAACAGGAAGGTGCGCGTTTTAGGATAGAAGTTGTTGTAATCAACTCCGGGCGCAATACCTCCCTGGTTTACCTCAGGATCTACCCCTTTGAACTTTGTGATCACAAACAGGTTGTTCACAGAGGTATATAACCGGATATTCTTAATGTACCGGCCCGGGTTCTTGATATTATAACCCAGCGTTGCATTATCGAACCTTACATAAGAGCCGCTTTCTATGAAACGGGAAGAGTACCGGTATGCATTCACATCGGCAATGGATTCATTACCTGCATCCACCAGGATGTTGGCGTATTGCGCGGTAGTAGGCCTGAAAAGATCTGCCCTGGTAGCATTGAATATTTTATTCCCGAACACCCCTCTGATAAAGATGTTGAGGTCAAAATCCTTGTAGCGGAAACTGTTGGACCAGCCGGCCAGCAGCTTAGGCTGCGCGCTGCCCATATAATGGTAGTCCCTGCCAATAGACGGAGAGGTAGTAAGCTTACCATCGCCGCCTACATATTGAGATACGCCATCCTGGTTCTTGCCGGCATACTCCAATGTAAAGAACTGGCCCAGCGGCTTACCTGATTTTAACAGCTGTAAAGAGCTGCCGGACTGGCCGCCGCCTTCCGGGAAGCTTACTGCCAGCGAATCACCGCCGGTGAACAGCGGATTTTTGAGGCTGGTTATTTTATTGGTGTTATGCGCCAGGTTCAGGTTGGAGGTCCAGCTGAAGCTTTTGGTTTGCACAGGCGTGGCGCTAAGTCCCAGCTCAATGCCCCTGTTATTCATGCTTCCTCCATTGGCCGTAATGGTTCCTGCCGGCACCAGCAGCGGGTCAACCCGGTACGGGTAGATCATACCCGTGGTATTCTTGTTATACCATTCCAGCGTTCCGCTTAATTTGCCTTTTAAGATCGCAAAGTCGATACCGATGTTGGTGGTGGCTGTTTTTTCCCAGCGCAGGTCCGGGTTATCGGCCTGGGTGGGGCCATAAGCAGCTCCCAGCACACCGTTATAATAGTATGTTCCAACGCTGCCTGAAATAAGCCGTGCAGTATATGCATTAAAACCGGTGGCATTACCTGTTACGCCGTAGCTTGCCCTCAGCTTTAAGCTGGTAAAGATCTGCTGTTTGTCCATAAATGCTTCATTGCTGATGCGCCATGCAGCACCTACAGAAGGGAAATATCCCCACTGGTGGTCGGTTCCGAAAACAGAGCTGCCATCCCTTCTTATAGAACCCTGTAACAGGTACTTATCCCTGAAGTTATAGTTTAAGCGGGCAAAGTCTGAAATAAGCCTTGTTTCCTGGTAAACACCGTTAGGGCCAAAGTCGATGCGGTACGAGCTAACAGCGTAAGGATTACTTAATGCAAAGTTCCTGTAAGCTATGTTATCAACAGGGAAGTTGGAGGTAGAAGCCTGGAAACCATCGCCATTAACAAAATTCTGCCAGGAGTACCCCAGCACTGCATTGATGCTGTGGTTACCGAACTTCCGGTCCCAGGTAAGGTAAGTTTCAAGCAGCTTGCTCGTGTTCTGGAATGAGCTTCTTACCGCCTGCCCGTTCGTACCGAATGTTTGCTGCGTGTGCGCGCCCAGTCCGGGATCCGGGTTATCATACATGTTGGTGTAATGATCGGTAAAATACTTATTGTAATAAGCGCCATACAACAGGCTGGTGCTTTGGTAAGCAAGGTTCATATCGTAGGTGAACCCGAAAGGTAATTTAACCTGCGTGGTAAAGCTTCCTACCAGGGTATTGTTCTTATTATTCACCTGGCTGTTATCCATCATGGCAACCGGGTTATAGTAGTTCTGGTTCTGGAAGTTCTCAAAATAGCTGCCGTCCGCATTCTTGATGGGTGAAACCGGCAGGTACAGCGCAGATTCCAGCAATACGGTATTCCGGTAGGCAATGTCATCGGAATTGGTACGGGAGTTGGTTACCGTAAGCCCGAACTTCACTTTATCATTTAACGCATATTGCTCTACGGCCATGCGGGCGATCACACGCTCCAGGGAGCTGGATTTAAGGATCCCTTCTTTACGTATATAGTTTACGCTGGCGATGTAATTGCCGTGTTCTCCACCGCCGCTGAAAGACAGGTTATGATTATGCGCAATTGCGGAGCTGCGTTGAATGGAGCTTTGCCAGTCGGTATTAGCGCCTTTGTCGTCCGCGGGAGAGAAAGCCAGGTTATTCTTTTTAAGGAAATCCCTCAGCTGGCCGGCATCCATCATATCCAGCTTGTTGGATACTTTTTCCAGGCCGATGTAGCTATTGTATCCCACCTGCATTTGTCCGCTCTTGCCTCTCCTGGTGGTTACCATGATAACGCCGTTGGCGCCGCGGTTACCATAAATAGCTGTAGCAGCAGCATCTTTCAGCACATCTACCGAAGCAATATCATCCGGCGCTATTACAGAGATATCTGCACCGGGGATACCGTCAATTACATAGAACGGTGTTTGGGAGCTGTTGATGGTGGAAGCGCCCCGCATAACAACGGCGGCCGGCTTATTGGGATCGCCGCTGGCTGAAATATTCAGGCCAGGCACCTTGCCCTGCAACAGCTGTCCCACATCACTTATGGCGCCCCTGTTAAGATCTTCTGCCTTAACGGTTGAAATGGCGCTGGTTAAGGCTGCCCTGTTCTGTTTACCATACCCTACCACCACAAAATCGCTCAATGTCACTTTGCTTTCGGAAAGGTTTATGGCAACAAAAGGCTGATCATTAAATGCAAGCTCCTTTGGGTCATAACCCACATAGGAAAACACCAGCACCTCACCTTTATTAACGCTGATGGAAAACTCACCATTTGCATCAGTGGTGGTTCCCCGCTGCGTGTTCTTTACCAATACGCTTACGCCAATGAGCGGTGTGCCATCAGCGGCAGTTACTTTTCCCTTTATTTGCGCGGGTGGCAGCGGGGCCTGGTAGTCGGTCTTTTCCCCCGGCAGCTTTATAATAATGGTGCGGTCTACTATAATGTATTCAAAACCCTGGCTGTTAAGGCATTTCTTCAGGGCCTCATCAATATTCACATCTTTGAGCTCTATAGAGATCTTATCTACATTTTTCAACAGTGATGATCTATACCAAAACGAGTAACCGCTTTGCCTTTCAATTTCTGAAAGCACTTTTACGAGCGGTGTATTTTTAGCTTTAAGGGAAATTTTCTGGGCAAATCCCTTAGCGCTAACCTGTAATAAAGCAGCAAGTATTAAAATGGTGGTTAATTTCATAACCAATAGCGTTTTGGATAATAACCGGCTTCGGGTAAGGCGGTGCAAGGCAGGCCCCAACCTACCGGTTTTGCGGTAAGCAATCAGATTCATACATTTGTTTTGATTTGGTTAATAAATAAACAGTTCCTGAAACAATTGTTTAGTCTAAAGATTAGCTCAAATTAAACCGGGGACGGCTCCAACGTTCCCGGTCTTTATTTGGTCTAAAGTCAGCTTTTCATTCTCTTATCATATTTAAGTGCTTGTTTTAGCAATGTTGTGGTGATACAATTTCATGGTAAGTCGTGGATTGTTTGCATTCCTTTATTTCCTGTTTGGTTGATATCCGGTTACAGCTATGGCTTATTAATACCCCATCTGTAACTTTGCGGAACCGTTCTGCTGTGTAGGCTGCAGCATCCCGTGAATAATTTTTTCATTGTTCAATTTTCATAGTGGATCAATAATATACTACTGCTTAAAGCTTATATCAGGCCGTTACAATAATTTTCCTTCCTTCAATTTTAAAATGCAGATCGCTCAGCTCCAATATCTTAAGCACTTGTGTAAGGCTTATATTCTTTGATATTTTCCCTGTAAAACGATCTGTTGGTATAGGACCCTCGTAGCTTACTTCTACATCGTACCACCGGCTCAGCTGGCGCATAATGGCCGGGAGCTCGGTATCATTATACTGGAACACGCCATTTATCCAGGCGGTTTCTTCTTCGGCATTAATACTGTTAGTAACTTTCAGATCGCTGTTCTGTTTAACCAGTCTTGCCTGCTGCATAGGGCTAAGCAATACGCTATTATTACTTTTGGTTACTTTCACGGCTCCTTCCAGCAAGGTTGTTTTCACCACGCTTTCATCGTCATAGGCCATTATATTAAAGTGGGTTCCAAGCACCTCTACCTGCATACCGCCACCCGCAGCCGCATCATTCACACGTACAATAAAAGGCACATTGCGGCCGTCGGCGCCCGTGTGCCTGCTTACTTCAAAATAGGCCTCCCCGGTTATTTGCACATTCCGTTCACTGCCGGTGAACGCTGTTGGAAAACGCAGGCTGGATCCGGCATTGAGCCAAACCGTGGTATTATCAGGGAGCGTTATTTTATAGGTACCGCCCCGGGGTGTTGAGATGGTATTATATACTACAGCACCCGCCTGGCCCTTAGCCTGGTAGGCAAGCTGGCCGTTATTTAATTTAATAATACTGGTATTGCCCTGCCGGGAAAGCTGGCCGTTCTTAGCGCTGTCCAGTGTAATGGTGCTGCCATCGGCCAGGGTTAATATTGCTTTATTACCACCGGGCTGCACATCTTTGATGATGGCCGCTGCTCCGGATTGTAAAGCCCCTGTATCCTTTGCCCGGTTACCGGTATTGAAATAATATAAGCCGCCAAGCACCAGGCCTGTTAAAACCGCCGCTGCGGCAATGCGTTTAAAAGTAAAAGATCTTTTAACCGGCATGGCCACCACCGGGGTCTGTGGCGCTTCACCCGACCTTTTAAGTACTTCGGCAAACATTTCAGGCAGCTGGCCCGGATCGGATAAACCCCTGTCCATTTTATTTTCAAGCCGGGCACGCAGCACATCGTCAATCACAGCAAGGCCGGGCTCTTTTTGTACTTCCGCCAAAAAGACTGCCAGCTCCTCCTGCCCGATCGTTTCATCCAGAAACTTTTGCACTAAATGCTCAAATGCCTGTTTTTCCATAAAATATTACCAGGTTTACAAGGGATCTATACATTTATATTTTTAAACATACATCATACAGGATGATAAAGTGTAAAGACTTTATCCCCCCCTTTATATAAAAGACGTAATTAAAAGAAAGAAGGGAGCGCCGGTGTTCAAATTTTTTTTTGCAGGAGTAATAACACGAACGTGTACAAGAGTGAGTTGCCCGTATGTTGTTCGAGAAGATGGCGTACCTGGACGATCGCCCGTACGATATAGCTTTTTACCGATTGTTTGGAGATGCCCATCTGGCGGGCAATTTCTTCATGGCTTAAGCCCTGGAAACGGCTCAGGCGAAAAGCGGTTTGCTGTTGCGGGGGAAGGTGCCGGATGGCCTGGTTCACCGCCTGTTCCAGCTCTTTAAACTCAAGCTGCTGCCCGGGGTGGTAGCCTGCTTCTTCAAAATAATCTTTCAGATATTCTTCATTTTCATGCACATACACCTTTTTCCGGAGGCGGTCAATGATCAGGTTGCGGGTAGTGATGTATAAATAGGATTCGAACCGGCTTACGTTCTTCAGGGCCTCCTTTTTCATCCAGATCTGCACAAAAATATCCTGGGCAAGATCCATGGATATTTCGGCTGATTTGGTAAAAGTAAATGCGGTGGAGTACACCTGGTCCCAATAGTGGTTGAAGACAACCTGGTAGGATTGCTGATCTCCCTGCGCAATACAATTCAGGAGATGTTTCTCATTATTTAACCCCTTTAAAAGCACCAGGTGTAATTTATTGCTAAAGGAGCAAATAATCAAATATCAGGGGTAGGATAAGGGAAAAAGGGGGTGGTTTAAATCCCGGATTTTCACTTAAGTGAAAATATACCATCCATAATAACAGGAAATTGGCGCTTAAAAGAAACTATAAATAAACAACAATGAAACATATTCTTTTAAGCTGTATGCTGGCCTTGTTTTGCGCCGGCAGCTACGCCCAGAACCTGAAATCAGATAAGGGACATGAGAACAATCCCTATTATTCTACAACCGATACCACGCAGCTCCATCTGTCTGATGCCGAATGGAAAAAGATCCTGCCGGCTGACCTTTACCTGGTAGCCAGGAAAAAGAATACCGAAAAGCCGTTTACCGGCAGGTACCTGGAAAACAACATCCGGGGAACCTATTACTGCGCAGCCTGCGGCAATGCGCTCTTTAAGTCTGATGCGAAGTTCGCCAGCAGCTGCGGCTGGCCAAGCTTTTACGAGCCGCTGAGAAAAAACAGTGTGAAATACCAGGAGGATCATTCATTAGGCATGAGCCGGACCGAAGTGCTGTGCGGACGTTGTAGCGCTCACCTGGGGCATATTTTCGATGACGGACCGGCGCCAACCTACAAAAGGTTTTGCATGAATTCCGTATCCCTTGATTTTGAACCGGGAGAATAGTGATCAGCAAAACCGTTGCTGCACGCAGTTTTCCTGCCAATATTAACTTAAGTGAAAAACGCAGCAGAAAAAACCACAGAACTTTGGTATAAGAAACCATTTAAAATTAAAAATCATGACATCAACCGCTCCCTTTAACGCGGCAATAACAATGCAGACCGTTGAAACTGCCCGATCATTACGCAGGCTCTATTTTATCCGTGCAGCGTTTTCCATAACCTGGGTTATTCTTGTTAGTCTTTTCGCCAAAACATCCATGGCAATTGCCAGTATCCTGCTGATCATTTACCCGGCATGGGATGTGATCGGGACTTTCCTGGATATCCGGGCCAACCTGAACAGCCCCTCCAGAACACCGCAATATATCAATGCTGTCATTAGCGTGTTAACTACGTTAGCCGTTGGCGTAGTATTACAAAAAGGCATTCCTGAAACCTTAATGGTTTTCGGCGCCTGGGCAATTTTAACCGGATCTATCCAGCTGGTTTTAGGCTTACAGCGCAGGAAACTGTTAGGCGGCCAATGGCCCATGATCATCAGCGGCGGGCAATCAATGATTGCAGGTGTGTCTATTATCATTCAGGCGCACGCTCCGGCAATGGGGATCGCTAACCTGGCCGGTTACTCGGCGTTTGGTGCATTCTATTACCTGCTTTCTGCTTTCCGCTTGTCTAAAACAATTAAACAGGCTACCGCAGTATAGGCAAATTTCCTTTTGCTGGCCGGTGTTGCCTTTAAGCATAACAACGGCGGCTTTTATTAACCACTGCTAAATAACGCCTATGAAAATTAAAATACTTTTACTGTGCTCAATCGTTGGCGCAGCCCGCGCACAGGCACAGAATATGATCAGTATGTCCAGCCAGCACCCGGCAGCGGACACACTGCCGGAAAATGGGCGCGAACAGGCATTACGTTATCCTGGTCTGCGCCGGGCCAACGTTACCACCACTATTTTTGGTTCAGGCCATTTTGATTCAAAGCTGAACGGTGAACATTTTGCCAGCGGTAAAAGTCAGAATGCGCGGATCAGCTCATTCTTTAATGTTCCAATAAGCAGATGGGGCAGCAATGAATTAAGCGGAACCATCTATCAC
>NZ_DATCRF010000623.1:0-2189 GCF_036569125.1 Chitinophaga sp. | reverse complement strand
GTACATATACAACCTGCCGGTAGAAGAGGCATTATTTTTTGTATGCATCCCCTACGCCTGCCTTTTTTCTTACCACTGTATAAAAGTGCTTTGGCTAAAACAGCGCAGCTACCGGCAGCTGAGCAACATTATATCGGGCATTATCATTGTGCTGCTGGCGGCAGCTATCTTTTTCTTCCACAACAAAGCCTATCCGCTGGTAACAGCTGTGCTGCTGATGGCTTTTGTTCTTTACAACGCTTATGTAAAAAAACAGGCGTGGATGGGGGCGCTGTATATTTCCTATGGTGTAATGCTGCTGCCTTTCCTGATCGTGAATGGCTTGCTCACCGGCTCGTGGATACCTGCCCCGGTAGTATGGTACAATTCAGCAGAGATCATCGGTACACGCATACTCACCATCCCGGTAGAAGATGTTTTTTACGGCTTGTTAATGGTAGGCCTGAATACCCTGGTCTATGAATACCTATTAAATCGCCATACTGTTACTTAATGTCCTCATTAATGATGTTTGTGATAGCCGAACCCCTCTCCTGCTGCAGTATATGCATGCTTTTTGATCTATGCCCTGTATAACAAGGCATTCACTCCCATAAAATTCTGCTTTATGAAAACAGAGCAATTTAAACCGGTACAAAAAAAGCTGTACAACAAGTGGTTTTCAGTAGCGCCCGGTGTTTGGGGCATTAAAGATATTTTTGTGAACGTATACCTGATACATAGCGGCAACGCCAATCATTGGGTGCTGGTGGATGCAGGGCTGGCCAGCACCGCTGAAAAGATCCGCAAGGTATCCTCACACCTGTTCTGGCCGCAAACTGCGCCATCCGCTATTATTCTTACCCACGGGCATTTTGACCACACAGGTTCATTAAAAAAGCTGGCAGAGGAATGGGATGTGCCCGTGTATGCACATTACCTGGAAGCGCCTTATTTAACCGGCCGTTCAGCCTATCCGCCACCCGATCCAACAGTTGGGGGTGGATTAATGACCCTGGCATCCTGCCTGTTCCCTAAAAAGCCAATAGATATGAACGGGCGGCTGTTAATGTTACCGGAAGATGGTACTGTACCCGGCCTGCCTGGCTGGCGTTATATTCATACCCCCGGCCATGCGCCCGGCCACATCAGCTTATTCAGGGATCAGGATGGTGTGCTGCTGGCAGGTGATGCCGTGGTTACCACCCAACAGGAATCACTATACGCTGTTATGACGCAGGCCAGAAAAATGTCGGGGCCACCGCGGTATTTTACGTTTGACTGGCAGGAGGCAGCAAGCTCCGTTAACAAGCTGGCGGCACTGAAGCCGGAGATCATTGCCAGCGGACATGGCAAACCCATGAAAGGTAAAGCCATGCAGGATGAATTACAGCGCTTAGCCAGCAATTTTCAACAGGAAGCAACACCTGCTTCGGGCAGGTATGTAGATGATCCGGCGGTAGCGGGTGTAAACGGGGTGGAATATGTACCGGCTCCCAAACGTTCGGAGGTATTGATGAAAGCTGCCATGGCCTTGCTGGTGATAGGTATAGGCGCCGTAATGGTGCGTTATGGACTGAAGAAGAAGATCTGATAATAAAAGTGGCTGACTAAGAAGAATGTAAAATCATAAATGTAAAATTTAAAACCGACGAAGGAGGTTCATAGAGACCATTTAAAAGACTTTATGAACGAGATAAATGTAAAAGTAGAATGCTACGATTCCAGGTATAGGTTTATGTTCCGGCATTCTACTTTTACATTTGTGATTTAAGATTTTACATTTTACATTCTTTTATTCGCCTCACATATACTCACTTTTCCGGCGGGCATAGCTGCATAAGCATTACCGCGCTGCTGGCTTCATAGGATTGTATGTTACCTGTGGGGCAGGGAACTTTATAGTTCCGGTACGTAAGCCCCCGGTTTGCATCCCGGTTGCCCCAGGCAGTATTAATATTCTTTCGGATCCAGGGCAGGTACTGCGGCTGACCGGCATCCTGTACCAGCATCAGCATGTATTGCCCAAAAATGGCCTTTAACACGCCCTGCTCATTCCAGTCGCCTTCTGCCGGTAAAATACCGTCCTTATCACACATGGATTTTTGCGTGTAATCAGCGCCCAGCTTAGCCTGGTTCAGGTAAGCAGCATCGTTGGTGATCTTGTATAACATGGTGGCGGCGCCAATAAAGGTGCCCTGGTTATAGGT
>NZ_DATCRF010000622.1:0-4525 GCF_036569125.1 Chitinophaga sp. | reverse complement strand
CTATATCTTTTATCCTCATCAAACTGTAAGATAAAAATGCTGTTACGTTTAGGGAATTGTTCATTGGGCTGCCAGTTCACCCGTATGGTATCGCCCCGCTGTTCCCAGGTGCCTTTCAGTGTAATGGATTGTTCAGCATTGGTGGTGTCGGTTAACTTTGAATAATATTCGAACAGGCAGCTGCCGTCTTCATCAAAGTACATCTCACCCTGCTCACTGGTAAAGGGGTAGTTCAGCACACCGGTATCTTCAGTGCCGTCAGTACGTTCTACCTGGCTTAATGTAAAGCTTTTTTCATGCAGCGTTTTCTTGTCCAATGGCGTCCAGTGCCCTTTGGCAGTAGTAAACCCTTTATCAAACACCAGCTCAAAATGTCCGTCGTACGGGTGGTCACCGGGTTCATTCAGGCGAACCACCCAGCTATCCCCCTCTTGTTTCAGCGTTCCGCTAAGGTTACGCCGCAAACCTTTATGCACATTATAACCTGCCAGGTGATTGGGGCTGGTATAATTGATGGTAATAAAAATGGGCGCCCCGCCAAAATCACCCTTATAAAGGCCTATGGCTTTTTGTTCCGGTAAGGCGAGTCCAACAGCAGTACTGTCTGTAGCAGCAACGGGCGGTGCAGCCGGTGCGGAACATGCGCCCAGTATAACAGCGCACGCAAGGGTAGTGATAGTGTATTTCACAGGTATCCGGGATTTGACGTAAAATAAAGTAATTCTATGGTAATTTATTTACATCAAAGGGTATTAATCTCTTATTATAACCCGGATATGTACTAATTTTATAAATGAACCATATCTTAACAGTACGTTACCATATGATTTAAATCATTGGATAAAAGAAACTATCATCCTACTTTTGAATAATGAACATCACAAAACAACACAGGGAGCGGCCTAAATGGCTGCATGAGATGGACTTCATGGGCATGCACCTGATACCTTTACTGGCTTTCTTTACACACGTAACAGCGTTTGACTGGATCTTGTGCGCGGCGCTGTATGTAGTACGCATGTTTTTTGTAACCGGCGGTTATCATCGCTATTTTTCACACCGCGCTTTTAAAACATCGCGCTTTTTCCAGTTTATACTGGCAGGCGGCGCACAAAGCAGCTTTCAGAAAGGGGTACTGTGGTGGGCTGCTAATCACCGTGTTCACCATAAGCATAGCGATACACCCGAAGATCCGCACTCTGCAAACCTGTATGGTTTCTGGTATGCGCATATTGGCTGGATCATGGGGCCGGAATACAAGCCCACCCGTTATGAGCTTATCAAGGATATGAAGCATAAAGAGCTGTACTGGCTCAACAAATATCATTTTGTACCGCCGGTGATCTTAGCTATTGCAGTATACTTTGTAGGTAACAAAGTGAACGGTACTGGTTTCTTCGACTGGGGCGCAGGGGTTTCTACCTTGCTGATCGGGTTCTTCCTGAGCACCATCATACTGTTTCACGGCACCTTTACCATCAACTCCCTGATGCATAAGATCGGTAAGCAGCGTTATAAAACCGGCGATCAATCCCGCAACAGCCTGGTGCTGGCGCTGGTAACGCTGGGTGAAGGCTGGCACAACAACCACCACTATTATCAAAGCGCTGCCCGGCAGGGCTTTTACTGGTGGGAAATTGATATCACATACTATATCATCCGCACCTTAGGCGCGCTGGGTATTGTATGGGATATACGCGGCGTACCGGTGAAAGTGAAGGAAAGTAACAAACTGAACCAACCAGCAGGAAATAAAGTGCCTATACCGGCGCCTGAATATCAATCAGAAAACTAGGGAAACCGATCCGGTATAAGTACAATTAATACCGGGATTTGGTACATACCTCCCAAATATACCTTGTGTACTTTTGTGAAGTATAACCAATACCCGGGCATTATGACCAAGAGCAGATATTTCTTCCTCATCATCATATTAGGCGCCTTGACAGCATTGGCGCCTTTTTCTATTGATATGTACCTGCCGGGTTTCCCGGCAATTGCCAAAGACCTGCATAGCGACATTGCAGCAGTAGCACTTTCTTTATCCAGCTTTTTTATTGGCGTATCTGCCGGGCAGCTGCTGTATGGCCCGCTGCTGGACCGTTTTGGCCGTAAGCGTCCTTTACATATAGGCTTGCTGGTGTACCTGCTGGCTTCCTTGGGTTGTGTGATGGCTACCTCTGTGGAGGCATTGATCGTACTGCGCTTTTTACAGGCATTAGGTTGCTGCGCAGCCACCGTAGCATCCACCGCTATGGTGCGCGACCTGTTCCCGGTTGAGGATAATGCAAAAGTATTTTCCATGCTGCTGCTGGTAGTAGGCGCATCACCCATGCTGGCGCCGGCCATTGGCGGGTATGTAAGTGAGTTCCTGGGCTGGCATTACATTTTTATAATTCTTACCGCGCTGGCCGCCGTGATACTGGCCGCCGCTTTCTGGGGCTTGCCGGAAAGCAGCGCACCGGATCCCAGCTACTCTTTAAAGCCGGGGCCTATTACACGCAGCTTTCTCTCCGTCGTGCAGGAGCCGCGGTTCACCACCTACGCTTTAACCGGCGCTATTTCCTTTGCAGGATTGCTGACGTATGTAGCGGGTTCGCCCAACGTGTTCCTGGAGATCTTTAAAGTGTCCGGCACGCAATACAGTCTCATATTTGCTTTGCTGGCAGCGGGTTTGATAGGTGCGGGGCAGGTGAATAGCGTAATGCTCAGAAAGTATAAGAGTGAGCAGCTGATCGTAACTGCATTGATCACTCAAACTATTATAGCCCTGGTATTGGTAACGGCCAGCACAAATGGCTGGATAGGGTTTAGCGGTACGCTGGTGCTTATTTTCATGTACCTGTCATGCGCAGGCTTTATTTTCCCCAATGCATCGGCCCTGTCCATGGCGCCGTTCTCTAAAAATGCGGGTAGCGCATCTGCGCTCATGGGCGCTTTACAAATGGGGCTGGGGGCGCTGGCCTCTGTAGCTGTGAGCCTGTTAAGCAAAATAGATCATACTACTTTTCCTATGACGGGGGTAATGGCCGGCTGCTCCCTGCTGGCAATGGGCATTTTACTCACCGGCGCCCGGGTGATCCGGGTTAGGGATGCCCGTAAAACGGCGCTCTGTGATCTTTCCGCCTAAAACTTAATTCAGTCTTGCAGGATCAGGATTATCCCTTAAGCGGTCTTTGGCAAATGTAATGGCGGTTTTACCGTGTGGCGTGGGCTTTCCGCTTTCATCCACATTTACGAACACCATTTTTTCTATAGCCAGTACCGGTTCCTGGGTGATCTTGTTCCTGACCTCACATTTCAGCGTAATAGAAGTAGTACCAAAGTGGGTAGCTACTATACCCAGCTCAATAATATCTCCTAAGCGGGGAGCGCTTATAAAGTTGATCTCTGAAATAAACTTGGTAACCACATGCGGGTTGTTAAGCTGCAGAATGGCGTAGATCACAGCTTCTTCATCTATCCATTTCAATAGGCTGCCGCCAAATAAGGTGTGGTTAGGGTTCAGGTCTTCCGGTTTCACCCATCTGCGGGTGCGGAATTTTAATTCGGGTCCTTGCGTTTGCATAAAAAATCCTTTTTTAAGAGAAGTATTGGAATAGGGAGGGGTTGCTCGCATTGAATGACAATGCAAAGGTCAGTAATAAACCAGAATTTTTTTAATGATATTATTTATGCAGGTATAAGCGCCGTCTATTAATTATTTAATGCTTTCCACAAAAGATCCTTCAGCTCACTGAGCCCCTGTTGGGTAACGGAGGAGATGAACACATGCGGTACATCTGCCGGCAGCTCCGCTGCTATAGCGGTTTTCAGCTCCTCATCCAGCATATCGCTTTTGCTGATGGCCAGCAGGAATTGCTTATCCAGCAGCTCAGGATTATATTGTTCCAGCTCATTCAACAGAATGTCGAACTCCTGGCGGTGATCCTTACTATCCGCCGGTATCAGGAATAACAGTACGGCGTTACGTTCTATATGGCGCAGGAAACGGTGCCCCAGGCCACGGCCTTCATGGGCGCCTTCAATAATACCCGGCAGATCGGCAATGCAGAACGATTGGTTATTGCGGTAAGCTACCATGCCCAGGTTGGGAGTAAGAGTAGTAAATGCGTAGTCGGCAATTTTAGGTTTGGCAGCAGTGATGGTTGAAAGCAGGGTAGATTTGCCGGCGTTGGGAAAACCCACCAGCCCTACATCTGCCAGCACTTTCAGCTCCAGCACCTTCCAGCCTTCCCGGCCGGGCTCACCGGGTTGGGAATATTCCGGCGTTTGGTTGGTGGATGTTTTAAAGTAGGCATTACCCCGGCCGCCCATGCCGCCCGGCATTAAGATCACTTCCTGCCCGTCGTTCAGGATCTCTGCTTCCAGCTCCCCGGTTTCCTCATCGCGCACCTGGGTGCCGGGTGGCACTTCAATAATAATATCCTCCCCATCCGCACCCGTACAGTTATTGCGGCTGCCGTTGCCGCCATCCTTGGCTACTACGTTCTTGTACCAGCGCAGGTGCAGCAGGGTCCATAGC
>NZ_DATCRF010000621.1:0-29110 GCF_036569125.1 Chitinophaga sp. | reverse complement strand
ACACCCAGCGGCACATGTTCTGTTCTGCATTCCACGCCTTTGCTTACTTCCAGTATTTCGCCGGTTACCAGCTGTGGCAGCGAGGTAGCAAATTCCGTGAGCTCTATACATTTTTCTATTTCTGCAATGGCTTCGCCCAATGTTTTGCCGTTTTCTTCGCTCACCAGCTCCGCCAGCTCCTGCAGGTCTCTTTCCAGTAAATATTTATAGCGGAAAAATACCTGCACCCGTTCTTTGATAGGGGTTTGGCTCCAGGCGGGGAAAGCGGCTTTAGCAGCATTAACGGCAGCATCCAGGTCGGCAGCGGTGGAGCAGGGCATCAGGGCCAGCTCCCGGCCATCTGTGGGTGAGGTTATGGTTAGCAGACGGGAGGAATCAATATCTGTGAACCGGCCATTAATAAAGTTCTGCATGCGGGGGTATTTCATTGGGCTGCATTTGTAGTATAATATACTGCTTTTTTTGCAATGTTGAAATTGCAAAGCAGATTATGTGTGCCACACCTTCAAGGTGGGGCACACGTTTAACAACCGGACAGGGATAATACCTGTACGGCCTCACGCAGCTGTTTAATGGCGCGGGCAATATGGTTCTCCACGGTTTTGGGTGAGATGGCTAGTTCCGTGGCAATTTCTTTATAGGATAGTCCCCGCTGGCGGCGCATATTAAAAACGGTTTTGCGCATAGGCGGCATAGCGTTAATGGTACGTACCATGTGCTCCATACTATCGCGCAGCTCTAATTGTTTATTTTCTGTAACCGGCGCTGCGCTGCTGCTGGCCCAGCCGCTGATGTGGGTTCTTTTAACGGCTTCTTTGCGCAGCTCATCTACCAGGATGGTTTTGGCTATCTGGAAAAGCTGCGTGGAAAGCAGCACTCCGTCTGATAAGGCATTCCTTTTTTCCCAGAGGCGGATGAAGGCCTGCTGTACTACTTCCTCTGCCAGGTAATGCGAGCTGGTTTTCTGATACACAAATGCATACAACCTGTGCTGATACTGATGATATACTTCCCTGAAAACATTGCTGCTGCCCTGTTTAATACCGTATAATTCGGTCATTTCCTTACCACGATTTGAGTACAAATATTTTCATTTCATTCTGGTTTTTTTTGCATGGCGGCCGTTATCAATTTATTAATTAATTGTAAAAAAAAGGGCCCCGGAATAACCGGGACCCCTACGTTGTCATAGGATGGGATATTATTAATGTTTGATCACTTTGCGGGTGATCACTTCATTTCCTACGTAGATCTTGATCAGGTACATGCCGGTTGGAAGGCTGGACAGGTTCACGGGCTGGCCGTTAGAGATCCGCTGTGCAGGCCTTACTTCCGTACCACTCATGTTATACACACGGATGTAATACTGATCCACCTTGCTCTTCACTTTCACAGATAAGTTCTGTGTGAAAGGATTGGGCGACAGCACTACGTCAATGGTACCATCATCATTGGTAGCTTCGGTTGTAGAAGCAGCAGCCGATGATTTAACCGGTGCAGCAAGTGTAATGGCATTGCTCATTACAGCAGCTTTTGCAGCGGTAGAAGGCTGTATTACCAGGGAAGTGGTCCAGTCGTTCAGGTTCAGCGGCTGGCCATTTACAGAAAGATCAACCAGGCAGGAGAAGTCACTGCGGAACAGGTAAGCAGCGCCGCCGAAGTTAATATCCTGGTACAGGATAACTTCATAACCGCTCTTCACTTTTAACGCAGAAATATCATCGTTCGGAATACCCAGTGCATTCAGCTGCGCCATATCATATCTGCCGGGCGCCAGGTTAATGGCATAACCACCGTAATTACAATCCTGGTATACAGTAGCTGCGCCGCTGCCGGTACCGCCGGAAATAGTGCCGGTAATAGTATAAGCACCCAGGGAGGCGTAGTTGGAGTAACCATCCGTAGCCGGGTTGCCAACACCGGTGCCGGTAACAGATACATAATAGGTACCTGCCGCCAGGTTGGCGTTAATAGCTGCTGATAAACCAGCAGGATCTGAAGTAGCTACTACTGCTCCACTGCTGTTCAGCAGGCGGGCCAGGATATCCAGGTTCGCATGGCGGGGAGCAGGGTTAAAGTTAATGGTTGCATTACCACCGGATGTGCTGAAAGAGAATACATCCACATCGGCCGTGCGCTCAATAATGCCGCTGCTGCTGATGCTGCCGCCGGAGCCTACGCTGAGCACACCTGCAGATGAAATGGAATTGCCATAATCATCGGCACGGTAGCCTACACCAAAAGTGGAGCTGGTCATTTTTGCCAGGTCATCTTCCAGGTTGTTGGCGCTGTTATATTCGCCCTTGCTCCATTGTACAATAGGCTTGTAGTAACCAACACCCATAATAGGCGCCCAGTTGCCCTGGCCGGCGTAGTAACCTTCTGCAGGAGAATTTCTACCGTCGTGGCCTAAGCTTAAAGTATGGCCTACTTCGTGTGAAGCAGCATCGCCGGCGCCTTTTACGCCACCGTTAAATACCCAGCAGGGGGTATCATCATTCCAGTTAAAGGAGCTGATATAGGCTACGCCACCTGCGCCGGGAGCAGCGGTATTGGTAGGCGTGAAAATGCAGCGCATTCTCCTGTTCTTGGGATAGGTGTTAAACACCGCTTCACTGGTTGTGATGTTGATGTGAAGGGGTTTGTAATCTTCGCTTACCAGCTCCCATACTTCACGCATTTCAGCTTCTGAGAGGGTGGCAGGTGCGGCGTTAATGGGATTACCATTATTCCAGGGAGTGCCGGAAACATACTGGCCGTCAAAGTCCAGCAGCACGCAGCCATTGGCGCCGGGATAGCTTTGCAGGTCCGCAGGTACAGCGGCTGCAGTTACACCCTGTGCTGATACCTGGGAGGTAGCAGGGCCTTCTTCATAATTAATACACAGCACCTTGTTAATGTCTTCTTCTTTTACAAAAACATTACCGGTATTGTCTGAATAATATTTGTATGCTTTTTTGCTTTGCCGTAACACGATGTTACCTTCTACCTTGTTGCCCTGTATGCGAACAAAGAAAGAAGAACCCGGGGTATTGGCTATTTCACCTGCCAGAAATTCTTCTGTGGCGCTACCGGTAGTACGGAAATTAACTTTAGCATTTAACGTGGTATTGGCGCTTACTCTCAGCTGTGCGCCGCTTACAAATTGCTGTTGCCTGGCCGTTGCCTGCTGGCGGAACTCCTGCACCAGGGTGCGGGTGTTGCCTAAGCTATATTCTTTTTGCTGACCAAAGGCTGTAAAGGAGGTAAGCAGGAATGCGAGGCCTGCTGAATATTTTAGAGCTTTTTTCATAAAGATACTTTTTAAGGGTTTAGAGTTTGGTAATGCGGAACCAGTTAATATTCCAGCCACCTGCTGCTGCATAAATGCCAAAGTTGTAAGTACCGGCATTAATGTTCACCGTTTGGGAGATGGTGGTCCAGTTTTGCCATCCACCGGTGTTGGGCACATCTACTGCACCCAGTACAATAGAACCGGCGTTCAGGTCCTGTGATAAACGGCCGCCGCCATTCTGGCTGGCTACACGGTATTCGATCTTGTAGCTGCCGGAGGTAGGTATGGTGATGCTGTTGTAGGCCATCCAGTCGCCGGTTTCAATATAACCTACGTTCTGTCCGCCGCCGGCATCCGTAGTGGTTTCTGTTTGCACGCCCAGCATGCTGCTGTAGCTTTCTGCCTGTACGGTCTGGCTCCAGGTGGGGGGAGGATTGGTGCCGCCTCCCTGGTATACGCGTACCCAGTCAACATACATTTTTGCAGGGAACGCATTGTTATCAATGTTGAAGCCTGGCCAGTTGCCGCCAATGGCAAAATTCAGCAGGATGAAAAAGTTCCGGTGAAATTCTTCAGTGCTGTTAATGTTGTTGGCAATGTTGGCTTCATTGTACTGTACACCATCTACAAACCATTTAATGGAAGAGGAGTTCCATTCAATAGTGTAGGTATGGTAACCGGTAACATTCACCGGGGTGCTGGAACCATAGGAGGCATGACCGCCATCAGGTCCCTGCCAGTGAATAGTTCCTACGGCATTGGGATCGTTGTTCACGTGCTCCATGATGTCAATTTCGCCGCAGGCAGGCCAGTTCACGGTGCTGATGTTATCGCCCAGCATCCAGAAGGCAGGCCATGCGCCGGAGAAGGCCGGTATGGCTATGCGGGCTTCTATCTTACCATAGGTCCAGGATTTTCTGCCCTGGGTTTTCATCCTGGTAGAGGTGTAGTTATAACCACCGAAGCTTTCGCGTTTGGCAGTAATTACCAGCTGGTTGTTTTCGATGGTAGCGTTTTCACGGCGGTAATATTCCAGCTCATTATTACCCCAGCCGCCACCGCCGGTTTCAAATACCCAGTCAGGGCCAATGCTGCCGTTAAACTCGTCGGCCCATACGAGCTGCCAGTTTTGTGAGAATGCAACCTGCTGTACGCCGGTAAAGGCCATCAGCAGCAATAGAAATTTTACTGGTTTCATTGTGTAAAGGTTTTTAGTGTTTCTGATCAGATGAAACCTTACGGACACGTGGTTTCACAGCTCAAATGTGAAGGTGTTAATGTTTTAAATTTTTGCTGCAGTAATGATAATTGCCCCGTTAGTATGGGCCGGGTCATAAGCCGGTATGCCTAACGGGGCAGCGGCTAATTGAAAAGGAAATGGTCTTTGCATATGGTTAAGGTTTAAGGGTAAGCGCGGAATGTTTTGTTCAATAACGATCAGCATGTACAAGAAGCGGAGCAGGGCTATGGGCCATACATGCCGTTTGCACAGCGCGTTTGGCTGTAGTATTTTTTAGGGCAAACAAGCTGAAAATTTGTGGCGGATGTAAAGAAATGGTGTAAATTTTTTTGCATACAACGTTTAAATAGAATGTTAGTTAGAAAAGGGAATGGTCCCGGATGAACCGGGACCATTTTCATTTTTCATTTTTAACTATTACTGTAGCCTGATCACTTTAGCAGTGGCTACTCGATGGGTGCTCTTATTTTCTACTTTCAGGATCCAGGTACCGGCAGGTAGCTGGCCTGTTTGCAGTTTAATGAACTGGGTGCCTTTGCCGGCAGCAGTTTGTTGTGTTGTTAATACAGGCGCGTTGCCTTTCATGTCAACCAGGGAGATCTGTAACCTGTCGCCGGGCTGCGCATCCACGCGTACCTGCAGCTCGCTGCCGGTTACCGGGTTTGGATATACCAACAGGTTAGCATTGCTCACCTCTTGTGTTACAGCCGGTGCGCTGGTGCTAACGCTGGTACGTGCCAGGCTGGCGCCGCAGGCTCCCAGTGGTTTCCACCACCAGTCTGCAGTACCGGGTGTTACGTTGTACAGTGCATCTGACTGGCTTTCATAAAGATTGCCGTTGTACACTACACGGTCGCCTTTACTGTAAATTTTCGGATACGGCTGATAGGTGGCTACGCCTGCGCAGTTGCCGGTGTTGCCGCCGCCGGTTACTACCACTGTTACAGCCGCAGAAGCAGATGCGCCTGAGTTATCAGTTGCTTTAGCAGTGATAGAGTAAGTGCCTGCTGCTACGTTAGTCCAGGTATAGCTGTAAGGGGAAGAAGTGCTCTCGCCTAATTTGCTGCCGCCGTTGAAGAATTCCACTTTAGCTACAGCGCCATCGCTGTCGGTGGCAGTAGCCTGTATGGAGATGCTGGTGGGTGCTGCAAAAGATGCGTTGTTAGCAGGTGAGGTGATGCTGATGCTGGGAGCGCCATTATTGCCGCTGCCGTTACAATCACTTACATACTGCCATACTTTGGAATCGCCGCTGTTGATGTCAGGTTGCTCATTCTGTGTCCACCATTTGGCTTTGTACACTTTGCTGTTGAAAACTACCTGCATATCAGCGGTGTAAACAGCGGTTGCGCTCCATGCGGCGATACCGTTACAACCGTTGTTATTACCGGTGCCTACCACAATGGTAACAGCAGCAGATGTAGTTACTGCGCCTTTGTTATCAGTTGCTTTGGCTGTAAGCGTATAGGTGCCGGCAGCTACATTCGCCCAGCTATAGCTGTAAGGCGCTGCAGTGCTTTCACCCAGCTTGGCGCCGCCATTGAAGAACTCTACTTTGGATACAGTGCCGTCATTATCGCTTGCGCTGGCCTGTATGCTTACAGTAGCGGGCGGTGTAAAGGTGGCATTGTTTGCAGGGGATGTGATGCTTACAGCAGGAGGATTGTTTCCCGGGTTTGTAGTACCAAAGAAGTACTCATAATAGTTGTTCGCAAATTCATCGGCAGTGGATTTATCCCAGTTAATGGACCATGTCATGATACCACGCAGGCCGGGATAACCACCCGCTTTCCTTAACGTATAAGCGCCACCGTAAGACTGGCCTTTGGTCAGGTAGTCCAGGGCTTTCTTAACATTTGCAGGTGTGGTGTAACCGCTGCCTGCTGCAGAGGTATTAGCCGGTAAGCCAAATGCTACCTGGTCTTCGCGCAGGGCGGGGAAAGTGAGGTTGGTGCCGCTTACAGGGAAACCAGCCAGCAGCATTTCCGTCATAGCTACAATGAAATCGGAGGTGGAGGAGCTGTAAACCTTATTATCCAAACCGGTTACAGAGCCGGTGTTATACAGCTGCGGATGAATAAAGGTCAGCTCATCTTTCACACCGTAGATCACCGGCAGGTAAGCGCCTACCAGCGGAGAGTATGCAGAACCATACGCTGTTTGTACATAATAGGTTTCAGGCGCCATCGTGAGCCAGCATTCTTTACCCTGGCCTTTACGATAGTTCACTACTTCCTTGATAGCAGAAACCAGGTTCTGGATCTTGGGAGTAGTAGGATGTGTGAAGTCTTTATCGCCATTATCCAGGATCAGGGTGTTGCCACCTTCCAGGTCAATGTCAAAACCATCAAAGTTATAAGTGTCGAGTATAGATTTCAGTGAGCTTACAAAAGCAGCTTTTTGAGTAGCAGTACCTAAAACAACAATACCATCCTGACCACCAATGGAGATCAGCACTTTCCTGCCTTGTGATTGCAATAACGCAATATCGGATTTGAAATCAGCTACGCTGGTGTTTTCCGGTGTAAAGCTCAGGGTAGCCTGGTCAGAACCGGCCAGTGCAAATGCAATCTGTATTACGTTGTATTTAGAGTTCACATCACGTAAACGGATATACTGCGGTGCAGTAGAACCGCCCCAGTTATGCCAGTAACCAACCACCACCTTACCGGTGCCGGGGTTATTAGTGCCGCCGGAAGTTACGGATACAGTAGCCGCAGTAGAGGTGGTTGCAGCGCCTTTATCGTCAGTAGCTTTAGCTGTAATAGCATAGGTGCCAACGCCTACGCTGCTCCATGTGTAGGTGTAGGGAGCAGTAGTTTTTTCACCCAGCTTGGTAGCGCCGTTGAAGAACTCAACTTTGGCAACAGAACCATCGCTGTCAGCCGCAGTAGCCGTAATAGTTATGCTGGCAGGTGCAGTGAAGGAGGCATTGTTAGCCGGTGAAGAAATGCTTACAGTAGGAGGCACATTGGGATTGTTGGTGCTGCCGCCTGCAAATACTTCGTTCAGCTTATTTACCAGCTTGGATTTGGTGTTGGGGCAATAGATCAGCTTTCCTCTGGGAGTGGTGCTGCTGGTCATGTCGGTCATATCACCGAATACCTGCCATACAATTACGCCACCCAGACCGTTGTCATTGATATATTTTGCCTTTTCGCCAATAGAACGCTCGTTATCATAGCTCAGGAAATAATTGCCTTTTGTTTTGTAAGGCACCTTGGCTACATCATCCCAGTACTCGGTCCAGCCGGAACCGGAGCCGGTGTTCTGCAGTATGTAGCTGTAGCTGGGAGTACCATCCCACAGGTCTTTTGCCCAGTTGGTATAATCTGCGCAGGTTTGGATAGGACCATCCGGCTGCACAGTTTCTGCACGTTTGGTGGTAGCGCCGTTCAGCGTAGCAGCGCCGTTGGTGATTACACCACGGCCATAAAAAGGCGCACCCAGGTTCACTTTGCTCATGTTAACGCCCAGTGTGCGTAAAGCTTTTACGCAGGCGTCTACAGAGAAGTTGCTGTATTCTGCACCGGGATAATCATACAACGGAGCGTTGTGGCCTGCTTTGTTTGACCAGCCGCCGTTGAAGTCATAGGTCATCATGTTATAATAATTCATGGAATTATTTAACCGTGACCAGGGGAAGCCCTGCAGCTTGGCAGGTGAAGCGGAGAACGCAGCGGTGATCAGCTTATTAGCGCCGATAGCAGCACGTACCTGCTCGATCAGCACTGCAAAGTTGGTATAGTCTACCTGACCGTAATGCTCAATGTTCATACCCGGATCATTAGGGTATTCCCAGTCAAAGTCAATACCGTCAAAACCCATTGCCATCAGCTTTTGACAATCTGCCACAAACCGGGCACGTTTGGTAGCATCTGCAGCCATTTCAGGGTAGTGCTTACACATGCTCCAGCCACCGATAGAGGCCATTACCTTTACACCCTTTTGGTGGGCCAGGTCTATTACGCCCGGTGCGCCGCCCTGTTTGGGAACAGACAGCGGAAATGCGCCGGTAGCGCCGGTGTTCACATTTTTCCAGCCGCTGCCTTCATTGCGGTAGCCCAGCGTGTAAGCATAGCTGCCGTCGGAGATATAATACAGCGGGGCATCCAGCTCACCATACAGCAGGAACATATCCCAGCTGCTGTAAATGTCTTCATTTACCAGCGCTGCAGGTTCCTGTACGGCGCCTACCTGGTAAATGTTCTTGTTACGGAAGTCACCACTGTGCAGTGAACCGTCTTTTGCTACACCAAAAAAGGAAAAGTTCAGGATGGTGTACTGGGAGTAGTCTACGTTCAGGTGATTGTAACCGCCTTTCGGTACAATACCTGCTACGTCTTTCCAGGCATCCCATTGGGTGATATAACCTATCACCTGTTTGCTGTGCTGTTTGGTGGTAGCCGGCACGGTTGGACTAACCTGTGCCTGTGCGCTGCCCTGCCATAGCAATAGGGATAAACAGCATGCTTGCTTGAACCGGCGTAGCCAGCCGCCGGGAGGAGTAGTAACTCTCAAGGTTCTCATGTTAGGATAATTTGGTTTGTTTAATGACACGTGAAAGTGTCTGCAGGGTCATGCCTTGCAGATAACAACAGGTGCCGCTTTTGTCAACTGATTATAGGTTTTAATGAATAATGCCATAGGTTCAATAACTCAAGATATAGTACGTGCTAAATCGATTTGGCCAAAGGGTATTAGATCAGCTCATGCATAGGTGTCGTTTGTACAATCAAGAAGTACTACTACGCTCCGGTTTTTTTACAATAAATCTGTTGACTACAGTATATGGAAGCAAAGATATTGGGTGAGGGAGTGATAAAAAATGCAGGTAAACAGGGATTAGATGCAGCAAAATACGTATGTGCAGGTACGTAAACAACGGAACATAGTGTTACTTGTACATTAAGTCCACAGGGCGTTTCAGGGGATGATGATATGATGCATATACAACTGTGCCACACCGTTATGGTGTGGCACTGCTATATAAAGTGTGGTACTTCTCCACATTTTTTATTCTACTTTCCATTCAACAATACCGGCTGCATGTTCTTTGGGTAGCTGTACCTCCATCCGGAGCGCGCTGGTTTCTACCGGATCAAATTTTACGCTGTTGAAGGTATCTTTTTCTGTCGTGTAGGCATTGTTGTTCTTAACAGGTAACCATTCTCCGTTAGGATCTTTATACAGGAGCTTCCAGGAAGCGGGTAAGCGGCAGCCGCCCCAGGGGCTGTCATCATACCAATAGACCTGTGCGCCGGAAATTTTTGCCGGTGCTGCAAAATCATACTGCACCCATTGCAGGGTATCTTTTAAAGGCCACCAGTGGTAGTACGGTACACTGCCATCATGCGAGCTGGAAGGTTCCAGCTGATCATTTAATGTTCTTAAAGCTTTTGTTTTATGCGAACCGCTCACCGTGCTTTTAGATGCTATGGTAGCAGGTTTCAGCGGTACAACAGCAGTAGCTTTATCTGCTACCCATACAGCCATATCACCGGCGCCGCGGTTAGCCCAGGCATAGTAGGGAATGGCAGTAACCCTGGCTGGTTCCTGCACCACCTTATTATCATCCGTAATGGTTTGTGTAAGCGCGGTAGTATGTATTACTTCCACACCGTTCAGCAGGTTGGGCTCAAAGGCAGTGCTGACATCATTTTGCTCATTTACCAGCAAATGGCGTACAGAAGCTTTGCTATTATCGGGCCATTCAAAGCAATATACCAGCGGTCCGCGTTGCAAAGCAGTTTTATCATCATCTGCTTTCACAGGCGCGGATGCTTTTACATAGCGCACATCCATCGGGAAATTCACTTTAATAACATCGCCTTTTTTCCAGCTGCGGTGAATAACAGCATAGCCGTTCTCAATGGAATCCTCAGCCGGCGCACCATTTACTGTGATGGTATATTTTTTTGTTTCCTGTTTGGCATAGGTGTATAAACCACCGGGTATAGGCGCATTATTTAACCAGGCCGGCAAGCGGATAGCCATATCAAAGGTTTGATTGCCGGGGGGATTCACCGTGAAAGTAATATCACCATCCCAGGGATAATTCGTTCGCTGATCAACCTCCACTGTTTTTTTCTTTAAGGGGATAGCAGCTTTGCTTTGTATGAACAGGTTCACATAAATACGGTCTTTACCCGTAGCATATACATAACCTGGTACAGATGGAATAAAGCGGCACACATTGCTGGGGCAGCAGGCGCAGCCAAACCACTCGCTTCTTTCGTGCTGGCCCATTGATTCCAGCGGGTTAGGATAAAAGAAACGGTCGCCCTTAATGGCTACGCCGGAGATCATACCGTTGTACAGGATCTGTTCCAGCACATCGTAATACTTGGCATCCCCATGCAGCAGGAACAGGCGGTAGTTCCAATAAATGTTACCGATAGAAGCGCAGGTTTCATTATACGCGCTCATGTTGGGCAGCGCATAATCCGGTCCAAAACCTTCATGGCCGGCTTCTGCACCAATGCCGCCGGTGATGTAGATCTTATGGTCCACCACATCGTGCCAGATGGCATCTATGGCCTGCACATAACCTTTATCACCGGTAAGCGCTGCCACATCGGCCATGCCGCTGTACATATAGGTGGCACGCACGGCATGACCTACAGCACGGGTTTGCTCTGTAACGGGCGCCTGCGCCTGGTTGTATTCCGTGCCATTCTTGCGGATGTCCAGGAAATATTTGGCCAGCTCCAGGTAATGTTTATCATGGGTTACCCGGTACATTTTTACCAGGCCCATTTCTATGATCTGGTGGCCGGGATAGTATTTTAAACCGCCTTCCACAAAATCATGATACACCAGGTTGGCATTTTTAATAGCAATGTTCAGCAGTGTTTTTTTACCGGTGGCCAGGTAATGCGCTGCAGCGGCTTCATACAGGTGGCCGCAGTTATACAGCTCATGGCTGAGGTCCGGATCTTTTTCCCAGCGTTTTTCTCCAGCCCAGGGATGCAGCGTTCCACTGTCTTTGGCAATGGTGCGGTTGGTGTATAAATAACCATCCGGCTCCTGTGCCTTGCCAATGTAGTAGATCAGCGTATCCAGCTGCGCTTCCAGTTCTTTATCCGGGTAGGTTTGCAGCGAATAGCTGGCTCCTTCGATGATCTTATAAATGTCGGTATCATCAAAGGGGTATTCGGTATTGAACTTTCCTTTTTTGAGCTTACCGGCTATCAGGAAATTATCAACCCGCCCGGTTTTGTAACACTGTTCCAGCGCAATGGGAATGGTTACCTTATAATTACTAAGGATGCGCGGCGCCCAGAAATGGTCCGTTACTTTTACCGCGGTAAAAGGTACCGGCTGTATGGGATAGTCTTGCGCAAACAGCCTTGCTCCGTGGAATGCGAGCATTATAACTGTCAGATATACAATTTTTTTCATGTCAGCTGTTTAAACCTGAGTTTAATTGAATTATTGTAAATATAGGAGTATATAAGTTTGCTAAATGGCAATATTTTAACCGGAGATCAACGGGAATTACGAATTGTTAATTACGAGCTACGAATCGGCAATACAAAAGGGATTTTGTTTACGGAAATTGTTGTTATTGAGGTGATTATTTGCCGGGGGAGAATAGTCAGCAGCCGGAGAACAACAGCATTGGAGTGCCCGCAACAGCCATTGTGAGGGCTATGTAAAGGGGCATGTAAAGGGGTATGTGAGGGCGGATAAAGGGGCCATACAGGTAAGGGTTTAGATAAGGTCTAGGGTAAAGGTAAAGGGAAATAAAAGAAGCACAAAGGGAAAGCAAAGGAAGAACAAGGTTAAAACTCCGCACCGGAAAAACAGGCAAAGCCCACCCCCCACACCTTGCTGTGCAGGCTTGTTGTAGCACCAGCTCCTGTTTAGAGATAAGATCCTTAACAAACAAAATAGGTGCGCCCTTACAGCTTCAATACAGCACGCATGACCTTACAGGCATTGTATTAAGTTTAAGGCATTAAGGTTACGGCAGCAGGGTCACTGCATCAAGGTTAAGGTAGTAAGGTTAAGATGTTAAAGTATAAAAGTGTTAAAATCGTATTAAATATGTATGCCATTTCAACCGGCCCAACAGGCAAGCTCCCAATTCCGCAGTGCGGCCGCAGGTCCGGGTGACGGCCCTTGGCCGGCGTGACACGACCGGCGCCGCCAGGCCTCCCCCCAACGTCCATCCGCTTGATACCGCCCAATAGCCCCACACACAGGCGGGCGCAGGCCGGAACCGGATCTGCAAAGCACGGGAAGCCTGCAACCCATCCACAAAACACAAGCATCCAACGGCTCATCTGCAACCTCACTTACACCCGATACCTGCAAAATACAAGCATCCAACAGCTTTGCAGGGAGCTTGGTGGGGCGGGTGATTAGTAAGTTTATGGGGAAGCACAAACACTTTCTCATCCCGTTCTAATTTGCTCATCTCCCCCTTATAGAGTAACTTTTAGGTATAATCGGAATTTATGCTGTTGAACGACCGGCTTTCGCTAACCCAGGTTTTCAGGCTTACCTGGCGGGTGGACTTAATGATCCTCGCATGCTGCACCATTGCATACCTGATAGATAATTACTGGCTGGAAATGCGGATCTCCATACCGGTCAGCATTTCAACAGTGCTGGGTACAGCGATTGCCTTTTTCATCGGGTTTAACAACAACCAGGCCTACGACCGATGGTGGGAGGCCCGCAAGGTATGGGGTGAGCTGGTGAACGATTCCCGTTCCTGGGCCCGTTGCCTGCTGTATAACTGTAAGACAGAGGCCAATGAAGAAGCCCCGCACGTTACCCGCCGCATGATATACCGGCAGCTGGCTTTCCTGTACGCGCTGAAATCATCCCTGAGAAAAACACCGGAAGATGTATACTATGCCGGTTACCTCAGCGACGCAGAAGCGGAACGCGTAAAAATGCAAAGCAATATTCCCAATGCTATTTTAAGCCTGCAGGCAGAAGATCTGCAGCTGCTTAGCCGCCAGGGTGTAATAGACGGTTTTCTTTTCCGTGAGCTGAACGCCTTGCTGATCAGGCATTGCGATAGCATGGGAAAATCAGAAAGAATAAGGAATACCGTATTCCCGCCCAGCTATCTATTTTTTACGCGGGTATTTATCTGGTTCTATGTAGTGCTGAATACACTGATGATGAGTGAAAGCATAGGCGCATGGTCTATATTATTCGGCTGGGCATTCGGGTTTGTATTTCATGTAACACACCAGAACGGCATCAGCATCATGAATCCCTTTGGCGCTACAATGATGGCTGTTCCGCTGGATAGCATAAGCCGCACCATTGAAATTAATCTGCTGGAAATGCTGGGCCATGATAATATACCATCTCCCATACGGCCAACAGACCAGCAAATACTTTTGTAACGGATCTATAAACAACAGATGAAATGAATAAAGAACAAGCAAGGCTGAAACAGAAAGAATGGAAAAAATGGGGACCATATGTAACAGACCGGCAGTGGGGAACCGTACGGGAAGATTACAGCGCCGATGGTAACGCCTGGAATTATACCACGCACGATATGGCGCGCAGTAAGGCTTACCGCTGGGGAGAAGAAGGTATTGCCGGCATTTGCGATGACCAGCAGCTGCTTTGTTTTGCCATTGCGCTGTGGAACAAAAAAGACCCCATCATCAAAGAAAGATATTTTGGATTGAACGGGCATGAAGGTAACCATGCGGAGGATGTAAAGGAGCTGTATTACTACCTGGATAATACGCCCACGCATGCTTACATGAAAATGTTGTACAAGTATCCGCAGCAGGCATTTCCCTACACGCAGCTGCTGGAGGAGAACCGCCGCCGCGGCAAACAGGACCCCGAGTATGAAATAATTGATACCGGCATTTTTGATAACGATGAATACTTTGATGTATTTGTGGAATATGCCAAAGCCGCACCGGAAGACCTGCTGATAAAGATCACCGTGCATAACCGCGCAAAGAATGCTGCGCAGCTGCACATCTTACCCACCCTGTGGTTCCGCAACACCTGGGACTGGGCGCCGGATAAAAGCGTGCCCCTGCTGTCCGGTAACGGGGCGGATGTGATAGACATTGCCCATAAAGAGCTGGGCTATTACCAGCTGTATTGCGAAGATGCCGGGGAATTATTATTCACTGATAATGAAACCAATTTTCCGCGCCTGTATAACTACCAGGATGGGAAACGTTTTTATAAAGACGGGATCAATGATTACCTGGTGCATGGCCATACGGCAGCTGTAAATGATACCCAGCAGGGTACCAAAGCAGCCGCCAATTACGAGGTGACCATTGAAGGCGGCGGCGCTGTAAGCATTCGTTTGCGGTTAATGAAAGGAGCGGAATCACATCCTTTTGCTGATTTTGATGCCGTGTTCAGCACCCGCCTGCAGGAGGCCGATGAATTTTACAGCACCCTGCAAAAAAAGCTTTGCACGGATGATGAAAAGATGGTGCAGCGCCAGGCCTTTGCCGGTATGTTGTGGAATAAGCAGTTCTACTATTACTACGTAGCCCAATGGCTCAAAGGCGATCCCACCCAGCCCACGCCGCCTGCGGAGCGGCTGAACGGCCGTAACAAAGAATGGCAGCACCTGAATAATGAAGATATTATTTCCATGCCCGATAAATGGGAATACCCCTGGTATGCCGCCTGGGACCTGGCTTTCCACTGTATTCCCCTGGCGATGATAGATAGCGGGTTTGCCAAAGAGCAACTAAGCCTGCTTACCCGCGAATGGTATATGCATCCCAGCGGGGAGCTGCCGGCCTATGAATGGGCTTTTGGAGATGTGAACCCGCCGGTGCATGCCTGGGCTGCCTACCGCGTGTTTCAGCTGGACCGGGAATATAATGATGGTAAAGAGGACATCTCTTTCCTGGAATCAATTTTCCATAAGCTGCTGCTGAATTTTACCTGGTGGGTGAACCGTAAGGATGCGAATGACAACAATATTTTTGAAGGCGGCTTTTTAGGCCTGGATAATATTGGCGTGTTTGACCGTACTGCGCCGCTGCCTACCGGCGGTTATATTGAGCAGGCAGACGGCACCAGCTGGATGGCCATGTACTGCCTGAACATGCTGCGCATATCCCTGGAGCTGGCCAAACATAATAAGGTGTACGCGGATATGGCTACCAAGTTCTTCGAGCACTTCCTGTACATCGCCGGCGCTATTAGCCGTATAGGGGAAGAGGCCAGCGGGGAAGGCCTGTGGGATGAAGAAGATGGATTTTATTATGACCAGATACGTTTTACCAACGACGGGGTTCAAAAAATGAAGGTGCGCAGTATGGTAGGTCTGATACCCCTGTTTGCCGTGGCTGTGCTGGATGAAGAGATCTTTGCCACGCAGCCGGAATTTACAGAACGGTTAAAATGGTTCCTGAACTTCCGGCCGGACCTGGCGGGGCTGGTAAGCCGCTGGTATGAGAAAGGCAGCGGGGAAAAACATTTACTAAGCCTGCTGCGGGGGCACCGTATGAAACGCATCCTGCGCCGTATGCTGGATGAAACGGAGTTCCTGAGCGATTATGGCATACGCTCCCTCAGCAAGTATCATGAACAGCACCCCTACGAGTTTTGGCTGGATGACAACCGGTTTACCGTGGCCTATGCCCCTGGCGAAAGCACCACCGGCATGTTTGGCGGTAACAGCAACTGGCGCGGGCCGGTATGGATGCCGGTGAATTTCCTGATCATTGAAAGCCTGAAACATTTTCACCATTATTACGGGGATGATTTCCGGGTGGAGTACCCAACCCACAGCGGCAATTATTTAAGCCTGAAGGAAATAGCGGTGGAGTTAAGCAAGCGCCTGGTGCGGCTGTTCCTGCGTAATGAGCATGGCCGCCGCCCGGCAATGGGGGCTAATGACAAAATGCAGCTTGATCCCCACTTCCGGGATTACCTGCTCTTTTACGAATATTTTCATGGGGATAATGGGCGCGGCGCAGGCGCTGAACACCAGACCGGGTGGACCGGCCTGGTGGTAAAGCTGTTATCTTAAACTATTGCGCATTACGGATGGCAATAGGATCATATCCATAATACTTTTCAAACTCCACTGTAAGCGCCAGCCGGTTGCGGTAACCGGTGCGGTAGGCTATGCTATTCAGGCTGGACTTGGTTTGCAGCAACAGATCATAGGCAGTTATCATTCTTTGCTGCAGAATAAAATCATCTGCCGGCGTGGCAAACACCTGCTCAAAAGCGGTACGCAACAATGTCTCCGGAATATTGAACCGCACGGCCAGCTCTTTGCTGGTGAACCTTTCCGGTATATGCGTTTTAATATACTCCAGCACGCGGTGCATGAGCGCTATCTGCGAATCCGGCAGCTGCGCGTGCTCCCGTAAGGATTGCCCATACTGTATGGCAAAGTTCTGGTAAAGATCCACACAGCAGCGGTACAGGTAACATTCCGCCTGCATGCCCACATACCGGCAGGATAAGAGCTTGCTCAGTAATAAGGAACCTACGTAATTGATCTGGTAGGGCTGCTTGTTCACCGGCCCGTTTAAGTGTTCCGTGGATTCTAAGGTAAGCGGTTGCAGGGCCGGGAACTTGGCTACCAGCGCAGGCAGCATAGCCGGTTTTACATTAATGTGAAAGCTGGTGATCCGCTGGCCAACATCCAGTGCAGCAGTATGAAAATCCGCATGCAGGCTAAAGAGGTTCACCTCCTTTTCACTCAGCCGGAAAGGCCCCATGTGGTCGATCATGGCATGGATGGTATCATCATGCATGTAGTGCAATGCCAGGATATGCTGGCTGGTATAAGGCCGCAGGATAAAATACTGGCGGGCAAAAATATCATGACCGAATATGGAGAACTCGCCTACCTTAATGTGTTGAGTTAACATATCACAATCTTCATCGCGATAAAAATAAGCACCGGCATAAGGCATGATCAGCGGCAGGTATTCATCGGGAATATTCTCTGCAGCGGTGTAATTGTGGGTGTCTTCCCGCTCAATGAGCAGCCATTTTTCAGCGGGTTTGTTGAATGCTTGTTTTTCCATGGAAAAAGGTGTTTAAACAATTATTTGGATGTTGTAACACGGAACCGTTTCTGCCTGCAGGTTTAAGCTAAAGCCAGGAAATAGGAATGATAGCCTTTGCACCGGCTGTTTTGAGGAGTTGGCGCTAAGGTTATCAGAAGCTATTCAGCTGTTTCACATGGGAACAAACAATCAATCAGACGCTATTATTCTGTTAATATACGTAGCATACCGAAAAGGAGATTTTAAAGAACCTATTCCTGACAAAAAAATTATACAACCTGCCGTATCCGGGGTTGGACGCGGACAGGAGGGAGGGAAAAGCATGGCGATGGAAAAATGGTGTTGTTACAAGGGAAAAGCGTTCCACCTGGAAAGGTAGAACATGCTATATGTTCAAATAACCATAAAGACACCATATAGGTAGTGAACCTAGTTGAGTGTGATAGAAAGTTTGTTAAACGTATCTTATATCAAAACTTTTACCGGAGCAGTACCCATCCCTTCAGCGTGATGGGCGCCTGCCACCGGTGGGAACAACGGAACCAGGCGTGAGTCGCCTATATATATAACGAAAGCTAATGGTTCTCTCTGCATAGCCGGCATTGATATGGGAAAATGGTACATATGATGCCGTGCTTCGGTTATAAAATTCCTTAGAAATGAAGAATTATTGCTTATCCGGGTAGTACTTTTTTCGCATCATTTCCGGACAATCTCACTGGATAGGTTTACCGCATATTGCGAAGGGCCTGCGGGGGAATGCCATGATGCTTTTTAAACGCACGGTTAAAATTGCTGATCTCTGTATAGCCCAGATCATAAGCAATATCCGACAGGTTTTGCTCTGTTGTGGTGATCAGGTAATAGGCCCGCGCCATGCATTGCTTATGCACAAAAGCCGGCAGGCTTATTTTAAACAGGCGCTGGAAATGGCGGCTTAATGTTTTTTCATGCATATGGTTCATGCGTGCCAGCCTGGCCAGTGTATGATGAATATGCGGGTTGGCTTTTACCATTTCCCATATCTTTACCAGCAGCTCCTTATTGGGGATCTCTGGCAGGCCATCCAGCTGATCCTGTTCCTTCAGCACTTTCCCATACTGGGTAAGTATTTTAAGAATGCCGGTTTTAAACTCCATGAGCAGGAGACCGCCTGTTTCCTGGCTATGGCGCATGGCGTGTAAGGCTTCATGCACGTTGTAATCAATGAGCGCCGGTAACATCAGCTTGCCTTCATTACTAACCGTCATTACACGGTTCATGAGCTCTGCTATCTCCTCATTGCTTTCCGCCATTTCTTCCAGCCAGGTATATTCCAGCTCCATGTGTAACGATTCTGCAGGGCCGGCTTCAAACCAGGCTTCATTAATGCTGGTAGGCAGGTATATCAGGTTATAACGCTGCGGCTCCAGCTCTACACGGCCAAAGCCCTGCACCTCCGCATACACATTGCCTTCCAGCATATGCCGTAATGCAATGGTAGGCTCGTCTACCGCAAAGAACAGGTTCACCGGCTGGGTTATCATAAACCGGTAAATATAAATGCGGTAATGCTTGTGCAAAAAGGTTTGGGTGAGAATAGTGCCAAACTTATATTGCCGGTATTGCCGGGTGCTCCAGGGCACCAGGTAGGGGTGAAGATGATCTGGGATAACTATCTCTTGACCCGGATCTTTAATTTGATCAGGCGCAATCAAAACGTTCATTACGTGATGTGGTTGTTATAGATTAGGTTGACTAGAATAACTCACTAAGCAGGTTTATACTAACGTTAATGGGTCCGCTCAATACGTGGAATTAAGCTTCCGATACGTTCGTTCAATGGACGCATTGTTGAAGCAATATTAACTAAAAACTATTGAATTAGGCCGCAGTACCATTAAATAGCTATAATGGACAAAGTAGTGTATGCGTTACCGTAGTAAAACAGTTACGCCCTTCTTGAAAACTTTTTCGCCGGTATCTTTGTTGGTGTAGCTAAGCATCCAGGCATAGGTGCCTATAGGCTGCGGCCTTCCGGATACAGTACCATCCCACTTATGACGCCAGTCGTTAGTTTCAAAAATAAGCTGGCCAAGGCGGTTGAAAATGGAGAATTTGAGGTTAATTGCTTTATAGCCGTTCAGCGGGTACAGGTAATCATTGGTGCCATCGCCATTCGGGGTAAAACCTGTGGGTACATCTATATAGCAGCTGGCCACAGCTTTAATGAGGTGATAAGCCGTATCAAAACAGTTCATGCTGCTTTGCGCAATAAGCATCACGTTATAATCGCGGTCTTCTTTTAACTGCGGATAGCTTTGCGGTAAAGGATTAGTTGCTGTGGTAACTATGCCGTTCCCAAACAGCCAACGGTAGCCAATAATATTTTTGCCGGTGCTTTTATTGGTAAAGGTAGTAGCATCCTGCGGGCATAGTATGTCGGCTGATGCGGTGAAATCGGCATGCAGCTCATTGTCCAGTAAAATGCTCTGCGTGCTGCTGTCGCTGCAAACCCCGTTAGATACCGTTAGCTGAATGGTATGCGGACCAAAAACATCATAGGATTTAATGGGGTTTTGCGCAGTGCTGAACGTATTGCCATCAGAGTTCCAGGTCCATTTATTTACACCGTTGGCGCCATTGTGTGCTAATACCAGGGTATCATATTCACAATGCAGGCGCATGGTGTACGTGAAATCCGCATTCACGGTATCGCTGGTATTAAAGGGAAGCGAGGTGCCTGCAGGTGTAGGCTTCCAGCATTCGCTTAATAAGGTATTACCGTCAGTGCCGGTTCTTAAGGTTACCTGGTAAGCGCCGCCCCGGTAAATGGGGCTGGAGAGCTGCAGAAGAATAGTGTCTGTAAGCCCGTTCTGGCAAACACCTGTAGCGCCCTGTATGCTAACGGCATTGCTGCCGCTGATCGTAAAATCACTGCCATTGGCTGCAATTGAGCTGCAGCGCACAGGATCGGATAATACCACCTTTACCTGCTGCGGCATGCAGCTTACCGGTTCAATATGATCCAGGTAAGAAGGCATTTGCACATCTACTGTAAAAGGGGTAACTGGCGTGCCCGGACCTGTAGGAATAGCATTGGAACAGTAGTCCAGCAGGGAATTACCATCTGTACCATTCTTTAAGCTTATGCTGTAATTACCGGCTGGTAAAGGTCCGCTGAGGGTTAATACAATAGAGTCCATATCAAACCCGTTCACATCACAATTTACACCGGTAGCCCCGGTAATGGTTACACCTGCGCCGGTTAGCACAAAGTCGCTGCCATTGGCGGCAAGGCTGTTGCACCGTACCTTTTTATTCAGCTTTACCCCAATACCCGGTACGCCGCAATGGTAACCTGCATGATCTATTTTCGGGACCAGGGGATCAGTAATGCTGGCGGTGCCGCCATTAAAAGCAAGATCATAGCCGCTTTGTGAATCAGAAAAATGGCTGATGAGCAGCAGGTAATCATGCCCTCTTTGTATAACAGGCATGGAGCTCCATAAGGGCTGGCCAAAACCGCCACACACCTCATGTGCAGCGCCTGCGCTGGATGCGCCGGTAATACCATACTCACCAGACCAGCCGGAGGCTACGAACAGCTGTTTGTTGGTGAACACTTCCCGTAAATTGCGGTTGGTAACATCAAACAGCTGCCAGTCATAATCTTCCTGCAGGGTATGCGGGGTAATGGTAAAACCCAGGGTGCCGGTGGTGAAGCAGGTAAATTTATACCAGAAAGGATTTTTATCAGTGTATGCATCCGGACAATTAATACCGGGAACAGTTCTGCCGCCGCAGATAGGTACGGATGCCTGTGTGAAGGTTTTGGTACCGCACACCGGGAAAGCTGTTTCCGGAGTTTGCCCATTGGTTGTGCACAATACTGTTTGTGCATATAAGGGCTCCGTAACGAACAATACCAGCAGCAGTGGCAGCAGAAAATATTTCATTTGTATGAAGGTGAGATAAGCATAATAGGTTTTAAAAATAAAACAAAATTCCGGGAGAATCCGTGTTATTTGCTAACGTTTGAGGGCGCACGTTAGTTACAAAAAAGGTGTGCAGATGTGCAAATATGCAGATGTGCAAATATTGAATGTATAAATGGATTGAAGCGAATGTCTTTCATCTGCACATCTGCATATTTGCACATCTGCACATTTAATCGGTAATGGGTGTCAGCTCACCGCGCAGGGGTTGTTCTATCAGGAGTTTAGCATCTTCCAGTGGCAGCTCCTGGCCCAGTACGAACATCAGCTTTGTGATGGCTGCCTCAAACGTCATATCATGGCCGCTTATAACACCTATCTCTTTGAGGTACTGGCTGGTCTCATATTTACCCAGCTCCACGGAGCCGCCATCACACTGTGTAATATCTATTACAATGGCGCCTTTATCAATTACTTTTTTTAAGCTTTCAATAAACCAGGGCTGCGTGTTGGCGTTACCGTTACCAAAGGTTTCCAGTATCACACCTTTAAGCCCGGGCACACTAAGCGTAGCTTCCACACACTTGCGGGTAATGCCGGGAAATACTTTCAGCACCGTTACATTATCATCCAGGTGCTTATGCACTTTCAGCGGCTGGTGCGGATGGGGTAATACGGATTCCCTTTTATATTTAATATCAATGCCTGCTTCGGCCAGGGGCGGGTAGTTCATGGAGTAAAAAGCCTCAAACTTTTCCGCGTTATATTTTTTGGAGCGGTTGCCGCGGAACAGGGAAAAGTCGAAGTAGATACATACTTCAGGTACCATCACATGCCCGTTTTGCCGGGTAGCGGCAATTTCCATGGCAGTGATAATATTTTCCTTGGCATCTGTACGGATCTTACCAATAGGCAGCTGGGAGCCGGTAAGTATTACGGGTTTGGAAAGGTTTTCCAGCATAAAGCTGAGGGCCGATGCGGTAAAGGCCATGGTATCGGAACCATGCAGGATCACAAAACCATCATAGCGGTCATACCGGTCCTCTATAATGCTGGCAAGCTCCACCCATATTTCCGGGTGCATGTCGGATGAGTCAATGGGCGGGTTAAAGGTGTACACGTAAAAATCGATCCCCATCCGGTACAGTTCCGGTAAATTATTACGGATCTCATTAAAACCTATCGGGCGCAATGCTTTCGTTTTTTCATCGAAGATCATGCCTACCGTGCCGCCCGTGTAAATAATCAGGATTTTACTCATCTCGAAACACCTAAAATTGCCGCAAAGGTATCCACTTATATATTAAATGGATTTGAATAATTTATGGGCATTGCTGCTTGTTATAGCAGCCACTTCCTCAATTTTTAGATGTTTTACATCCGCCACCATTTGCCCTATGAGGGGAATGTAGGCGCTTTCGTTCCGTTTGCCCCGGTAGGGCGCCGGCGCCAGGTAAGGAGCATCTGTTTCCATTACAATATGCTGCAGGTCAATTTGTTCTACTATTTTATCCAGGCCCGATTTCCTGAAGGTCACCACCCCGCCTATGCCCAGGTAAAAACCCAGGTCTATTACTTCCCGGGCCTCTTCCAGCGTGCCGGAAAAGCAATGGAATACCCCGGTTAAGCCGCCATCCTGCAGGGCTTTTACATCATCAATACACTGGCGGGTGCTTTCCCGGCTGTGTATCACTACGGGCAGCCGGTAGGCTTTGGCCATTTCCAGCTGCTCGCGAAAGGCCTGGTGCTGCTGGGCGGTAAGGGTTTTATCCCAGTAAAAGTCCAGCCCTATTTCGCCTACCGCTATGAAAGGCCGTTTTTCAAGCCAGTCCCGCACCCATGCCATTTCGGCCTTTACATTTTCCGTTACATAGCAGGGGTGCAGTCCCATCATGGCAAAGCATTGCCCCGGGTACCGGGCTTCCAGGTCCAGCATACCGGGAATGGAAGCTTCGTCTATATTGGGTAACAGCATTTTATGCACGCCGGCTTCCAGGGAGCGGGCTATCATGGCTTCCCGGTCCTGGGCAAATTCCTTACTGTACAAATGGGCGTGCGTATCTATCCACTGCATAACGTATAATTAACAAATGATATATTAATATTAAGTAGGAAATAATTAAATTTGTTATATTTTTAATATCTGATTAAACCTACGGCACAAAGTTAAAGTCCTAAAAAAAACTATCCTATCATGAAAAATTTTTGTTTTAACCGCATCTTTGCCGCTGTGTTGATACTGGTTGCTACTGCTACTATCTTCTTTGCATGTAGCAAGAGCAATGAAGCAACACCTGATACCAACGCAAATGACGCCAAAGCCCTGGCTGCAGCCTCTTACGAAGCCCAGGCAAGCACCCTGTACGACGATCTTTTTGATGTGGCTTTATCTGCCGGTGAGGAGCAGGGACTTGGTACTAATGGCCGTAAGGCGCTTCAGGACCGTTCACTGTCTAAGCTGGGCGGGTGCTACGAGGCTAACCTGGACGATGTTACCATAGATAAATGGCCTAAAACGCTGACCCTGGACTTTAAAAACGGTTGTACGGGTACAGACGGCCGCACGCGTGCCGGTAAAGTGATCATCACTATCAGCAATTACATTATGAAGCCGGGTACTATCATCAACATTACCCTGCAGAACTATTCAGTAGGCCTGGTACACCTGGAAGGTACAAAGGTGATCACCAACCAAAGCAGCGGCACCACCTTTAAATACAGCACTAAAGTAACCGGCGGCGTTATTAAGCTGGATACCCTGACCTTTGGTTATAGCTGCGAGAAAGTTATTACCCAGGTAGAAGGCGGCAACACACCGTTTGTAACTGAAGATGATGTTTACAGCGGTACCGGTACTGCCAGCTTAACTTACCCCGGCGGCACTGTTGTTACCTATACTACCAAAGAGCCGCTGATCAAAGCTTTGAAATGCGCCTGGATAGGAAAAGGTAAAGCAGATGTTACTTTTGACCAGGTAACTGCTACCATTGATTATGGCGCCGGCATCTGCGATGATTCCGCTACCGTGAACATTGGCGATAAGGTGAAAGGCGTACTGCTGCCGAGATAATTAATTCAATTACGAATTATTCAATTACGAATTACGAATTGGAATGCAGCGGAGATTAGTGTAGTAATAGATAATTAAAATAAAAAGCGGAAGGTTTGAAGTTAAAGGCAATTATGCCGGCTTCAAACCTTCCGCTTTTGTATGTTATATACCACGAATTACGGTTGATATAGAGCCATTTCCAATCATTCGTAATTATTCGCATTCATAATCATTTTCAATGGTGCTCATGAATGCTTCGCATTTCGTAATTGAATAATTCGTAATTACCTCCCGAGGGGTATCGCCTCCATGCTCCATTGCTGTTTTTTACAGAACTCCAGCACACGGGGAAGGGCATACGAAAGCCGGTCCCAGGCTTTGGTACTGTCATGAAATACAATAATAGAGCCCGGCTTTGTTTTAAACACTACATTCTGCACACAGGCCTCCCCGTTAATAGCAGTATCAAAATCCCCGCTTAACACATCCCACATGATCACCTGCGCCTGCGGGATCTTATTTTTCAATGCTTTGATCTGGAAAGGGGTAATGCGCCCGTACGGTGGGCGGAACAAAGGTGAATCAATGTACTGCCGGGCTTCCAGGATGTTCTGGATATACGTATCTGTACCGGTTTTCCAGCCATTGAGGTGCTGGTGGGTATGGTTGCCCACGGTGTGCCCTTCTTCCAGCAGCTGCTGGTAAATTTGCGGATACTCCTTTACGTTCTTGCCTATGCAAAAAAAGGTGCCTTTGGCATTGTACTTCTTCAGCTGTTCCAGCACAAAAGGCGTGGCCTGCGGGTGCGGGCCATCGTCAAAAGTAAGGTACACCGCTTGTTTGGCCGGTGAAAGGTGCCAGGTGCAGCTCCTATACAGGGCTTTCAGGATGCCGGGCGTTTTGGTGAGATAGAACATACAGTTGTAGTTTGCAGCCATTGGCAAGTTAAGGATTAGTTGGCAGTTGCCAGTGGGCAGTTGGCAGTCTGTGGCAAGTTGGCCTACTAATAGTAGTGGGCGGTGGCCATCAGGGAGGATAACCATTGACTGTTGCAGACTTTGCCGTTTCCCAACTGCCTACTGCCCACTGGCAACTGCCAACTATTTATCTGCCAACTAAAATATTACCTTTGCCCCTATGGAACACCAAAAAGTAAGAGTACGTTTTGCCCCCAGCCCTACCGGTGGCCTGCACCTGGGTGGGGTGCGCACGGTTTTATTCAATTATTTGTTTGCCAGGAAGCATAAAGGCGACTTTGTGCTGCGTATAGAAGATACGGACCAGACCCGCTATGTGGAAGGAGCAGAAGAATATATTCTTGAATGCCTGCGCTGGTGCGGGTTAAATGCCGATGAAGGACCGCATGTAGGCGGCCCTTACGCGCCCTACCGGCAAAGCGAGCGTAAAGCGCAGTACCGCCAGTATGCTGAGCAGCTGGTGAAAGACGGCTATGCCTATTATGCATTTGACACACCGGAAGAGCTGGATGAAATGCGTACCCGCCTGAAAACGGAAGACAATCCATCCCCGCAATATAATCACATTGTACGCGCGCACATGCGCAATTCCCTGCGCCTGCTGCCGGAAGAAACCGCTGCTTTATTAGCGGCCGGTACCCCGCATGTGATCCGTATTAAAATGCCCGCCAATGAAGAAATATCTTTTACAGATATGATCCGCGGCGATGTGCATTTTAATACCGGCACCGTAGATGATAAGGTGCTGCTGAAAGCAGACGGTATGCCCACCTATCACCTGGCTGTGGTGGTGGATGATTATTTAATGAAGATCAGCCATGCATTCCGCGGGGAAGAATGGCTGCCCTCCGCCCCGGTGCATATTATGCTGTGGCGTTACCTGGGCTGGCAAGACCAGATGCCGCAATGGGCGCATCTGCCACTGATCTTACGACCGGATGGAAATGGTAAGCTCAGCAAACGGGATGGCGATCGTTTAGGCTTCCCCGTATATGCTATGAACTGGAAGGATCCCCGCACCGGTGACTTTACCAAAGGCTTCCGCGAAATGGGTTACCTGCCGGAAGCATTTGTAAATATGCTGGCTATGCTGGGCTGGAATGATGGGACGGAACAGGAACTGTTCACTATAGAAGAGCTGATAGAAAAGTTCTCTATGGACCGTGTACACCATGCCGGCGCCAAGTTCAATATTGAAAAAGCCAACTGGTTCAACCATCAATATATTGTAAAGGCCGATAATCAACGCCTGGCGCAGCTGTTTATGCCGGTGCTAAAGGAGAAAGGCGTGCAGGCTTCTGAAGAATATGTAGCTACCATTGCAGGGCTGGTAAAAGAGCGCTGCAACCTGGTAAGTGAAATATGGGACCATGGTTTCTTCTTTTTCCAGCAGCCGGAAAACTATGACCTTAGCCCCGTAAAACCCAAGTGGAATGCGGATAAGCGCCAGTTCTTCCTGGACTGGGCTTCTGTGCTGGAAACGCTGTCTGATTTCTCTTTACACTCTGTAGAGGAAAGCTTTAAACAGCTGGCCACGTCCATGAATATTAAAGTAGGAGAGCTGCAGCTGCCTTTCCGCATTATGCTGTGCGGTGGTAAGTTTGGCCCGCCGGTATTTAATATTGCAGAAACACTGGGCAAGCATGAGACTATCGCGAGAATTATGAAGGCCTTGACGTTGCTGGATGCATAACTTACGTGTGCCACACCTCAAAGGTGTGGCACACGTAAAAAAACGCTCCGAGGGTATTACCTCCGGAGCGTTTTACATTTATAAAACTATTCCTAACCTTTTTTAGCTTCCTTGGCCCAGGTATCCTTTAAGGTTACCGTGCGGTTCAGCACCAGCTTTTCAGGCGTGGTATCCGGATCTACGCAGAAGTAACCTTTGCGCAGGAACTGGAAACGGTCGCCGGGTTTGGCGCTGGCCAGCGCAGGCTCTATCAGCGCATTCTCCACAACCTGTAAAGAATCCGGGTTGATGTAAGATTTAAAATCACCTTCCTCGTTGTTCGGATCATCCACCTTAAACAGGCGGTCGTACAGGCGCACTTCGGCCTTGGCGGCATGCGCTGCGCTTACCCAGTGAATGGTGCCTTTTACGGTAAGGCCGCTGCTATCGCCACCACTGCGGCTTTCGGGCAGGTAAGAGCAGTAGACGGTGGTAATGTTACCATCTGCATCCTTATCAAAGCTATCGCATTTGATAATGTAGGCATACTTCAGGCGTACCATATTGCCGGGGCCCAGGCGGAAGAATTTCTTGGGAGGGTTCTCCATAAAATCTTCCCGCTCTATGTACAGCGTATTGCTGAAGGGAAGGCTGCGGGTGCCGGCGCTTTCATCTTCCGGGTTGTTCTCTGCCTGCAGCTCTTCTACCTGTCCTTCGGGGTAGTTGGTGATCACCAGCTTCAGGGGATCGGTTACTACCATTACACGGTTGGCAGTACGGTTCAGCTCTTCGCGGATGAAGTATTCCAGCAGGCTTACCTCGATCAGGTTATCCCGTTTCTGGATGCCTATACGGTCGCAGAAAGTGCGGATGCTGGCTGGTGTAAAGCCACGGCGGCGCAGGGCGCTGATGGTAGGCATGCGGGGATCGTCCCAGCCGCGTACAAAGCCATCTTCTACCAGCTGCTTCAGTTTTCGTTTACTCATCACCGTGTAGTTCAGGTTCAGGCGGGCAAACTCATACTGATGGGAAGGGAAGATGTTCAGCTTTTCAATGAACCAGTCGTACAGCGGGCGATGCGGTATAAACTCCAGCGTACATATGGAGTGAGTGATATGTTCTATGCTGTCGCTTTGTCCGTGCGCAAAATCGTACATGGGATAAATGCACCATTTATCGCCGGTACGGTGGTGATGTGCATGTTTAATGCGGTACATTATAGGGTCGCGCATGTGCATGTTGGGCGATGCCATATCTATTTTGGCCCGCAGCACTTTGGCGCCATCCTTAAACTCACCGTTCTTCATTTTTTCAAACAGCTGCAGGTTCTCTTCCACGCTGCGGCTACGGTAAGGGCTATCTTTTCCCGGTTCGGTGGGCGTGCCTTTCAGGGCTGCTATTTCCTCCGCGGTAGAATCGTCCACATAAGCCAGCCCTTTTTTAATGAGGGCCACTGCAAAATCGTATAGCTGGTCAAAATAATCGGATGCATACAGTTCGTTGGCCCATTCAAAGCCCAGCCATTTAATGTCGGCTTTGATGGAATCCACATACTCCGTATCTTCTGTTACCGGGTTGGTATCGTCAAAACGCAGGTTGGTTTGCCCGTTGTATTTCTGGGCCAGCCCAAAGTTGAGACAAATAGATTTGGCGTGCCCAATGTGCAGGTAGCCATTGGGTTCCGGCGGGAAACGGGTCATCACCCGGCCGCCATTAGCGCCTTTTGCTAGATCTTCTTCTATGATCTGTTCTAAAAAGTTGAGAGATCTTTCTTCACTCATATAAAACCGGTTGTAATTTTACGGATGGCAAAGGTAAGTAAAATGGTCCACAGTCCATGGTCCTGTGTGGAGTCCATGGTCCATGGTCGATGGTCCATAGCATACTCCACGGGTAAAGGAAGTTCGTGGTCAGGCTGATGGGTGGCGGATCCTCTAACCTGCTTTTTGTGCGCTTACGGGGCCCTTCTACCATACA
>NZ_DATCRF010000620.1:0-21264 GCF_036569125.1 Chitinophaga sp. | reverse complement strand
GCACATCATGACCTCCATGCGCATTAAGGATTCCATTGCCCGGCATACCTCTTATTTCCAGGCAGAGCTGCTACGCCTGCAGCAGATCGTAAAAGTGCTGCAGCGCGGCGGTAATGTATTTATATTGCTGGATGAGATCCTGAAAGGCACTAACTCCGCCGACAAGCTTACCGGCTCACAACAATTGATCACCCATCTTTTACAATATAATTGCCTGGGCATGATTGCCACCCACGACCTGGAGCTGGGGCAGCTGGAACAGGTATACCCGCAGCAGATCCGGAACTATTGTTTTGAAAGCACTATCCAGGAAAATCGTTTGTACTTCGATTACCGCATCCGCGAAGGCATTGCCCATAATAAGAATGCTACTTTCCTGATGCAGCAAATGGGGATAATATGATGTGCGGATGTGCAGATAGGCAAATGTGCAGATGGTTTGGAGCGAAGATCATATAAGCATCTTGTACTCATCTGCACATTTGCCTATCTGCATATTTGCACATCATTTTTTATTTGGTAAATAGCTAATTAATTTAGTATTTTTACTAAAATAATTAGTATATGACTTTGCCTTTCCAGGAAGGGGGTGCGCCTGAAAATTATTATAAGGGCAGGGGCGCGCAGCTGAATCCAAAGAATAAATTCCTGCAAAGTGAATACGCGCAGGATCACCCGGAAGGGATCGATGAATGGTGGCAGGCGGATGTGCCTACCCAGATCATTGAGGAGCATGCAAAATCATTGGTGAATAAGGTAGATAGCCCGGATGTGGGGATGTGGTACTCCATGAACCCTTACCAGGGCTGTGAGCATGGCTGTATCTATTGTTATGCGCGTAACTCGCACCAGTACTGGGGCATGAGCGCCGGGCTGGATTTTGAGCGCAAGATCGTAGTAAAAAGGAATGCCCCGGAGCTGCTGCGCAAGTTCCTGGATAATAAGAACTGGGTACCCAAACCCATTAGCCTTTCCGGCAACACGGATTGTTACCAGCCGGTGGAGCGTAAAATGTGGATCACCCGCCAGCTGCTGGAAGTAGCCCTGGAATATAAGCAGCCCCTGGGTATTATTACAAAAAATGCGCTGGTGCTGCGGGATAAATACCTGTTACAGAAACTGGCGCAGGACCAGCTGGTATGCGTATATGTATCCATCACCTCCCTGCAGGAGGATCTGCGTTTAAAAATGGAGCCCCGCACCACTACCGCAGCACAGCGTTTTCGTATAGTCAAAGAGTTAAGTGATGCCGGCATACCCGTTGGGGTAATGACGGCGCCCATGATCCCCGGACTTAATGAGCATGAAATGCCTCAGCTGCTGGAAATGGCCGCCCAGAACGGGGCTAAGTTTGCCGGTTACACCATTGTACGGTTAAATGATGCTATAAAGATCATTTTCAACGACTGGCTGTATAAGAACTTCCCTGACCGGGCAGACAAGGTATGGCACCTGGTGGAAAGCATGCACGGGGGAAAGGTGAACGATAGTGAGTTTGGGCGCCGCATGCGGGGTGAGGGGAATGTAGCAGACCTGATCCGCCAGCAGTTTAAGATCCATACCAAAAAGAACGGGTTGAATATGGAGAAGGTTGAATTAAATACTTCGCTGTTTCAAAGGCCGCAGCAGCAATTACGGCTTTTCTGATAGGGCAGTTCACAGACCACGGGCTACAGACCGTGCGGGCGGTAAGTGTTCATAACCTGTTGCTGACTGTAATCCGTGGACTGTGGACCGGCTTTTATGAAAAAAACATTAATTCTCAAAAAAAAATATCTTTTGAATTTTGCGCAATAAAAAAATAAAAATATCTTTGTTGCAGCAAAAGAAAAAAAATGTTACGCAACCATCAACATATTATCTCTGCGGTGTCCTGCAAGCTGAAGAAGCAGGTCAAGAGCGGGTTGCGGGCATGTTGCACCAATTGTTAACAAACTAGTTATCAAGTGATAAAACAAAAGTCCCGCAGGCAAGATGCGGGACTTTTTGCTTAAGCGTAGTTCGTAATGATGACTGAACATAAGACAAAAAGTAGTATAGCAACTGTTGGATGTATGAGCGCATCACCGTCAAAAGATGGTGCGGTTATGCCATGGAGAAAACTTATGTTAAAAAAGCCTGATGGGCAAGGTATATAGCAAAGCAGTATAGTTTTTGTTATAAGATCCCGGCCCGTTGGAAATCGTGCCGGGATTTTTGTTTTTTAAATACTTTAATACGTTATGTGCTAGCCCGTACAAAGGATCAGGAAGGTGCATAACCCCAAATAGTGTAGTACCATGAGAAATATTATTCAAACAGTAAGAGAGGCTTTGCTGAACAACTTCAAGGAGTTGGATACGTGGTTTGACCGGGATCCGGTTTTGCTGGATTTTAAACCCGGGCCGGATCAGTGGAATGCCCATGAGGTGCTGGAGCATATCAGCCTTACCAATTATTTTTTATTGCTGATCATTAACAAAGCTACCCGCCGTGCGCTGGATCGTAAAAGTAATGGCCATACAGTGATACTGCCGGGCGACTACTTTGACAAATTTGAGCAGATAGAGGTGATAGGCAGCCAGTCATTCGGCTGGATACGCCCCGATCATATGGAGCCTACGGGTATGAAGGATATGCAGGTGGTAAGAGCCTTGCTGAAGCAGCAGTATGCGCAGTGCATGTACAACCTGAGCCTGTTGAAGAACGGCGAAGGGCGCCTGGTGTTCACCAATATGTCTGTAAATAACCTGGGTAAGCTGGATATATACCAGTATATCTATTTCCTTACCAAGCATATTGAAAGGCATATCCGCCAGCTGCAGCGGCTTGAAAAGCAGTTCTCTTCTACAGGTAGTATGGAATTAATATAAAAACGGTCGACCAGCATCATCTGTTGCTGTTAATCCTTTTTTTGCTTTCGAGTTCATTTATAGTGCGTGCCATCCAACAGCTTAGTGATGGCACGCTGTTTTAACAGGAATGGCTAAACGAAAATTTTTGAAAAAACAGGCATAAAAATTTGTAGGATCAGAAATATTCGATTTATCTTTGCAGGGTTCAATTTAATCACTAAAACATTTTAACATGCGTCAATTCATCATAAATACAAAAGCAGCGGTGTCCTTTCCAAAGGGCCATCACCTGCGCCGGGCATGTTATAACGAGAAATGAGACAAAGAGATTTGTGTATATAACAAAAAGCCCGGCTAATAACAAGCCGGGCTTTTTTGTTACCCGGAATATGCTTCAGATACTAACAAACACACACCGCCGCGGGCAGTTGCCCGGTATTACAGCGCCTGATACAGGCCGCTATTACCGGGGCGGAGCCGGCTTTGCACATCGCAGGGTCTGTTGGGTAAGGTATGCAATGATGTAATGGTAAAACATGCACATTATTCAGCCCTGCCCGTGTACGCGAGCAGGGTTTTTTTGTAAGATATTTTTTTCGTCTCTGTTTGCATTAACCCACTATTCAACAACGCCAGGTGCGTTACTATGTATTCATCTTTACCAGGGGCCGGCAGCAGAAAGGAACGCTGTGAGTGCACTGGTAAAGAAACGAATACGGACCCGCGCCCGGCTACTAACACAACAACTGATGAACGATCATATACAACAACGCATCATATCGGCAGACAGTATTTTCAGTACCCGGCTGCTGGAATCCAAGCAATTCTATATGTATTGCTTTAATGCCATACCCAGCGTAAACCTGGTGTTAGGCATTGATGGATACCGCGCGCTGAAGGTTTTCCGGGAAACATTTGCTGCTGATATAAAACATACCTATCAATACGGCGTATTGGAACGCAAGCAAAAGAAATACGAATATTCTATTACGCTGATAGTAATGAGCAACAACTGCATGGTGGAATTTGGAGAAGGTTATGGTGAAATACTGCACAACGGGCAAAACACCGCTTTTGTAGATGAGGTGACCGCACTGGTACGCAGGTTCAGGAAACGGGTACAGCATAAGAAGAACAACATTAGCCTAATCACGAACGATGGACATGGCCTGGAGCTGAGTAACATGGAGATCAAAAAAACAAAGCTGGACCTGGGCCTTTATTATGAAGATGATTTTGCGGCGATTGATAACACCATTCAAAAGCGGCTGAACAAGCAGAATGATAAAGGGATTGTGCTGCTGCACGGTTTACCGGGCACCGGTAAAACCACCTACCTGCGGTATCTGATAGGGCGGCTGAAAAAGCGGGTATTATTTGTATCGCCCAGCATGGCCACGCACATTACGCAGCCTGGTTTTATAGACCTGCTGATCGAAAATCCGAACAGCATACTGGTGATCGAAGATGCGGAGAACATTGTGATGGACCGTAAGCTTACCGGTGAATCAACCGTATCAAACCTGCTGAATATTTCAGATGGTTTGCTGGCAGATTGTTTGAATGTGCAGGTGATCTGCACCTTTAACAGTGACCTGTCTATGATAGACAGTGCGCTGCTGCGGAAGGGGCGGTTAATTGCAAAGTATGAATTTTCCCGGCTATCGGTACCCAAGGCGCAGCAGCTGTCGCGCCACCTGGGCTTTGATACCGATATCTATCAGCCTATGAGCATTGCGGAAATTGCTAATCAAAATGAAAAGTCCTTTGAAAGAAAGGCATCCCTGATAGGTTTCAGGGCTAACTAAAATATTCAAAACCCACGATATGCCCAGATTAAGACTTACCGGTAAGGCGCTGCGTAACATAGGATACCCTGAGGGGCCTGCGATCAGCGTAGCCATTACCGCTATGGAAAAACAATTCAGACATCATTCCGAAGAGGCGGCGTTGGATATCTTAAAGCAGGTGCTGTTAGATCCGATGGCCTACCTGGCGGATGATGGTTTGCGAAAAGTAGCGGGTAAGTTGATGGAGACAAAGGAGGAAGAAGATATTCCGCTAAAAGAAATACCGGTACCCTATGAAATATACGGGGCCGGGTTTATTGAAACCGGCGCCCTGCAGCAAATGAATAATGCGGTAAGGCTGCCGGTAGCCGTAGCCGGCGCTTTAATGCCGGATGCGCACCATGGTTATGGTTTGCCCATTGGCGGTGTGCTGGCTACCCATAATGCAGTAATACCCTACGGGGTAGGCGTAGACATTGGCTGCCGCATGTGCCTGAGCATACTGGACCTGCCGGTGGTATCATTAGAGCGGCATGCAGCTAAATTTAAAAAGGAGCTGGTAACACAAACAGAATTCGGGGCCGGCGCTACCTGGGTTGGCAAAACAGAAGATGCTGTGCTGGAACATGCGCTGTTCCGGGAAATACCGATGCTGCGGCACCTGCACAAGAAAGCGGTGGAACAGCTGGGCACCTCCGGCAGCGGTAACCACTTTGTAGAATGGGGCATTGTACAAATAACAGGCACCAATGAATTTAGCCTGCCGGCAGGTGCTTATGTGGGCCTGTTATCGCACTCCGGCTCCCGGGGCCTGGGCGCACAAATAGCAGCGCACTATACGCGGCTGGCGCGGGAATTATGCCAGCTGCCCAGGGTGGCCCAGCATTTTGCCTGGCTGGAATTAGATAAAGAAGCAGGCCAGGAATACTGGGCTGCTATGAACCTGGCCGGCGATTATGCCAGCGCCTGCCATAACCAGATACACCGGCGTTTGATTAAAGCCATGGATGCGCGCTTGCTGGCAAGGGTTGAGAACCATCATAACTTTGCCTGGAAAGAGATCCATAACGGACAGGAGGTGATCGTGCACCGCAAAGGCGCTACACCAGCGGGTAAGGGAGTGCTGGGCATTATACCCGGCTCCATGACGGCGCCCGGTTATATTGTAAGAGGCAGGGGAGAGGCCGCATCTTTACACTCCGCATCGCATGGCGCAGGCCGTGCAATGTCGCGCTTTAATGCGGCACAATCCATTAGCCAGTATGAGCTGAACAAATACCTGAAAGAGCAGGGGGTAATACTGGTGGGTGGCGGCCCGGACGAAGCGCCCATGGCATACAAGAACATTAATGAAGTAATGGCTGCGCAAAGCAGTCTGGTGGATGTGATAGGACGCTTTCAGCCCAAAATAGTAAGGATGGCCGATGACGGCAGCAAGGAAGATTAGGATATTTTTTTGAATGGGTAGTAGTAAGTATAATGGTCCATTGCCTGACGTTTGTATGATGTAATACAATGTTATGGTTCAATGAGCCATTATTACTTTTAATTAGTCTATTATTTTTGTAGACTATTTAAAATAAAAGCAGTATTATTGTAGCCGTTTACCACCACCTTATTATTGTTTAGCCGTAGTCTATGCACTTAAATCACATGGCATGGGCCATTCCACTATTCCTGTTACTCATGGGTATTGAATATGGAGTAGCCCGCAAAAAAGGGTGGAAGTATTTCAGCTTTTCCACTTCCATATCCAACCTGAATGTAGGGGTAGCAGAGCGTTTGCTGGATACCTTTACCATAGGCATCTTCTATTTTGTATATGATTACCTGCACCGGCATTTTGCCATCTTTAACATACAATCCAGCGTGCTGTTGTGGATAGCGTTGCTGATAATGACGGATTTTATATGGTACTGGTATCACCGCCTGGCGCATGAGGTGAATATTTTGTGGGGGGCGCATGTAGTGCATCACCAGAGTGAAGATTTTAATTACACAGTATCTGCACGTATCACGGTGTTCCAGGCATTTGCCAGGATGATGTTCTGGTCTGTGCTGCCGGTGATAGGCTTTCCGCCGGCCATGATCATCAGCGTGCAGCTGGTGCATGGCTTATACCCGTTCTTTATTCATACGCGCACGATTGGTAAGCTGGGCGTGCTGGAATACATATTTGTAACACCCTCGCACCACCGGGTACACCATGCCTGCAATGAGCAATACCTGGATAAGAATTACGGGGATGTGCTTATTATCTGGGATAAGCTGTTCGGCACTTTTATAACGGAACAGGAAGAGCCGGAGTATGGGCTCACCAAACCGCTGGACAGCCATAGCTTTTTATGGCAGCACTTTCATTTTCTGCTGGAAATAGCCTATGCCTTCAGGCAGGCGAAAGGGTTAAAACAAAAATGGCTGGTGGTGTTCGGAAAACCGGATCATATTAACCCGGGCATCAGGGAGGTGCTGGAAGAAAAATTCCTGTTCCGGAACCCAACCGGCACTACTACCCGGCGGCTGCATAATTATGTGGTAGCCCAAATGGCCATGACGCTGGCAGCGCTGTTCTTTTTCCTGCTGCTGGAAAAATATATTCCCCTGTTTGTGCAGGCCTGTTTCACGGTATTCATTTTCCTGACGCTGATCAACAGCGGGGCCATACTGGAACAGCGGCAATGGGTGTTTTACCTGGAGTATGCACGTTTGCTGGTGATCTTTTTGGCGGTGTATTATTGCTGGCCCAGGCCCGGCTTGTTATGGCTGATAGCCCTGGTGCAAACGCTGGTATTTTATTATAAAGCTACTATTCAGCAAAGATATTTACGCCTGTTATACGGCATCAGAACTTAATACGCAGGTTACGTGGCCGAGAGACGAGGTAAAGGTCAGCAAAACCTTTTACGACGGTTTGAATCCGTCCGTAACCTGCTTGCTCTATTAAAACAAGCGGCAGGAATAAGATGCTCACATCTTACTCCTGCCGCTTGTTTTTTAACTACGCTTTTAACCTAAACCCTGATATAGACCTTTCGTTTATCCATCCACCATCCCAATAACCAGAAAAGGCCTACATGGAACAGGGCAAACAGCAGGGAGCCGGGGTAGTTGCCGCCAATGGGGCGGAAAATATGCTCATACAGCCATCCGTACAGGTTCTCATCCGGCCCGGTACGCACCAGCAGGTATAGCTTTACCACTACGCCGGACATAACGTAAATGAATAAAGGATTTTTCCCGAACACCTCAAAAAAGGCCGCGGGTTTGGTCCAGCCCCGGAATTCAATCGCATACATAAGTACAGACAACAGCAGCAGGGCAATGCCTGCTGTATACAATACGTAGGAGCTGGTCCATATTTTTTTATTGATAGGGAACACCATGTTCCAGCACAGCGCTGTAAATACTAGCACGCAGCCGGTAACCAGCAGGCCGCACAGCATGGGATAATCTTTCCCTTTTTCCTGGATATATATACCGGCCAGGTAGCCGAATATTACATTACAAATAGCCGGCAGGGTGCTTAAAATACCTTCCGGATCAAAGGGTACGCCTTCGCCCCGGTACAGGTGCTGCTCCCCCAGCAGCCATTTATCCAGCCGCAGGCCTGCATAACCATCCAGGCTATAGGGATCGCCCTGGCCAAAGGCCAGCACCAGCCACCAGTATACCAGCAGCAGGCAGCCCGCTATTACAAAGGCCCGCCGCGCCCCCCAAAAATGAATGATCAGCGCTGCCAGCCCGTAACACAGGGCTATGCGGGGCAGCACGCCCATAATACGCAGCTGGGAAAGGGATTTAAATACCAGTTGCCCTTCCGTGTTCCATCTGAAAAAAGGGAACCAGTTCAGGAATACCCCGATCAGGAAAATGAGCAGGGTACGTTTCAGGATCTTCCTGACAGCGGTGGCATGGCCCTGCTCCCTGTACTTTTTCATGGAAAAGCTCATAGCATTGCCTACGGCAAACAGGAAAAAGGGAAATACGAGGTCGGTAGGCGTACAGCCATGCCAGGGGGCATGCTCCAGCGGGGTATATACATATGACCAGCTGCCCGGGTTATTAACCAGGATCATACCGGCCACAGTAAGGCCGCGAAAAACATCTAAGGATAGGAAGCGTTGTGTGTTGGACATTAGTGGGCTATCTGTTGCTTTAGCATTTTCCGTGCAAAATGGATCCGGCTTTTAATGGTGCCCATAGGCTCGTGCAGCATATCGGCTATTTCATAGTATTTAAAACCTTCATAATACAACAGGAAAGGGCGTTTGAATAAATTAGGGAGCCGGTAAATGGCGTGCTGAATATCTTTTACCTGCATGCTGGTAACGGCCTCGTTATCCACGTAGGGCTGGTGTAACAGTACCAGCGCCCGGGTGGCGCGTTCCAGGAACAGCTGTTGTTTTGCCCTGCGGCGGTAATGGTTAATGAACAGGTTACGCATGATAGTAAAAAGCCAGGCACGAATATTGGTACCCTCCGTGTATTTTTCCCGGTGTAGCAGCGCCCGGTACATGGTTTCCTGGTAAAGATCGCGGGCAGCTTCCGAATCACGGGTAAGCGCTATTGCAAAAGGCTTCAGGAAATCGCCCTGAAGCAGCAACAGGTCCGTAAATTCGGCGGGTGACATGGGTGCTGATTTTGGTTTTAGCTAATTTAAACAAAACGGGTAATAAATCCTAAAAAAGCTACAGGAGTGGTAAACGTAGCCAGGTGAATGTCAGGCTGCTTATGTCCAAAAGACCTATGCCGGCAAAAAATGCCGTTGTTTAGTATTAGTATATATGAGCCGCTTACAGAAAATTATATTGCCGGGAAGCGTTTATTATCCGGCTGATTTTCATCAACGTAATGCAAATATGTTATTTTTAATAGATTTGCACCTGATTTGCCGGTTCCTGGCAGGTTAGTGAGGTCCAAAAAGAGGCATTTACAGAATCATTCAAGAAAGTACATCCGATAATTCATGTTTAAGAAGATATTACTGTTACAACTCTGTTTGCTCGTAGGTTTTTGTGCGGCTGCGCAGATCCCTTCCACTATCTCCAAAGACCAGCTAAAGCAGATCCATGTAGATGACCTGTCGGACGACCAGATCAGGCAGCTGGTGGCAAAGATGAAACAGAACAATATTTCATTTGATGAGATCGATGAGTACGCGGCAGATAACGGCATCTCTGATACAGAAGTGATCAAGCTGAAAGCACGCATACAGCAGCTGGGGCTGGATACGGTGTTATCCGGTAAAACAGGAAAAAATACCACGGCCAATTCTGATACCTCGGAAGAATTAGACCGTATGGTGAATGACACGACGGACTATTGGAACGATAAGCTGCGCAGGCTTAACAGCAAGGAAGATTATGAGCGTGCGCTGCGCCGCAGGAAGATCTTTGGTTCAGAGCTGTTCAATAACCGCAACCTTACTTTTGAGCCGAACCTGCGCATGCCCACCCCGCCTAATTACCAGATAGCGGCGAATGATGAGCTGATCATAGATGTATACGGCTATTCCGAAGTACAGCATCAATTAAAGGTTAGCCCGGATGGTTATGTACGGATCCCTTACCTGGGGCCGGTTTACGTGAACGGCCTTACCATGGAGGAGGCCCGTACCCGCATCACCAAACAATTATCTTCTATTTACGGCGGCATAAAAACAGGAAATACTTTTGTACAGATCTCACTTGGCAGCATACGCAGTATACGGGTATTGCTGATCGGGGAGGTTGACCGCCCCGGCACTTACAGCTTACCCAGCCTGGCCACGGTGGCCAATGCACTGTATGTATCCGGCGGGCCGGGTGAAAATGGCTCGTTCCGTAATATACAGGTTATCCGTAACGGGCAGCCCGTAGCCACTTTTGACCTGTACGATTTTCTGGCGCATGGCGACCTTACCAATAATGTAGTGCTGCGCGACCAGGATATTGTAAAGGTGAATCCGTATAAAACACGGGTGGAGCTGGCAGGTGAGGTAAAACGGCCGGCCATTTTTGAAGCAAAGGAAAATGAAAGCCTGCAGCAGATCCTGGACTATGCAGGCGGTTACACGGATAAAGCCTATCATGAAGTGATCCGCGCCAACCGGATTACCAACCGGCAGCGGGAGGTAGTGAATGTACCCGCCAGCCAGATAGCGAGCTTTCAGTTAAAATCGGGTGACCTGTTTACAATAGACTCTATATCCAACCGCTTCACTAACCGGGTAACCATCACCGGCGCTGTATTTCACCCCGGTGACTATGCGCTGGAGCCGGGAATGACCGTAGGCGACCTGATAAAAAAAGCAGATGGAGTGAAGGAGGAAGCAGCCCTGGCGCGCGGAGTAGTGCGCCGCCTGCAGGCCGATTATACCCCTGCTATGATCAGCTTTAATGTACAATCAGCCCTGAACGGGCAGCAAACACTGGCCCTTCAGCGGGAGGATAGCGTGGTGGTATATTCCAAAATAGACCTCCGGGAGCAATACCAGGTAAAGATCATTGGCGAGGTGAATGCCCCCGGGCAATATGTGTATGCCGACAGCATGCAGCTGGAAGACCTGATACTGATAGCCGGTGGCTTAAGAGATGCGGCCTCCCTGAAACACGTAGAAATAGCCAGGCGTATACGTAATAACAGCGCAGATTCTTCCGACAGCCGTATGGCTATTATACAGCAGTTTGATATTAATGCAGATCTGAGCAATAACCCGGGCGCAGCGGCCTTTGCCCTGCAGCCTTTTGATGAGATTATGATCCGCAAGGCGCCTTCTTATGCGGAGCAAGCCAATATTGAAATAGGCGGTGAAGTGTTATACCCGGGTGAATACACTATTAATACCAAACAGGAACGCATTTCAGATGTATTACGCCGTGCCGGCGGCCTGCGCCCGGAAGCCTATCCCGAAGGTGCTGTATTGCTGCGCAAAACCTTTGTAAATGAATCTGACAGCGCCTTCCTGACCAACAAGCTGGAAGTATTTTATAATAAGCTGCAGGACAGCTCAGATATTGAGCGGGTGCGGAGCGCAGTACAACGTAAAGAACAGCTGCTGGGTATTAACCTGGACCTGATCATAAAGAACCCGGGCTCTAAATACGACCTGTTGCTGGAAGAAGGGGATGTGCTGAAAGTGCCTAAGAAACTACAAACCGTGCAGGTTTTCGGCGAAATATATTTTCCGAAAAAATTGCGGTTTGATAATTCCATCAGCTTCAGGAATTACATACGCGGCGCCGGCGGCTTTACTTCCCAGGCGCTGAAAAGGCGTAGTTATATTGTATATGCCAACGGGGAAGTGAAAAATACCCGGAAGGTATTGTTCTTTAACAGCTATCCGAAAGTGAGGCCTGGTGCGGAAATATATGTGCCCACACGAAGGGAGCGCAGGGGCCTGAGCGGGCCGGAAGCTATTGGTATGGCCAGCGGGCTGGCATCTGTAGCCCTGATAGTGGTAACGTTACTGGATAAGATCAAATAATAATTACGCCGCTATGGAACCTGTGCCCTACAAAATTGCAGTGATTGGTTTAGGATATGTAGGGCTGCCCCTGGCTATTGAATTTGGTAAGCATTATAATGTTGTTGGATTTGATATTAACAGCGCCCGGATCGCAGAGTTAAAAACCGGGAAGGACCATACGCAGGAAGCAGACCTTGAAGCTTTAGCGGCGGTGATAGCAGCCGGTAAGCAGGAAACAGGAAGCGGATTGCAATTCTCGGACGACGTGGCTGTATTGGCGGCCTGCAACATTTATATAGTTACCGTGCCTACGCCGCTTAACCGGTTTAAGTCGCCCGATCTGGGGCCCTTATTACAGGCTTCAGAAATGTTAGGCCATGTGTTGAAAAAAGGAGACCTCGTGATCTACGAATCTACTGTATACCCGGGTTGTACAGAAGAGGATTGTGTACCGGTATTGGAAAATACTTCAGGATTAAAGTTCAATACTGATTTCTTTTGCGGGTATTCCCCGGAAAGAATTAATCCTGGCGATAAGGTGAATACCCTTGCCAATATTAAAAAAGTTACCTCCGGCTCTACCCCGGAAATAGCTGCCAGGGTAGATGAGCTTTATAAAAGTATTATAACAGCAGGCACGCATAAAGCACCCAGCATTAAAGTGGCAGAGGCTTCCAAGGCAATAGAGAATGCGCAGCGGGATGTAAATATCAGTTTTGTAAATGAGCTGGCCCTGATATTTGACCGGATGAATATTGATACGATGGATGTGATTGAAGCAGCAGCCACCAAATGGAACTTTTTGAAATACAGGCCCGGCCTGGTAGGTGGCCATTGCATAGGAGTAGACCCTTATTACCTGGCCCATAAGGCAGAGGCCTTAGGTTACCATCCGCAGGTGATCCTCTCCGGCCGCCGGGTCAATGATAATATGGGTATGTTTGTAGCCAATAAGGTGATCAAGCTGATGATAAAGAAAGGGCATAAAATAGAAGGCGCCCGTGCACTGATATTAGGTATTACGTTTAAAGAAAATTGCCCGGATATACGTAATTCCAGGGTAATAGATATTTACCGGGAGTTAAAAGAATTTGGGTTGAATGTGGATGTATATGATCCGCATGCTTTACCCGCTGTAGTGGAACGTGAATATGAGCTGACATTAAAGCAAACACTGAACAACAGGTACGATGCTATTATTTTAACCGTAGCGCACCAGGAGTTTAAGCTCCTGGATCTTGGCGCTTTAAAAGACGGGCAAAAGGCAGTAGTATTTGATACCAAAGCATTTTTAGACCGGGAGTGGGTAGATGCCCGCCTATAAGACAACAAGAAGCATACATCACTATAATGGAGGAAATTGTACAACATAAGCAGTCAGATCAAATATCCCTGAATGATGTGATATTGAAACTACATGGGTGGTGGAAATATTTCCTGAAAAATTGGGTGATCATTGTGATCTGTGGATTGGCCGGCGCCGGATTAGGGCTTACCTACTCATTGATGAAAAAACCGAATTATGTAGGCGAATTAACGTTTGTGATGGAGGATGGGAAAACCAATCCGCTATCGGCCTATATGGGTTTAGCCAGCCAGTTTGGTATTGACCTCGGAGGAGGATCCAGCAGTGGTGTATTTGCGGGTGATAATGTGATTGAGTTCCTGAAGTCGCGGTTGATGGTGGAAAGAACATTACTAACACCGGTGCAATGGGAAAATAAACAAATAAGCCTGGCCGACCTATACATTAAAGCCTATGAGCTGGATAAGGCCTGGGAAAAGAACCCGGCTCTGAAAGGACTTCATTATCCGTTAGGGCTTGAACGTACAAAATTCAGCTTACGGCAGGATAGTATTTTAAACGTTATACAGGGAACGCTGGTGAAACAGAACCTGGAAATAGCCAAGGTGGATAAAAAGCTGGCCTTTATAGGCGTAAAATGCACCAGCTTAAATGAAATCTTCTCAAAAACATTTACGGAAAGGCTGGTAAAAGAAGCTACTACCTTTTACATAGATACCAAGATCGGGCGCTCCAAAGTGAATGTAGATAAGCTGCAGATCTCCGCCGATTCGCTGGAGCTATTATTAAACCGTAAAACATATTCAGTGGCAGCCTCACAGGATGTAAACCAAAACCCTGCCCGGCAGGTGGCTAGTGTAGGTACGGAAGTGCAGGCAAGGGATAAAATGGTTTTACAAACCATGTATGCCGAAGTGATAAAGAACCTGGAGCTAAGCAAAATGGCGATGGCGCAGGAAACACCGGTGGTACAGGTGGTAGATACGCCTATACTGCCCCTGAAAAAAGAGAAGTTCGGAAAGCTAAAGGGTTTGATCCTGGGCGGCTTTGTAGGCGGCTTTTTAATATTAGGCTTCCTGGTGGCGAGAAGAGTGATCCGTAATGCTTTGGCAGGTAAATAAACACAGGACTGAACGTATTACATCTATTATAAACAGTAATTGTCATTATCTGAATGGAATTAAGGAATAAAAAAGTTTTAGTTACAGGCGCCGATGGATTTATTGGCAGTCATTTGGTAGAACAGCTTTTAGAAGAAGGATGCCAGGTAAAGGCCTTTGTATATTATAACTCTTTCAACAGCTGGGGCTGGATGGATACTTTTTCCAGGGAAACACTGTCAAAAATAGAAGTGTTTGCAGGAGATATCCGTGATCCCAATGGGGTAAGGACTGCTATGAAAGGTGTGGATGTAGTATTTCACCTGGCAGCCCTGATAGCTATACCATTCAGCTATCACTCCCCGGATTCTTATATAGATACCAATGTTAAAGGAACCCTGAATGTGGTGCAGGCCGCAAAGGACCTTAACATTGAACGGGTGCTGGTCACCTCTACTTCCGAAGTATATGGTACCGCCACCTATATACCCATAGATGAAAAACATCCCCGGCAGCCGCAGTCGCCATACTCTGCTTCAAAAATAGGGGCGGATTGTATCGCAGAATCATTTTACCGGAGCTTTAATCTGCCTTTGACTATTGTAAGGCCGTTTAATACATTTGGCCCCCGGCAGTCTGCCAGGGCGGTTATACCAACTATCATCACGCAGCTGCTGAAAGGTAAAACGGATATTCATTTAGGGGATACTACCCCCACCCGTGACCTGGTATATGTAAAAGATACCGTGAAGGGATTTGCAGCCATTGCTAAATCGGATGCGTTGATCGGTGAGGACTGCAACATTGCCACCCAATCGGAAATAAGTGTAGGGGCGCTGGCCGGCCAATTGATTACATTGATCAATCCTGAAGCAAAGATCATTCAGGATGAAGCCCGTTTAAGGCCGGAAAAGAGTGAAGTGTTCCGCCTGTACGGTTCAAAAGAAAAGATCACTGCACATACTGACTGGAAGCAGCAGTATAGCCTTGAAGAGGGGTTAAGGGAAACCATAGAATGGTTTAAAGTAGCGGAAAATCTCAAAGGGTATAAAGCGGATATTTACAATATTTAAGCCGGGCAATAATATGAAACCAGATAACATCATAGGGTTTGTAAGAAAGGTATTTAACCAGCCGGAGGGATTTATTCCTTTGCATGTTCCGCATTTTGGTGGTAATGAAAAGAAATACCTGGCAGATACTATCGATTCCACTTTTGTTTCCTCAGTAGGCGCCTATGTAACACAGTTTGAAAAAATGATGGCGGATATTACCGGCGCCCGCTATGTTATAGCTACTGTAAATGGTACTACCGCATTACACCTCGCCATGGTGCTGGCCGGCGTGAAGTATAATGATGAAGTGATCACACAACCGCTCACTTTTGTAGCCACTGCAAATGCCATTACACATGCAGGCGGCATACCGGTATTTGTGGATGTGGATAAAGATACGATGGGACTGTCGCCGGTTGCGCTAAAGGCTTTCCTGGATGAATTTGCGACTGTAAATGATCAGGGTCAGTGTATCAATAAAAAAACCGGAAGGCGTATAGCAGCCTGTGTGCCCATGCATACTTTTGGTTTCCCGGTTAAGATCGAAGAAATAATGGCGGTATGTACGGCATATCATATCCCTGTTATAGAAGATGCTGCAGAATCATTAGGCAGTTATTACAGGAATAAGCATACCGGCACCTTTGGGATGCTGGGCACCTTTAGCTTTAACGGTAATAAAACGGTAACCTGCGGGGGCGGCGGCGCCATTGTAACAAATGATGAAGCCATTGCACAAAGGGCCAAACATATCTCCACCACCGCCAAAGTACCACATGCCTGGGAATTTGTGCATGACGAGGTGGGATATAATTACCGTATGCCCAATCTGAATGCAGCGCTGGCTTGCGCACAATTGGAGCAGCTGCCGGCTTTTATTGAGAACAAGCGGGAGCTGGCAGGCTTGTATGCGCAGTTCTTTAACGGCTCACCCGTTACCTGTGTGCAGGAAATGAAGGATGTAAAAGCCAACTACTGGTTAAACACCATTGTTTTTCCTGACCATCAGCAGCAGCAGGAATTTTTACAGGAAAGCAATGCGCAAAAGGTTATGACAAGGCCCATCTGGCAGTTAATGAATAAGCTGCCGATGTATGCCGGTTGCCAGGCTGATAAGATGGAGAATGCACAGTGGTTAGAGGAAAGAGTGGTGAACCTGCCCAGCAGTGTACGCTTTAATTAATAAAGAATGGGAAAAAAAAAGCTCATACTGATAGGTGGCGGCGGGCATTGTAAATCCTGTATTGATGTAATTGAATCCGCAGGTGAGTTTGAGATTGCGGGTATACTGGATGTGAAGGAAAAGGTAGGCAGCAACATTGGCGGCTACAGTATTATAGCCACAGATGAAGAGCTGGACCGCTTCCCGGCTGAAGACTATTATTTTTTAATTACAATAGGGCAGATTAAAAGTGCCGGCATACGTAAAAGGATCTTTGAACAGCTTATCGTCACTAAGAAAAGATTAGCAACCGTAATATCGGCTCATGCGCTGGTATCAAAATACAGCAGCGTAGGAGCCGGTACAATTGTGATGCATGGTGCAAAAATAAATGCAGCAGCCCGGGTCGGCGATAATTGTATTATTAATACAAATGCAAATGTGGAACATGACTGTATGATAGGCGATCATGTGCATGTATCCACAAATGCAGTATTAAATGGAGAATGTAATGTTGGTAATGGCTCATTTGTTGGAAGTAACAGCGTTTTAGTAAATGGAATAACAATCGGCGAAGCCGTTATTATAGGTGCGGGTGCTGTGGTAAACAGATCCCTGAATACCCCGGGCATTTATGCCGGTAACCCATGCCGTAAAATACATTAATATGAAGCATACGATCATTATAGCGGAAGCAGGAGTGAATCATAATGGCAGTTTAGAGAATGCAAAAAAGCTGGTAGATGCTGCTGTAAATGCCGGAGCAGATTATGTGAAGTTTCAGACGTTCAAGGCAGAAAAAATTGCCAGTAGATCGGCAGGGAAAGCTGCTTACCAGGAAAAAACCACCGGTACAAGTGAATCACAGCTGGAGATGCTGCGTAAGCTGGAGCTGAACGAGGCCGCTCATTTAGAGCTGATTGATTATTGCCGTCAAAAAGGGATACAATTCCTGTCCACCGCATTTGACCTGGATAGTATAGCGCTTTTGCAGGATCTTGGTATTACACTGGGAAAAATTCCATCCGGTGAAATTACCAATCTGCCATACTTAAGAAAAATGGCAGCTGCATTTCCACGGCTTATCATGTCAACCGGTATGTCCTATATGGCTGAAATTAAAGCAGCCGCAGAGGTATTGGTAAAGAGCGGAGTGGCCAGGGAACATATTACCATATTACATTGTAATACGGAATATCCCACGCCAATGGAGGATGTGAACCTGCAGGCTATGCTTACCATACAAAAAGAATTAGGAGTAGCTATTGGTTATTCTGATCATACACAGGGCATTGAAGTATCAATAGCTGCAGCGGCATTAGGCGCTACGGTTATTGAAAAGCATTTTACACTGGACCGGAATATGGAAGGTCCGGACCATAAGGCCTCCCTGGAACCGGATGAGCTATTAAGTATGGTGAAAGCCATTCGTAATATTGATAAGGCATTGGGAAACGAGATAAAAGAACCCTCCACTTCTGAAAGCAACAATATTAAAATAGTACGTAAAAGCATTGTGGCCAAAAGAAGTATAGCTAAAGGGGAAGTGTTTGCAGAGGAAAACCTGACGGTAAAAAGACCGGGAACCGGTATCAGCCCCATGGAATGGGATAGGGTTATAGGACAAACTGCGGCCCGTGACTTTCAGGAAGATGAAATTATTTCACTATGAGCAGCAGAAAGATCTGTGTAGTTACCGGCACAAGGGCCGAGTATGGACTGCTCTACTGGACCATCAAAAGCCTTTCTGAGGATCCGGCATTTACATTACAGCTGCTGGTAACGGGTATGCATTTATCTCCGGAATTTGGATTAACCTACCGGCAGATTGAAGCGGATGGATTTTCAATTGATAAAAAAGTAGAAATGCTTTTGTCGTCTGATTCCGCAGCGGGGATCAGCAAAAGTATGGGTTTGGGAATGATAGGTTTTGCAGATGCCTTTACGGAGCTGCAGCCGGACCTGGTACTTTTATTGGGCGACCGGTTTGAGATCTTTTCTGCTGCTGCAGCAGCAATGGTATGCCGTATTCCTATAGCACATTGCCATGGGGGCGAAGCAACGGAAGGTTTAATAGATGAGCCTATCCGTCATTCTATAACCAAAATGTCCCACCTGCATTTTACAGCAACGGAAATGTTCAGGAACCGGGTGATCCAGTTAGGGGAATTGCCGGAGAACGTATTTAATGTAGGAGCGTTAGGTATTGAGAATATTAACAGGTTGCCTTTGCTGAATAAAGAGCGTTTTGAGGAGAGTATTGGATTTAAATTGGGAGAAAAGAATTTGCTGGTGACCTTTCACCCGGTAACGCTGGAATTCAATTCTGCTGAAACGCAATTTCAATCTTTATTGGATGTATTACATTCCCTGACAGATACCAAAGTGATCTTCACAAAAGCTAATGCAGATACAGATGGAAGGATCATTAACCAGATGATAGATGACTTTGTGAGGAAATATCCGCAGCAAGCCGCCGGTTTTACTTCTCTGGGACAATTAAGATATCTTTCTGCTTTACAGCATGTGAACGCGGTGATCGGAAATTCATCCAGCGGACTGGTAGAGGTGCCAACTTTCAAAAAGCCAACGGTTAATATCGGAGACCGGCAGCGTGGAAGGATAAAGGCTCAAAGTGTGATCGATTGTGAGCCTGATCTTGAAAATATTAAGAAGGCTATTGATCTCGCATTAAGCCCTGCCTTTTCTGATAGTATAAGAACGATGCAAAATCCTTACGGGGTTGGTAACGCATCAGAAAAGATCATGCAGGTTTTAAGGAGCGTTGAGTATAATGGATTATTAAAGAAACGGTTTTATGACCTCAACAATATAACATGAGGATTTTTTTTATCGGCACGGTTGAATTTTCTTATAAGGCATTACAGCAATTAATAGCAACAGATGCAAATATTGTCGGCGTAGCAACGAAGGAGTCATCTGCATTTAACTCAGACTTTGCGGATCTAAAACCGGTTTGCGCGGCCCATAACATAGCCTGTAAGCAGGTCAACGATATTAATCATCCAAATAACATTTCATTTATAAAAGCCGCTAACCCGGATGTGATCTATTGCTTTGGCTGGTCCAGCCTGATAAAAAAGGAATTGCTTGATCTGGCGCCGTTGGGAGTAATAGGCTTTCACCCGGCTGCCTTACCATATAATCGCGGCAGGCATCCCATCATCTGGGCATTAGCCCTGGGATTAGAGCAAACCGCTTCCTCCTTTTTCTTTATGGATGAGGGAGCCGATACGGGAGATATTTTATCTCAGGAAACTGTGCCGATAACATTGGAGGATAATGCAGCCACGCTTTACGAAAAAATCACCATTACGGCCCTGGGGCAGATCGTTACATTTACCCGGCTGTTATCAGAAGGACGGTTTAAAAGGATCGGCCAGGATAAAGAGAGCGGAAATACCTGGCGTAAGAGAGGTAAAATGGACGGACAGATCGATTTCAGAATGAGCAGCATGAGTATCTATAATCTGGTAAGGGCATTAACCAGGCCTTACGTTGGTGCACACGTTGCCACTGCAAATGGCGATGTAAAGGTTTGGCAGGTAAAAATAGCTGAAGAAAATACCAGGAATATAGAGCCGGGGAAAATACTGGCAATAAATGATGGGCATATAAAGGTAAAAACGGCTGATGGGGCTATATGGCTCACCGTACATGATTTTGAAGCATTACCCAAGCAAGGAGAATATTTATGAATAAGGTTATTGTTATTTCTGCTCACCCTGATGATGAAGTACTGGGAGCCGGAGGCGCCATGCTAAGGCATGTTAGTAAAGGAGATGAGGTTTACTGGCTTATTGTAACCAATATATCAGAAGCACAGGGTTTCAGTGCAGAAAAGGTTTTGTCGCGGCAAAAGGAAATAGATATAGTAGGTAAAATGCTGGGTGTAAAGAAAACATTTAAGCTCGATTATCCTACTATGTCATTAACCTCCGGTAGCCTGCTAAAGCTGGTACCGGATATCTCTGCCATATTTCAGGAGGTACGCCCGGAAATAATTTATTGTTTAAACAGATCGGATGCGCACTCCGATCACCGGGTATTGTTTGATGCAACAATGGCATGCACAAAATCCTTCCGGTATCCTTTTATTAAGCAGGTGCTGATGTACGAATGTATCTCAGAAACAGAATTTGCTCCGGCGCTGCCTGAGAAAGTATTTATTCCCAATTACTTCATTGATATCACACCGTTTATGGAGGACAAGCTGGAGATCATGAAGATATACGCTTCCGAGCTGGGTGAGCATCCTTTTCCACGCAGCCTGGCCAATATACGGGCTTTGGCACATTTCAGAGGCGCAGTGGCGGGTGTTCAATATGCAGAAGCTTTTCAGTTAATTAAATTTATAGATAAGGACTGATGGAGTTTAGAAAACATCTGATAAATAAAGACGAAAATGTACGGGCTGCATTGACCAAGCTTAATAGCCTGGGATCAGATGCTATCTTGTTTGTTATAGATGAGGCAGAGAAGCTGGTTGGCTCACTTACAGATGGCGATATACGGCGGGGTTTTATAAAAGGGCTTGACTTTAATAACC
>NZ_DATCRF010000619.1:0-7754 GCF_036569125.1 Chitinophaga sp. | reverse complement strand
CGGCTATACGTAGAAATACGTTTTATGCAATAGGATGTTTGTCGGAATTTGGGGCTTACGATACTAATACGGGAGAATTTATTACACTCACGACCTTTTTTACTACGTTCGCCAAAACCGGGAAATCCCGTGTAGCCATTCCGTGTACTTTTGATCTAGGTTTTTCATAGGATATGGTTAAAATTATTACAAGGGCGGTATTCTTACCGCCCTTTATTTTTTTGTTACCTATTTCTTCTTTCCACTGCCTTTTTCACTAAACTTCACCGGCAGGGTGATCATAATATCATCCCAGGCCATCAGCAGGTTGGCTCCCGCATCTGCCTTCTCAAAGGCCATGGTAAAGAATTCTACCGGTGTGGTAAGCGTAGTTATTGGTAAGGTGGTTCTCACTACGTCTTTGGCAGCATCATATTTATAGGCGCCCCAGATATCAGTTTCGCGGTTCAGGATAATAGTCCATTTATCTTCCTGCGGAATGGCATACATGGTATAACGTCCTTTGGGAATGTTTTTACCGCCAATAACAACGGGAATAAAGAATTCTACTTCCGTAGCTTCATTAGCGCCCAGGCGCCATACCTTTCCGTATTCTTCCAGCTCTCCGAAGATCTTTCTGCCTTTTTTCTGCGGGCGGCTGTAAATAACGCGGGCTACCAGCGAGCCGGACTCGCCTTTTACCTTTACCAGGTACGGGTATACGGGCGGATAGTAGGCCATATCCATAGGACTGGCATCGGGTGGGGGTAATTTCTTATCCTGGGCGCTGGCGGTTTGCAGGCCTGCTGCGGATAATAACATCATCACGGCAAAAAAGAACGCTTGCTTCATTGTTGGCTGTAAATTTTTTGATGGTAAATTGTGGTTCCAGGGGCCAAACTTAGTAAAAAAGGTGAAAAACGTAACGCTCCAGCCGCTTAAGAGGGCCGGCAAAAGGTAAAGCGGTAAAAGAAAGGGGGTAAGCGGCCCGCTCAGGGTAAAAGTGCCAGTTTTTCCTTTACAAATACTTCCAGCTCCGGGAAAAAGCCCTGGTAACAGCTTTCCAGCACGGTGTAATGCTCTTCAAATACGGCAAAAGGTACACTTGCCGGCACCTCCAGGTAACGCGCCCGGCGTGTAATACCGCTGAAGGTGCGGTAAATGCCGTCTGTAAGCCGGTAATTATATAACCAGTTTTGTGTGCGCATATAATGGAATACCTGTAAAAATACGGGGGGCAGGCTGCCGGCATTGTTTTCCAGCAGGGTATATATGGATTGAGCAAACTGTTCCAGCTGCCCGTCTGCAAAGCGTTGCAGGTCCCTGGCCAGGAAGTGGTCGTACACAATATCCATGAACACAGCGCCATACAGGCCGCAGGAGGGTTTAAAAAGCTCGCGGCCTTCTTTGGTAAGCGTATGCTGGTCGGTGAAAGTATCTATAGCACGGTGTATGCGAATGCCTTCCTGTACGGCCGGCGTATGTTGCAGGATCTGTTTGCCTTTTACAAAGTCGGCAATCATGTTGCCGATTATAATTGACGGATTATTGAAGGATAGGTATGCATGCGCAAGAAAATTCATCGTTGTAATTTACGAAATGATGTGCGGATATGCAGGCATCTAACCCGTACGCAGGTCTGTTTCCGTTCATCTGTTAACAGGCCCATTCATCCTAACCCTTACCAGTACAGGGCTGTAAGCTGATCACCGGCTGCAATGCATTGCATTTTTACTTCGCAGTTTTTGATATTACCGCACATCATCACTCTTCCACTTTAACAAAAGCTTAACTCCGGCAGGTGCAACATTCGTTCTTTGCCTGCAAACGCTTTGCAGCGGCCGCCTCATACGAAAAAAAATCGTATTTATAACCTACATGTTGCAACAGGTGTTTTTGTAAACTATTCAAGCTATACCATTAGCAACTATTGGGTTGCCGCGCGTATAAAGCCACTGTACCTTTGATGCATAAACAAACAAACACAAAAAAATTCAACCCTAAAAAACTAAAAACTTCCGCCATGAAGAAAATGTTTTTAACACTATGTGTAGCTGCCGCCTTAATGTGCGGGCACACAGCCTGGGCTGCCCATGTCACTGAGACTGAAGCTACCGCCCGCCTGAAAACAGCATTAAGCCAATCTTTTGCCAATGCCACTCATGTACGTTGGTACACCGATGACCAGAAGGTTTTTACCGCCAAGTTCCTGGTAGGTGAAACCCAGGTTTCCGCATACTTTGATGCAGATGGCAATTTACTTTCTACCCGCCGTTATATTACGGAAGAACAGCTGCCCCTGGCAGTGGTAACCAAAGTAAAGAAACGTTACCCTACACACGCGATCCGCTCTACCGTAGAGCTGGATTCAGGTAACACTACCACTTACTACATTACGCTGGAAGCCGAAAGCTCCTGGATGGTAGTAAAGTCTGACAGTAACGGTCAGTTAAGCGTATACCAGCGTTTGAAAAAAGCGTAGTCGTCAGCCATTCTATAAGCTGTTGTGTTGTTTTGCAGGTCCATAGTCGCACTATGGACCTTTTTTTATGCCCTTCTCCTAACTATATCTTAACTTTGCCCCCTTGCAACAAAACAGTAACTTAACAAAATGAACAAAGGGCCCATTTCACAGTTTATCCAGCATCATTACCGGCACTTCAATGCTGCTGCATTGGTAGATGCTGCCAAAGGATATGAAACACATTTGCTGGAAGGTGGAAAAATGATGGTAACGCTGGCAGGCGCCATGAGCACTGCCGAACTAGGTATTTCCTTTGCGGAAATGATACGCCAGGGAAAAGTGGATATTATTTCCTGCACCGGCGCCAACCTGGAGGAAGATATCATGAACCTGGTGGCACATACCCACTATAAAAGGGTGCCTAACTACCGCGACCTGAGCCCGCAGGATGAATGGGCGCTGCTGGAAAAGGGCTTTAACCGCGTTACAGATACCTGCATACCGGAAGAAGAAGCTTTCCGCCGCATACAAACACATATTTTCAAAATATGGAAAGATGCGGAAACCAAAGGCGAACGTTACTTCCCGCATGAATATATGTACAAGCTGCTGCTGAGCGGTGTAATGAAAGAACATTACGAGATTGATCCCAAGCACAGCTGGATGCTGGCTGCCGCAGAAAAGAATATTCCTATTGTAGTACCGGGCTGGGAAGATAGTACCATGGGTAACATCTTTGCCTCTTACTGCATTAAGGGTGAGCTGAAAGCCGCTACCATGAAAAGCGGTATTGAGTACATGGTGTGGCTGTCTGACTGGTACCGTAATAACTCTGCCGGCAAAGGCGTAGGCTTTTTCCAGATCGGTGGCGGTATTGCGGGCGACTTTCCCATTTGCGTAGTACCTATGATGTACCAGGACCTGGAATGGCATGATGTTCCTTTCTGGAGCTACTTCTGCCAGATCTCTGATTCCACTACCTCTTACGGTTCCTATTCCGGTGCTGTGCCGAATGAAAAGATCACCTGGGGTAAGCTGGATATCAATACGCCTAAATTTATTGTTGAATCAGATGCTACCATCGTAGCGCCGTTAATATTTGCCTACCTGCTGGGATGGTAAGTTTTTAATGTGCGGATGTGCTAATATGCAAATGTGCAAATGAATTAACTCCATTTGCACATTTGCTTTTTAATAAGCGCTTACCGCCATCTGCACATCCGCACATTTGCATATCTGCACATCTACTCATCCGCGCATCTTCGACGATCCCCGGATCTCCAGCGTTCCTTCCAGCACCAGCTCCTCCGTTTCCATAAACTTTTCTTCAATATGGCGGATCAGCATTTTCAGCGCTTCCTTCCCTACCTCATAGCCCGGTTGTATAATAGTGCTCAGGGCCGGTTCTACTACTTCTGCCACCGGGTCGCCGTTAAAGCCTACTACGGCAATATCCTGCGGTACGCGGTACCCCTGGCTTTGCAGGTACTTGATCACAATTACGCCGGAGGGATCGTTCACGGTAAAAATACCATCCGGCTGTAAGTGCATTACCTGCTTTACCGCTTCCAGGGCATTCAGCTGAAATTTTTCACAGTGTACAATATGCTGAGGGGTGTACTGCAGGTTATGCTGCTGCATGGCATCTTCATAACCCCGTAACCGCTCGTCTGATACGGATAATCCTTTGGGGCCGGCCAGGTGGGCAATGTTGCGGCATCCCTGCTGTATCATATGCTCCACTGCCTTAAATGCGGTTTTGTACTGCTCCACCTTTACACGGGAAGCGCATACATGCGGCAGGTCACGGTCAAAGAATATAAAGGGAATGCCTTTCTGGCGCAGCTTCAGGAAGGGCTCTGCATCCTGCGTTTGTTTGGATACGGATATCAGCAAGCCATCTATGCGGCAGCTGGCCAGCTGCTGTATAGCGTCTGCCTCCTGGTGGGCGGATTCATTGCTCTGGCAAAACATCAGGTGATAGCCATATTGATTGGCTATCTCGTTCATACCGCTAAGGGCATGTGAAAAGAAGTGCGTAGCAATAAGGGGCACAATCACCCCTATGATACGGGTTTGTTTATTAATAAGGCTCTGGGCAATGTAGTTCGGCTCATAGTTCAGTCCCTCTGCCAGCTCCAGCACTTTGCGCCTGGTTTCTTCATTAATGTCGGGCAGGTTACGTAATGCCCTGGATACGGTAGACACGGAGAGGCGCAGCTTCCTCGCCAGGTCCTTGATGGTTACCTGCTTATTCTTCATGCTCCTAGTTGGATAGTTATATTCAGTGATCGGTACCGGTTACACGGGTTTTTCTTATATGGATCCATGGCAGGTGTTGCAAACAGCCTGTCAATTGTTTCCGTTCGTCCTAAAAATCGGAGCTCCCCCAGTTATACTCCACAAATAAAACAAAAACCGGTTAAGTACGTGCATCGTATTTCACAAACGGTACAGCAATAGGGATGAACTGCTGAAACAGGGCATTTTTATGGCAAACACATATTTTTTTTATTAATGCAAACGTTACCGGTAACGTTATTTTCCCGCACCCCATGTTTATCTGACCAGCAGCTTATATTTTGCAACCAATACTACACGTGCATTACCACTCCAAAAGCGTAATGCAATTTTAATGGATAAAGGCCAAAATTACGGCCGGGAAAATCATTTCCCGGCTTTTTTATATCCGGACTATTTTTCGCACATTAAACGTATATTGGACCCTTATAAATTACTGCGATTATGAAACGTATACTTCCACTGCTAACGGTAGCCACGGCCCTGGGTATGGGCGCCTGCCAGCAATCCGGTACTAACACAAATAATAATTCTGTTGATAGTATGAGTACAAATCATGACAGCATCACTAGCGTTGAAACCCTGATCCCCGCCGCGAATTTCGACACCACTGTCGATGGGAGCCAGGTGAAATTATTTTATCTGAAAAGCAAAGGCGGCGTACAAATGGCCGTTACCAACTACGGTGCAAAAGTAGTGGCACTGCTGGCGCCGGACAAAGAGGGTAAGCTGGAAGATGTGGAGCTGGGATACGATAAGATAAGCCAGTATATAAGCACCAAAGACCGTTACTACGGCGGCATTGTAGGCCGTTACGGCAACCGTATTGCCAAAGGCAAATTTAATCTGGATGGTAAGGAGTACAAGCTGGCGGTGAATAATAACGCCAACCACCTGCATGGCGGTTTAAAAGGGTTTAATGATGTGGTTTGGGAGGCCAAACAACCCAATGAGCATACGCTGGAATTCCACTACCTCTCCAAAGATGGGGAAGAAGGATACCCCGGCAACCTGGATGTAACGCTTACTTACGAGCTTACCGACAGCAATGAATTTAAGATCAGCTATAAAGCCACTACCGATAAGCCAACGATCGTGAACTTAACACACCACTCCTTCTGGAACCTGCATGGCGCCGGCAACGGAGATATCAATGATCATGTGTTAATGCTGAACGCCGATAAATTTACGCCGGTAGATAGCAGCCTGATACCCTTTGGCAAGCTGGAGCCTGTAAAGGGCACTCCTATGGACTTTACAACTCCTACGCCTATAGGTGAAAGAGTAGGTGCTGATTTTGAGCAGCTCAAATTTGGCAAGGGCTATGATCATAACTGGGTGCTGAATAAAAAAGGTAACGAGCTGTCATTGGCTGCTACCGTGCTGGAACCCAAGAGCGGCCGCTATATGGAGGTATGGACCACAGAGCCGGGCGTGCAATTCTACGGCGGTAACTTTATGGGAGCGGATACCGGTAAAGGCGGTAAGGCTTATGTACACCGTGGCGCACTTGCCCTGGAAACACAGCATTACCCCGATTCGCCGAACCAGCCTGCTTTTCCTTCCGTGGTATTAAAGCCCGGGCAAACTTACCAGCAAACCTGCGTGTATAAGTTTGGCGTGAAATAAACTTTTCCAGCTCTAAATAATACGAAACGAATTATGCGATAGCGCTATGCTTCGTGTAATTCGTTTTGTAATTTGTAGGCATAACATTATTGATCCACGTTATAAACTATCACTCATGGTGCGGAACCTACTTACACTTTGCTGTGCAGTACTTGTAGCTAATATGCTGTATGCACAACAGCAGCAACCTTTTAATGGGCTTAATATGAACATGGGTAACCTGTTCCAGCTTTCCAATGCAAAAACAAGAAGTATCAGCCCCGAAAATTTTACCGGTGAAAAAGGTAAGGCCGGTATGGCTACCCTGGAGCAGGGCCAGGCCCGCGAGGCTGCGCGCGATCTGGGGCAGGGTTGGAAAGTTAGCCCCTTTATTCACATTGAAGCCGGCAAAACCATTACCCTGGCGGAGATTGAAGGGCCCGGCGCTATTCAGCATATCTGGATGACGCCCACCGGTAACTGGCGTTTTTCCATTATCCGTTTTTATTGGGATGATGAGACCACACCATCCGTAGAGGTGCCGGTAGGTGATTTCTTTGGCATGGGCTGGGGGCAATATGCGCAGCTTACCTCTTTGCCCATTTGCGTGAACCCCGGCAGCGCCTTTAACTGTTACTGGGCTATGCCTTTCCGCAAAAAGTGTAAGATCACGATGGAGAATATTAATACAGAACGTATGACGCTGTATTACCAGGTTGACTATACGTTAACGGATGTACCTTCCGATGCCGGTTACTTTCATGCCCAGTTCCGCCGCAACAATCCTACTAAAGGCGGCAGCTATACGCTGGTAGATGATATTAAAGGCAAAGGCCAGTACGTAGGCACTTACCTGGCCTGGGGCGTGAATAATAATGGCTGGTGGGGCGAAGGGGAGATCAAATTCTTTATGGATGGCGATACCAGGTTCCCTACCATCTGCGGCACCGGTACTGAAGATTATTTTTGCGGATCCTACAATTTTGAGAACCGCAACACCCGTCAATACCAGGAGTTTTGTACGCCTTACACCGGCCTGCCGCAGGTAATACGGCCTAACGGTGTGTATGATTCACAGCAGCGTTTTGGCCTGTACCGCTGGCATATTATGGATCCGGTACGTTTTGATAAAGATCTGAAAGTTACCATCCAGGATTTGGGCTGGCGCAGCGGCGGCCGTTATTTGCAGCAGCAGTCAGATATCAGCTCGGTAGTGTACTGGTACCAGGCAGAGCCTCATACAGCTTTCCCGGCCCTCCCGTCTAAAAACGACTTAGAGGTAAACTAAGAGATCTAAAATCGTAAATCTAAAATCTAAAATTGCCTCAGAGTCCTTTAAACAGGGCTTCCATCGCATCTGCCACATTGCGCTGCAGGCGGGCGGGTTTATCCGGCACCACGC
>NZ_DATCRF010000618.1:0-2414 GCF_036569125.1 Chitinophaga sp. | reverse complement strand
TCAAAAAAGCCGGGATCGTTAGAGAAACGTTTACGGATCTTTTCCCGCTGCTCAATAATGCGGATGATGTTGGTGAGCAGAAAACGGGTGCTGAAAGGTTTAGCTATATAAGCATCCGCACCTGCATCCACGCCCTGCAGCTGGTGTTCGCCGGAGCTCAGGGCTGTTAGCAGTACCACCGGTATATGGCAGGTCTGGAACTCATTGCGTATGCGGCGCGTAATTTCAAAACCATTCATCTCCGGCAGCATTACATCGCAAACTACCAGGTCCGGCGCAGTTTCTATGGCCAGCGCCAAACCTTCCCGCCCATTGTTGGCGGTATATACATGAAAGTATTGGCTTAATTGGGAAGAGAGGTAATCGCAAATGTCCGGGTTATCTTCTATCACCAGGATCTTATAACGGGAGGTAGGTTCCGGCAGCTCCATCCCCGTTGCATCCGGTATATAATTAATGAGTGAGGAGGGGGTGTGGGGATGATCGGCCATTGCATCCGGTGCTGCCAGGTCCTCCGGGGTGTAGGCTGTTTTGGAAAGAGGCAGCGTAATGGTAAAGGTTACGCCGGTATCCGGGTTATTGTGGAAATCAATATGTCCCTTGTGCAGCTCCACTAATTCTTTGGTGAGGGATAATCCTATACCCGTTCCCGTAGGAGAGAAGTTAAGCTGGGTGAACCGCTGGAAGATCTGTTCCCGCCTGCTTTCCGGGATGGAAATGCCGGAATCGGATACCTGCACCTGCAGGGTGCCCGCGGTTTCATCCACTATTACATTCACGGCAATGCTGCCGCCTGCAGGCGTAAATTTATGCGCATTGGATAAAAGGTTGTACAACATTTTATCCAGCTTGTTATCATCTACCCACATCGTGTATTCGGGTACGTTACTATGGAATTGCAGGTGAATATGTTTTTGTTCCGCCAGGTCATTAAAGCTATCGCAAAGCTCCTGCAACAGGTTAATAACAGGCAGCTCCTTTAATTGCAGCTTCATACGCTGGTGCTGTATCTTACGGAAGTCCAGCAGCTGGTCTATGAGCCGCATTAGGCGCTGCACGTTCTTTTGCATAATGTGCAGGTGTTTGCCGGTTTGCCAGGCGCTTTGCTTGCCGGGCAGCAGGTTTTCCATAGCGCTTACAATTAAGGAAAGCGGTGTGCGGAACTCATGGGAGATGTTAGTGAAAAAGTTCAGCTTATATTCCGTTAGCTCCTTTTCCAGCGCCACCGCATGCTGCAGGCGGTTAATACGCTGCCGCACAATACGGATGCCAAAGAACAGCGCGGCAATAACCGCCCCATATAGCAGGAAGGCCGGGTTAGAACGCCAGAAGGGCGGCAGCACGGTAATGCGTATGCTGGCTTCCTGCCGGCTCCAGCTGCCATCATTGTTGGTGCCTTTTACGCGAAAAGTATATTCCCCCGGCGGCAGGTTGCGGTAAGTGGCGATGTTATAGCTGGCAGGGGTGTTCCACTCTTCTTCATAATTCTCCAGTATGTAAGTGTATTTATTTTTCTGCGGGTTACGGAAAGCCAGCGCGGCAAATTCAAGGCTGAACACTTTTTGGTTGGGTTCCAGCTTTATTTCAGCAGGAAGCGTATTAGCTTGTTTTTGTGTATTGCCTGCAATACTAAAACCGGTGAGCACCACCGGTGCATCCAGACTGTCTGTTTTCATGCGTGCAGGCATACAGCTGTAAAAGCCGTCCATGCTGCCCCATAGCTGCTGCCCGTTGCGGCGCTTGCAGCAGGAGGTTTCTGCAAACAGGTTGCCCAGCGTGCTGTTGGAAAAATAGAAAACCTCAAAAGTATTTTTGTCCGGGTTAAAACGGGTCAGGCCATTTTCAGTGCTTACCCACAGGTCGCCCTGGTCGTCTTCCAACAGCCCGTTTACAATATCGTTAGACAAACCCTGTTGCGTAGTATAGGTTTCAAAGTAAGCATTACGTGCACCCGTTCCCGGTATAAAATGGCAAAGCCCGCCGCCGTAAGTGCCTACCCAGAGGCGCCCGCGGTGATCCTCACACAGGGTTTTGATCACATTGCTGGTAAGGCCATTCGGATTTTTCAGGTCGGATTGATATACCTTAAAGGCGTTCGGGTTTTTCAGCAGGGCAGCCGGGTTAAATACTACCAGCCCGTTATTGGTGCCGGCCCATATCTGACCCGCGCGGTCCTGCAGTAAACAGCGTATATCCTTCAGTGTTTCATGGCCACCCAGGAAATTGGTAAAAGTGATCTGGTCGCCGCCTTTGTATGCTGCCAGGTTAAAACCTGCCCCAAACGTGCCTATCCACATGCGTTGCTGCCGGTCATGCAAAAGAGTGTACACCAGGTTATTTTGATTACCTCCGTCTGCCGGTTCCGGTAAGGTAAAATGCCGTGCAGGCCGTTGCAGGGAATCCAGGTGGGTAAT
>NZ_DATCRF010000617.1:0-6559 GCF_036569125.1 Chitinophaga sp. | reverse complement strand
GGTGCAACCAATACGGCTTCTCGCGGTGCGGATGCTGTATAAACTTAGCCACGCCTTTCAGCAAATGCGTAATGCTTAAACCCAGGATAATGGTGATCAGGGTTTTGATGTGGTTGAAGGTGTCCATGTAGCTAATTTCAGCAGAAAGCAGAAAGGATAAAGCATAAAGCCTGAAGCCCTTATGTTCTATCCCCCTTTTATTCTTTATGCTTTATCCTTTTCGCTTTATGCTTTACGCTTTGTGCTTTATGCTTTCTGCCCTTTAGCGTTTAGCCGGTCCATATAACGGCGTACCGCTGCGCAGGCCTGTATGGCGGCCGTTTTCCAGCTCCAGCTGACCATTTACCAATACGTACTGCATGCCGTTGGAGTATTGGTGCGGTACCTCAAAGGTGGCTTTGTCATCGATCGTTTGATCGTCAAAGATCACAATGTCAGCGGCCATGCCTTCGCGCAGCAGGCCCCTGTCTTTTAGCTGGAATTTTTGTGCGGCCAGGGAGGTCATGCGGCGGATGGCTTCTTCCAGTGGGATCAGCTTGGCCTCCCGCACATACTTACCGAGTATGCGTGCATTGGTGCCATAAGCGCGGGGGTGCGGCATGCCTTTGCCTGGTGTGGGTACACCGGCATCAGCGCCTACCATGCAAAAAGGGTATTGCATAATGTAACGCACATCCTCCTCATTCATACCATGGTATACCATTTGCGCGCCGCCTTTTTCCACCATGTCCATAATGGTTTCTGCCTCATGTTTGGCATTGCTTTTACGGCCCATCAGCTTGTTGATGTCTGTAATGCTTTTGCCGTTAAAGCTGGTATCTGCTGAATAGTAGGCTACCACGCAGTAGCTGTAGTTCTTGTATTTGTAGCTGTGCAGCTGGTCCAGCATTTCCTTTTTGATCTGTGCACGGGTGGCGGCATTGTGCAGGCGTGCGTTAATGGAATCCTGCCCGCCGGCCAGCGCCCAATCCGGCAAACGCACACCCAGGTTAGTGCTGCTGGCCGTGTAAGGATATTGATCAATGGTTACGTCCCAGCCTTCTTTGCGGGCCTGCTGCACTAATCCTAATATTTCATTGGAGCGGCCCCAGTTGGCTTTACCGCTTACTTTAAAGTGCGAGATCTCTACCGGCATATTGGCCGATCTGCCAATGTTAATGGCTTCATTCACCGCATCTACTACCTTGTTTTCCTCGTTCCGTATATGTGACGCATACACGCCGTTATATTGCGCGGCCGACTTAGCCAGCTCCACTACTTCATCTGTTTTGGAAAAAGCGCCGGGAATGTAAATGAGGCCGGTTGAAAAACCTACCGCGCCATCCTGCATGGCTTTGGCCACCAGGGTATCCATCTGTTGCTGCTCTGCCAGCGTGGGTGCGCGGTTATCCCGGTGCATCACCTGCGCCCGTACCGTATTATGCCCAACCAGGGAGGCTATGTTAATGCCTGCGTGCAGACTATCTACCCGGCTAAAGAACTTTTGCAGATCGTCGGCTGAGCTGCCGCAGTTGCCCGTAACAATGGTGGTTACGCCATCATAAATATAATTATCTGCCGTAGGGCGTTCAAAAATGCCGGATTCCACATGCCCGTGCACGTCAATAAAACCAGGGGCTACGATCATCTTTTGCGCATCAATGGTTTTGGTTGCGCTGTAGCCGCTTAGCTTACCCACGGCAATGATCTTACCTTCTTTTACCGCCACATCCCCATAAAACCAGGAGTTGCCGGTACCATCCACGATCCGGCCATTGCGGATCAATACATCGCAGGGCTGCTGCGCAAATGCAGAAATGCTGCACAACAAAGCCATGCCGGTTAACCATTTCATCATACTATTATTTTTTGCTGTTGGCCTTAAATACGCGTATAAAATTGCCGCCTAATATTTTGCGGACGTCGTTCTTTGTATATCCTCTTTCCAGTAATGCTTTGGTCACTAACGGGTAGTCCTCTACGCCGTTCAGCTGCTGTGGCGGAGCTTCTATCCCGTCAAAGTCAGATCCCAGCCCTACATGCTCCACCCCGGCCAGCTTAGCGATGTAGTCAATATGATCAATGAGTAAATTAAAGGGCGCCCGCAGCTGTTCCGCTTCTGCGGGGTATTTGCGGTACAGCTCCTCCTGGACCTCATACTCTGCTTTGCCGCTTTGCTTCAGGGCGTCTGCATCCTGCTGGTGCCGGGCAATGAACTCCTTTTGCCGCCGGAAATAGGTGCTGTCCAGGAAACCGGAGTAAAAGTTCACCTGTATCACCCCGCCATTGGCGCCTACTGCCTTGATCTGCTCATCCTTCAGGTTGCGGAACACCGGGCAAAGCGCATACGCGCAGCTGTGCGATACCAGCACCGGTTTTGTAGTGGTGTGAATGGCATCCCAAAAGGTTTGCTCGCCTACATGCGAAAGGTCCACCATCATGCCCAGCTGGTTCATACGGCGCACCACCTGCTTGCCAAAATCGTTCAGCCCTTTATGCGGGTTGCGCACACTATCGCCCGATTCATCTTTGGCGGAGCTGGCCCATTCTGTAGAGTTGTTCCAGGTAAGGGTCATATAACGTGCACCACGCTTGTACAGGCTATCCAGGTTGGCAATATCGCCGGCTATCATATGCCCGCCTTCCACGCCTATCATGGCTGCCAGCTTATGCTGCTTTACGGCCCAATCCAGCTGCTTCGGGGTAAATGCCATCGCCATTTTATCGGCGTTACGCGCAGTGATGGCGTACAGGGAATCGATCTCTATATTGGCAAATTTGAAAGCAGTATCCTTTCCAAAACGTTCATCGCAAAAAATGGAAAACACCTGTACATCTACCCCGCCCTCTTTAAAACGGGCCAGGTCTGAATGGGTTTTGCCGCGCAGGTCCTGCGAAATATCCAGGCCGCGCATAGTGGCGGAGGAAAGTACATCGTTATGCGTATCCACCAGCACTGCCTTTTCATGCAGCTTTTTATATGCCTGGGCATTGAGGGCGCTTTCGGAAAATAACAGTACAACGCAGCACAGGGCCAGGCGCCGGGGCAAGAGGTTTATCATGAAGCGGTAGATTTTGGATTGTGTTCTCAATAAAATAAAAAAACCGCATAAAACCTAAAGGTTATGCGGTTTTTACAGCAACGGCAGCGCTTACAACACCACCCGTTTCCCTTCCTTAGCCGACTTACGCGCTGCTTCCAGTATCCTTACTACAATAATGTTATTCTCTAATGACGACAGATCATTACCCGGTTTAAAACCATCTTTCAGCACAGCCTGCAGGTAAGTGAGGTTATCCTGGTACTGCGCGGGTTTTACGTCCACGGTATAGGTGCTATCCTTTTGGCGGCCTACGAGGTTATGCATGTTCAGCGCATGCAGGTAACCGGTTTTACCGAACACTTCCAGGTCTTTAATGCTGAAAGGCCAGTTCCAGGAAGCTTCTATAATGCCGGTAGCATCGGGGTATTCCAGCAAAATGGTGGCATCATCATCTACCTTGGGATATACATCCGGCTTTATCTGGTGCGTAACAGCCCTCACTGCTATTGGCGCTTTGCCGTGCATGAGCCATGTCATTAAGTTAGCGCCATAACAGCCAAAGTCCATCAAAGCGCCTGCGCCGTTCTTTACCGGGTCGGTGAGCCATTTCAGGAAGTCGGGGCTGCAGCCTATTTCTTTAGGACCTTCATGGCCATCGTGCACGATCATTTTGCGGATGGGCCCAACGGCGTGCTGGTTGTTCACCATGTCCTGCACCTGCTGGTTGGTGTTATACCAGGTGGTTTCATAATTGGTGAGCACGGGCACATGGTATTGTGCGGAGAGCGCGGCTATGCGCTGCGCCTGCTGTACAGATACGGCCAGCGGTTTTTCCACCATCACCGGTATGCCTTTGGGGGCGCAGGCTTCCACCACGGCCAGGTGATCGGCAATGGGGTTATAGGCCAGCACTACATCCGGTTTTATTTTAGCCAGCATGGAGGGCACATCTTTATAGAAGATATTATCCGGCAGCTGGTAGCGTTTTTTCATGCGCTGGATCAGCTGCTCATCATTTTCCGCAATACCCAGGATCTTTACTTCACCTTTGCGGTAGCGGCCCAGGATCAGGTGCACATGGTCGTGGTTAAGGCCGGCCAGCGCTACCTGCAGGGATACCTGCTGCGCTATGGCGGAAAAGTGGCAAACGAGTAACAGCATCAATAATAAACGGCAGCGTTGCATCAGAATGGAATTTTAGTGCGTACAAAATATAAAAAAAACAGCGCCCTGTTCCGGCGCTGGCATTAAATAGCTTACTATTAAATAAATGAGTGGGCATGCTTAGCGCATCTTTACCCGCAGCACGTACTTGCTGGCGGTAATGTACAATACCGTATCATCCTCTGCCAGCGCGCAGTTAGAGGTGGCTACCGGTACTTTTATCTTCCCTAATAATTTACCGCTGCTGTTGAAGATCCATACGCCACCGGGGCCGGTAGCAAAAATATTGCCCTTGCGGTCTATCTTAAAACCATCGGGTAAGCCGCTTTCTTTTCCTGCTTCGGCCGTAACATCCCGTAAAATGCGCGGGTTTACCAGCGAATCATTTTCAGCCAGGTCAAACATATACCAGATGGCTTTGTTGGGATCCGAATTGGCTACGATGAGCGTTTTTTCATCCGGCGTTAATGCCAGTCCATTGGGGCGTGTAAGCGAATCCGTGAGTAAGGTTACTTTCCCATCTGCAGCTACTTTGAACACACCGTGAAAAGGCAGCTCACGGGCAGGATCTTCGTTCTGTTTTTCCATACCATAGGGCGGATCAGTAAAAAACAGGTCGCCGTTGCTGCGCATAATAGCATCGTTGGGACTGTTAAATTTTTTACCGCCATAATTATCTGCCAGGGAAATAAATTTGGGCGAAGGCTTGTCCAGCGGAGCATCCATACGCGCCATACGGCGGTCGCCATGCTGGCACAGCACCAGCCGGCCCTGCAGGTCCAGGATCAGGGCATTGGAGCCTACTTCGCCCCCGCGCGGCGTAGTGCCTGTGTAGCCGGAGGGCGTGAGGTAAGTTTCCAGTCCCTTTTCTGCCGTCCATTTACATACTTTGTTCTTCGGGATATCGGAAAACAGCAGCATGTTATGCGCAGGGATCCACAACGGCCCTTCGGACCAGTCAAAACCTTCCGCAATAATTTCTATGGGAGCATCTTTATGCAGTATGGAATCCAGGCTGCTGTCTGCCTGCTCAATGGCGCCGATCGTTCTCATATTACGGGAATTACAGGCACAAAGTAAAATAATAACGTGGAAAATATATAAGTTCCGTTTCATACCAGGTAAGGTTAAACGATTTGTTATTTACGCCGTAAAGGATCCAGCAGGAACATAAGGCCGTTGGTCTTGATCACGTACAACGTTTCCAGCAGCATGCCCAGCTTGCCTTTGGGGAAACCGCCCTTGCGCGGGAACCATTCCAGGTAAGATACCGGCAGATCGCAAAGCACCGTGTCTTTGTACTTGCCAAAGGGCATTTTCATGGTCACTAACTGTTGTAATATCTCCGGGTTGGGCTGTGCAAGTTCCATGAATCAAATTTACGATTTTAGATTTTAGATTTACGATTTGAAGGAAGGCAGTAGTGCGCAAAATAAAAATACCTTACGTTAGTAAGGTGTTTTTTGTGATAGATATACCACAAATCTAAAATCGTAAATCTAAAATCTAAGATCAATAGCCGGAGGGCTGCAGGCCGGTATACTTTCTAATCTCATTGCTCAGATGCGCATGATCATAATAACCGTATTCAAAGGCAATGTCCTGCAGGCTGGCGCCGGCCCGGTGTTCCTTAATATGCTTTAATGCAAAACGGTACCTTACCAGGTTGGCAAAGGCTTTGGGGCTGATGCCCGTTTGTTGTTTGAACAGCCGTTCCAGCTGCCGGTTATGCATGAAATGTTTTTTGGCCAGCCGGTCCATGCTAAGCTGTCCTTTATAATGATAGAGATCTGCAATAACAGGTAAAAGGCTGTGCGGAACGGTTTTGATTTTATCCAGCAGTAATTTATCCAGCTCATTAATATCAACGGTTTCGCCGGTGATCAACCCACTGTTAAAAGGAATAACACGGTCTGTGATAGTTTCCAGGGAAAGATCGTAGAACGCGGTAAAACAGCCCGGCTTAAAACGGATGCCTAATAAGCTGGTGGCCGGCTGCCGCATGGAGGCTGAAAAACGTGTCATAGTGCCTACCAGGTAAGTGCCGCCGCTGGCCATAGTGAGCTGCGGATTAACGGCTACCGCTGTACCTAAATTGAAAATAATATCTACACAACCATCCGGCAATATCCTTTCCGGCACAGGCAGGTCATGGGCAGCGGTTTGCACGGTCCAGTAAGCATCTATATAGCTGCGCAGCTGTGAATGAGGTGTGTATTCGCGGTAGCCCATATCCCGGTAAATCTACGATTTAGTTGGCAGTTGGCAGTCCGTAGTTGGCAGTGGGCAGTTAGCAGTTGGCAGTCTGATGGATATTGTTCGATAAAACTAACGAATCTTACTTCATTAGCAGCTATGATGCACTGCTGTTA
>NZ_DATCRF010000616.1:0-9104 GCF_036569125.1 Chitinophaga sp. | reverse complement strand
CCATGCGGTAGCGGCTGGGCATAGTCCAGCTGAAGGGTGGTTTCAGTATTATGCTCATCATTGGTATTGCTGAAAGCCGTGTAACCGCCCGGTTCATTCAGCTGTTGATTATCAGACCGCTGGTCGTTATTTCCGGTATTCCGGTTTAAGGACAGGCTAAGGGTTTGGCCAGGCTGCCGGAACCTTTTCTGATAATCGACTCCCAGGTCATAGCTCTGGCTTTTATAGTCTGTATAGCTGTTGTAGCTGCCGGTTTGTTCCAGTTTTTGCCTTTCGTCGTAGAGCTTCACCTGCTGCGGGGCATTGTTGCTGTTGTAGCTGATGTTCACATTGCCATACACACTCAGGCTGCTGGTGCTGTCCAGGTCATAGCTCAGCTCCAGGTTGCCAAAGTAATAGGTGCCATCAAAGATGCTGTTGCCATTTTGTATCAGCGTGCTTTGGTTGCCATATAGGTAGTTTTCCCGCAGGCCTTCTGAGCGGCCTTTATTGCGGAAATAGCTGGCGCCTGCGTAGGCTGCCACACCCAGCTGGCCTATGCGGGCATTCAGGGAGCCGCCTGCGCCTGCAAACCCGCGGCTGTTTTCATTGGCATACAGGTTACCATTATAGCCATCAATGGTATGCCGGGTAATAATGTTAATGATGCCGGCAGCACCTTCTGCATCATATTTTGCGGAAGGCTGGGTCATCACCTCTATACTTTTGATCACGCCGGCCGGGAAAGCGCGCAGGGCCTCTTTGGGATTTTTGGCCAGCATAGCGGTGCTTTTGCCGTTCAGCAGTATTTTAAAGCTGCTGCTGCCTTTAAGCTGTACGTTGCCTTCCGGGTCTACTGTTACCATAGGTACGCGGCGCAGCATTTCGGCAGCAGTTAGCAGGTCTTTGTTCAGGTCATTTTCCACGTTATACACCAGCCGGTCGTCCTTTACTTCCAGCAGGGGTTTTTGCCCGGCTACTGTTACAGCCTTTAGTTGCTGCGGGGCAGCAGGCAGGTACAGGGGCGGCAGGGCATAATACGGGTGCAGGGAATCGAGCATAAAGGCTTCCAGGATACGGGCGGCATACCCGGTAATGCTGATGCCCAGCTGGTAGCGGCCAGCGCTGAGGTTGGGCATAGTAAAACGTCCCCGTTCGTCTGTAAGAGTGTTCAGCACCGGCTGCAGGCCGGCAGCTTTTAATAGGGTAATGGTGGCGTAACCAATGGGTTTGCGGGAAGCGCTATCAGCCACCTGGCCGGTGATGTGCAGCGATGCAGGTTTTTGGGCAAGGGCAAGCAAAGGGAATGACAGTATTCCGGTCAGCAGGGTTAGGAGACCATTCTTCATAATGGGTGTTGCATGTTGGCGTACATGTTCCGTTTAGATTTCGGTTATGCAAGGGTTTCTCTCAGGTTTTTCATCGGGTCTGCAATCTTTCTACAGTATAAGCACCGGCAAATTAAAAATAATCGTTCAATTGTAAACCGGCTACAAAGCCTGGCTGTTGGTCAAGGGTTTAAGTAAAAGTCGAACATTCCATTGTAATGAGCTGTAAACCAGTTTATTTTGATTGATTTTCAAACGATTTATACACAACTGTGTATAAAAAAAACGGTTTAATCCGGCTTACGCTGTTAAATTACTAATTCATTTGCACAAATTACGTGTAGGCAATATGTGAATCGTAGTTATCTTTGACAGCTTTAAAAAAATAAACCCGGAGCAACTGTGCGTTTAAAAACATTAGAAATCAAAGGCTTCAAAAGTTTTGCCGACAAAACCGTTTTAAATTTTGACGAGGGGATCACAGGTGTAATAGGACCGAACGGCTGCGGCAAAAGTAATATCATTGACTCCATCCGGTGGGTGATAGGGGAACACAAGATCAGCAACCTGCGTTCTGAGAACCAGGCCGGCCTGGTATTTAACGGTTCCAAAAGCCGCTCCGCCAGTGGTATGGCCGAAGTGAGCCTCACCTTTGAGAATACGCGAAACGTGCTGCCCACCGAATTTACCACGGTTACCATTACACGTAAATTTTATAAGAACGGCGATAGTGAGTACAGACTTAATGATGTAGCCTGCCGTTTGAAAGACATCCACAACCTGTTCATGGATACCGGCGTAAGCACCGATTCTTACGCCATTATTGAGCTGGGCATGGTGGATGATATTATTAAGGATAAGGAAAACAGCCGCCGCCGCATGCTGGAACAGGCAGCGGGCATCTCCATCTACAAAACCCGTAAAAAAGAAGCCAAAACCAAGCTGGATGCTACGGAGGGTGACCTGAACCGTATTGAGGACCTGTTGTTTGAGATCAACAACAACCTGAAAACGCTGGAAAGCCAGGCTAAAAAAGCAGAACGTTATTACGAGGTAAAGAAAGAGTACCGGGAGATCAGCATAGAGCTGGCCAAAGCCGCCCTGGAAGGCTTCAATGTCACCTTCAAAGACCTTTCCGAACAACAGCAAACAGAAACAGACCGTAAAATGGCGCTGGAAGCAGAAATTGCTACCGAAGAAGCGGCCGTTGAAGAAGATAAGCTGCACTTTGTAGCCAAAGAGCGGGAGCTGCAGGTATTGCAGAAATCCTTTAACGAAGTGCTGGCCACTGTGCGTACCCGGGAAAATGATAAGAACCTGGCCACCCAGCAGCTGACCTACCTGCGCGAACGTGAAAAGAACCTGAGCGATTTCCTGAACAATGCCGAAGGGCAGCTGCAGGGATTATCAGAATCCATTGAACGTACAGAAAAGCAGGCAGAAGAAGAGCAGGAAGTATTTGATACCATGCAGGACGAACTGGAAACCCTGCACGAAATGGTAGATGAAAAGAAAGAGCTTTTCAACCAGAAAAAGCAAAGCCTGGAAACCCTGCGCCGCGATCAGCAGCAATGGCAACGCCAGCAGTTTGAAGCAGAAAAGAAAGTAGCCGTAGCCGATACCTCCGTACAGAACCTGCAGCGCAGCATACAGCAGCTACAGGAAGAAAAGACGAACCGGCAAACGCAGATCCAACAGCTGGAAGAAGAAAAGAGCGGCCTGCAGGAAACCCTGGAAGATGGCAAAGCCAACCTGGAAGATATGATCCGTTTCCAGGAAGAAACTAAAGGCAAGATCCTGGCCACCCAGTCTGATATTGAAGGCCTGCGTGATAAGCTGACGGACGAGAACCGCACCCTGGATTCCAAGAAGAACGAATACGACCTGTTAAAATCACTGGTAGACAGCCTGGAAGGTTACCCGGAAAGTATTAAGTTCCTGAAAAAGAACAGCGACTGGAATAATAAGGCGCCCATTCTGAGTGATATATTTTTCTGTAAAGAGGATTACCGCACCTGTATAGAAAATCTGCTGGAACCTTACCTGAACTACTACGTAGTGAATAACGCAGAGGAAGCCATACAGGCCATACGCCTGCTGGACCTCAATAAAAAAGGCAAGGCAAACTTCTTTATACTGGACCAGTTCCACCACCAGGGCGGACAGCTGTTCACCCCTCCCGGCACCATACCGGCGCTGGAAGTAGTGGAAATAGATGAACGCTATAAAGGTTTAGGCAATTACCTGCTGGGTAAAGTATTTGTAGCAGATGATGTGGCTGCGCTGGATTTTGGCCAGATGCCCGACCAGGATGTGCTGATCGTAGAAAAGAGCGGCCGTATGTACCGCGGTAAATACAGCTTCAGCGGTGGTTCTGTAGGTTTGTTTGAAGGCAAGAAGCTGGGCCGCGCCAAGAACCTGGAAAAGCTGGATGCCGAGATCAAAGCGCTGGAAGTAGTGGTAAGCAACCTGCGCCAGCAGCTGCAGGACAAACACAATGAAGTATTGGGCTATAACAGCCAGCTGAATGAAAATAATATTAATGCGGCCCGTGAAAAGATCAACCAGCTGAATAACCAGCTGTTTGGCCTGCAGAACCGTATTGAGAACTTCCATCACCTGATCGAGTCCGGCGACAAACGCCTGGCAGAAATGCAGCAGTCGCTGGAAACCAACCAGCAAAGTATTGCCGGTGTGAAGGACGAGCTGGAAGGCCTGAATGAAAGAGTACATGCCCTGCACGACAGCATTGTAGCTGCAGACCGGGCTTCCCAGGAAGCAGAGCAACAGTACAACCAGGCCAACGTACAGTTTAACAACCAGAACCTGCAGCATACCCGCCAGCAGAGCAAGGTGCAGGGGCTGAAACAGGAGCTGGAGTTTAAACGTAAGCAATTGAGCGACCTGCATGTGCAGATCACCAATAATAAATCACAGCTGGAAGATGCGGTGGCTAACATTGCTGCTGCTGAAGATAAGCTGAGTGTTGCAGATGACGGACTGGTAGAGCTGTTCCGCAAGAAGGAAGAAGAAGAAAAGGCCCTGAACGAAAAAGACCAGGAGTACTACAACTTCCGTAACCACTTGCAGGAGAAAGAAAGCTCCCTGCGTGCCCGCCAGCGTGCCAAAGAGCAGCTGGAGCAGCAGCTGACCACCATTAAGGATAAAGTGAATGAGCTGAAGCTGCAGCTGGCCTCCATGAAGGAAAGGCTGAGCGTGGAGTTTAAAGTGAACCTGGATGAGATCCTGGATGATGCACGCAGCAGCACCCTGCCGGTAGATGAGCTGCAGGGCAGCGCAGAACGTTTGAAAAAGCGCCTGGAAAATATGGGTGAGATAAACCCCACGGCCATCGAGGCTTTCCAGGAAATGAAAAAGCGTTATGAGTTCATCCTGGAACAAAAGAACGACCTGGTAGCTGCCAAGGAATCCCTGATGGCTACGATCCAGGAAGTAGAATCAACCGCCAACCAGAAGTTCCTGGATACCTTTAATACCGTGAAGGAAAACTTCATCCGCGTATTCAAGGCCCTGTTCACCGAAGAAGATCAGTGCGACCTGATCCTGAATGAGCCGGAGAACCTGGCCGAAACCGGTATTGAGATCATTGCCAAACCGAAAGGCAAACGCCCGGCCGCTATTACCCAGCTTTCCGGTGGTGAAAAAACCCTGACCGCTACTGCGCTGCTGTTTGCCATTTACCTGATCAAACCAGCACCGTTCTGTATCCTGGATGAGGTGGACGCCCCGCTGGATGATGCTAACGTAGGCAAGTTCACCAACATGATCCGCAAGTTCTCCGATAACTCACAGTTCATTATTGTTACGCATAACAAGCAAACAATGGCGGCAGTGGATGTTATTTACGGCGTAACCATGCAGGAGCCTGGGGTAAGTAAGCTGGTGCCGGTGGATTTCAGAAGTTTGAATTAACCGGAGAGTGGAAAAAATTCTTTGAAGTACAGGAAAAAATTCCTATATTTGATGAAGAATTAAGAGGTTATGGCAAAAGCAATGAAAGCAAGCAGCGCCATGCATACCAAAATGCCGCCTGCAAGCATAAAAGAAAGTGGGGAAGGGGCTTTGCCGGCTACTGATGTTTCCAGGATCCAGCAAGCCTTCCAGGATATTGACCTGAGAAACAACTATCAGTTAGTTACTGCTGCGCTTAGCGGCGTTTATGCAGATACCTTTATCAAGTTTGTTGATCTGGCTAATATTTCCAGGAATGAATTGGCAGCAGCCATGAATATATCCACTAAAACCATAAAAAATAAACTGGCCGATAAAGAGCCACTAGACCCTAATCAGGGTGAGCATCTTCTAAAGATCATTTCACTTTTTGAGTTGGGAGAAAAAATATTTGGTGGCTTAGAACCCTTTAAACGCTGGTTAGAAAAACCTTTTTTCGGCAAACCACAAAAGCCGGAAGATTTCCTGAAAACCACCGGAGGTGTAGAGCTAATTATGGATGAGCTAAAACGCCTGGCATACGGTGATGTTATTTAACCCGGGTAATGAGAGTATTTAGAATTGCTTATAAAGAGTTCTCCAAAGATCTGAATCCTTCCAAAGCAAATGGCCGCTGGGCAGCGGCTGGTAAAGCAGTGATATATGCCGCAGGCTCTGTTGCGCTGGCCGTACTGGAAAACCTTGTCAGAAGGCAGGGAGAGGGCTTTAATGATGATTACCGCATCATGGTCATTGATATTCCATCTTCCCTTAAAATTCAAACCATTACTGCTGCCGAATTAGCTGCAGGCTGGAATGATGTGCTGGACTACTCAAAATGCCAGCCCCTGGGTAACCGCTGGTATGACGAGGCAAAGTATCCTGTATTGAAAGTGCCTTCTGCTGTAATACCCCAGGAATTTAATTATGTGCTTAACGCCAACCATCCGGACTTTAATAAGATAAAGCTGGTTGAAGTAACCGGTTATATTCCGGATCCAAGGATTGAAGAAATATTAAAGGGAGCATAGATCCTGCTGCCTATATCCCGTCATTCTACCTCCCATCATTTTCCAACCCTGTAAATTTGCATATTCCTCCGGCGTACCTTATTTTAGTTTTTTGCAATCGATGTAAATAAATAGCAGCGCGGAATGAAAAACTGGTTACTCTCTTACAGCTTATTAGCCGCTGGGGCAATATGTATTGTTTCTTGTCAGCCCAACCCTTCAGAAAAAAAAGATAAGCACCAAACGGATTCCCTTGCCATGCGGGAAAAGTTTGCGGAATCGCCTGTGCTGGATGCCAAAGCTTCGCTGGAACATATCCAGGTGGAAGAGGGCTTTAAAGTGCAGCTGGTAGCGGCAGAACCGCAGGTATCCGTACCGGTGGCCATGACCTTTGACGAAAAAGGCCGTATGTGGGTGCTGGAAATGATGGGATATATGCCGGACACCTCCGGTACCGGCGAAGATATGCGTAATGGTAAGGTGGTGATACTGGAAGATACTAATAAAGATGGGGTAGTTGACAGCCGTAAAGAGTTCATGGATTCACTGGTGCTGCCCCGCGCTATTTGTTTGATTGAAAACGGGGTACTGATAGCAGAGCCGCCCAGGCTATGGTATGTTGAGAATAATGGAGACCATGCCGGTAAAAAAATACTGGTGGATGATAAGTATACTGAAGGCGGTAACGTAGAACACCAGCCCAACGGGCTTTTGCGGGCTATGGATAACTGGATCTACAACGCCAAATCAGATAAGCGTTACCGTAAGGCCGGCAACAAATGGTTGATAGAGCACACCCACTTCCGTGGCCAGTGGGGCATTACACAGGATAACTACGGCCGCCTGTTTTACAACAACAACTCTGAGAACTTACTGGGGGATTATTTTAGTCCGGGCCTGGGCGCTAACAACACGGCACAACGTACAGTAGCTGGTTTTGATGAACATATTGTGCCGGATAACCGGGTGTATCCCATACGCCCTACACCGGGTGTGAACCGCGGCTACATGAAAGGCGTGCTGGATGACAGCCTGCGCCTGGTGAATTTTACCGCTGCCTGCGGACCCCTGGTATACCGCGGCGGGTTGTTTGGCGAGGCTTATGATGGCAATGCCTTTGTAGCAGAACCTTCTGCCAACCTTATTAAACGTAACCTGCTGCAGGATAGCGGATATATTGTTACCGGTAAGCAGGCCTATGCAGGGAAGGAGTTCCTGGCCAGCACAGACGAGCGTTTCCGGCCGGTGAGCTTATACACCGGCCCCGATGGGGCTATGTATATACTGGATATGTACCGCGGCATTATACAGCACAAAACCTACCTTACACCTTACCTGAAGAATGAGATCAAAAGCCGCAACCTTACGCAACCGCTGAACTGCGGCCGTATTTACCGGGTTATACCTGCAAAGGCTAATAACGTACAGCCGGTAACGTTACCCGACGATCCGGCAAAGCTGCTGGAGCTGTTAGACCATCCCAATGGCTGGGTACGTGACCGTGCGCAGCAAATGATCATAGACCACCACTATACTACGCTGGTACCGCAGCTGCGGAGCCGCTTACAGCAGGATACCATTAAACAGCCCTGGGGCCTGCTGCATGCCATGTGGACCCTGGAAGGCTTAGGCCAGCTGCAGGTAGAAGATGTTGCTGCAGTATTAAAGAACAAGAACCCTTACCTGCGCGTGCAGGCGCTGGCTGCTATGCCGGCTGTTATTACACCACAACAGGTGAACCGGGTATTACAGCTTATTACGCCTTTACAGCAAAGTGTATTGCAGGCGCCTTCTGTGGCTATGCTGCTGCCTTACATACAACGCCTGAATGCTACAGCAGCAGGCCAGCTGCAAACGCAGCTATTACATGCTTATGCCAATGACCGCTATGTAGCAGATGCGCTGATCGGTAATAATACAGGCCATGAACAGCAGCTGCTGGACCAGGTAAGCAGCTGGAATGCAGATACTACCTTATTGATACGGAAACGCCTGCAAAAGGTATTAAAGGATATTGATAACCGGCGCAAAGCCAAGCTGAATGAAGGTTTAGTGAAAGCATATCCCAGGGGAGCAAAGATATTTAAAACGGTTTGTCAAACCTGCCATGGGGATGATGGTAACGGTATTCAATCGCTGGCGCCACCGTTAAATGAATCGCAATGGGTGAAGGGCGATAAGCATAAAGTAGCCGCGATTGTTTTATTTGGCCTGAGCGGTCCTGTGAACGTAAATGGAAAAGTGTACAAAGCGCCGGAAGTAAGCGGGGAAATGCCCGGTATTGGCAGCAACGATGAATTTTCTGATAGTGATATTGCGGAAGTGATCAGCTTTATCCGTAATGCCTGGAGCAATAAAGCGGAGCCGTTGACCGCGCAGGATGTGCAGAAAGTACGGCAGATGTATAAGGGCCGGGAGAAAGGGTTTACTGCGGAGGAACTCAAGTAATAATTAATAATGAATAATGAATAATTAATAATCATGGCGGCCATTGTTCACGAATATGAAATAGCTCTTTTTTGTGCAGTACCTGCCTTGCGATTATTAATTATTCATTTTTAATTATTAATTACTTTTTACAAACGCAATCTTATCGCCAAAGCCTATATGGTACTTATCGCAGAAGCCGGCATTCACCTCTACCACATACTGCGCCTTTTTGAAGGAGGGCAGGCTTTCTTCTGATTGCGGGGTGGTGTATTTCTGGATGGATACGATCTCCTTTTTATCATCTACATAAATAATATCCAGGGAAATGTAGGTATCCTTCATCCAAAAGGATTGTTCGGCCGCTTCGGTAAAAATGAATAACATGCCCTGCCCGTCCGTCATAGAT
>NZ_DATCRF010000615.1:0-6427 GCF_036569125.1 Chitinophaga sp. | reverse complement strand
CCGTCAATGGACGGAGTGGTGCCAGGCAGATAATGTTGTGGATAACCTGATCGCAGATGGTAAAATTCAGCCGGTAGTAATGGTTTTTCCCAATTGCGATACTAAGCTCACTGTAACAGACACCTCATCTGCCGGCCGTTCAGGGAGAGCGGATAATTTTGAAGGTTACGGAAAACCATTTGAGGAGGATCTGTTGAAAGATATCATTCCTTACATCGATTCACATTATTCCACTATCAGCGACGCTGAACATCGTGCATTGGCCGGTTTGTCAATGGGCGGCGGCCAGTCGTTAAATATAGGCCTGCATCACCTGGAGACATTTGCCTATGTAGGTGGATTTTCCTCGGCGCCCAATACGAATAAATTTGGCAATATGTATACAGATGTGCAGTTTATTCCGGATCTTAAGGTTGCCCGGGAAAAGTTAAAGCTGCTATGGATAGGGTGTGGTAATAAAGACGGCCTTTGGCGGATCAGTGAAAACGCCCATCAGTACCTTAAGGAAATTAACTTTCCCCACGTTTGGAATGTAGACACGAATGGGCATGACAATAAGGAGTGGGATCGTAACCTGTATCTGTTTTCCCAATATATTTTTAAACAATAGCAGAAAGCTGATATATTAAAAGATGAAAAAAGTTATATGAAAAAACTCTTCCTTTACGGCATTGTGCTGCTGTTACCTGCAGTGCTTCATGCCGCCATCCGGTTACCGGCGCTTGTGGGCAGCAACATGGTGCTGCAGCAAAACGACAGTGTAACGATCTGGGGATGGGCAAGCCCTTCAGAAAAAGTTACGGTATTTACGGGCTGGGATAACAAAACAACGGCCGTTACCACCAGCGGTGATGCAAAATGGGCTTTAAAAGTACATACACCTGCAGCAGGCGGGCCTTATGAAATAAGATTGAAAGGATCCAATGAGATCGTATTGAAAAACATCCTGATCGGTGAAGTATGGCTGTGTTCAGGTCAATCCAACATGGAATACAGCTACTATAACGGCATCCGGCAGATAGGAGAGGTGCTGCCTGTTTGCAGTAACAATAATATCCGGTTCTTTAACATACCCAAAACTACGGCTGCATATCCCCAGGACGACTGTCACGCAAGCTGGGAAGTATGCGACAGCAACAGCCTGAAGCCTTTTAGTGCAGTGGGGTATTTTTTCGGAGCTAAACTACAGCAATCGTTAGGAGTGCCGGTTGGGCTGATCAATGCCAGCTGGGGAGGAACCCCCGCTGAAGTATGGGCGCCGGAACATCTTGTAACCAGTGAACCGCAGCTTTCTGCAGCTGCCGCCAAGTTACTGCCTGCCGCCTGGTGGCCCAATAAGCCAGGTTATGCTTATAATGCGATGATAGCGCCTCTTACCAATTTCAACATAAAGGGTGTGATCTGGTACCAGGGAGAAGCCAATGTGAATACTGCTGATACCTATACGCCATTGTTCACCGGCATGATACAGGCCTGGCGTGATGCATGGCATAAACCGCTGCCCTTTTACTATGTTCAGATAGCGCCGTTCACCTACGAAAAGGAATACCAGGCTGCATTGCTTCGCGAGGCGCAGGCACGCAGCAGCGCGCTTGCCGGAACCGGTATGGTAGTAGTAGCCGATGTTACAGAAAATGTGAAAGATATTCATCCCCAGGATAAGAGAACAGTTGGCAACAGGCTTGCCGCCTGGGCGCTTGGGGAGAATTATGGTAAAACAGGATTTGCCTGGAAAAGCCCGGTATTCAAAGAAATGAGCATCAGCAAAAACAAAGCCGTGCTGCGTTTCAATAACGTTCCTGCTTCTCTGAAGATCAATGGCAAAGCGCCCGCTGCCTTGTATATAGCCGGGGCAGATCATGTTTTCTATGAAGCATCCGCGAAGGTGGAAAAAGATGCGCTGATCGTTTGGAGTAAACAGGTAGAGAAGCCGGAAGCGGTGAGATATGGTTTCTCCAATGCCGGTATCGGTAATATTTTTTCTTCAGAAGGCCTGCCGGTTGTGCCTTTCCGTACGGATAACTGGCCGGTTGCACAATAAATTATGCCAGGAAGCCTCCCCATTTGGCCGGTGGTACCTGCCGCCGGCCAAATGGGTCAGGGCTATTTCAAAGTTAGCTTCACAATTATATCTGTTTTGTTCTCCTTATTGGCAATCCCATTCAATACAATTTCACCCTCACTTTGTCTGAAGCTGACTTTTACATTTGTTCCCAGGTATTTTGCAGCAGCAATTTTTTGGGGAACAGATGGCAGAACGATCTTTCCATCGGCAGGAGCTTTTAAAACATGCACGTAGATCGCTTTATCTGTAAAAGTTGTTCCGCCCCATTTGGCATCCCATACTCCGCCCTTTGTGCTGTAAATACTTTCTCCATACCTGGAAAGAAAATCACCGATCTCTTTCAACCGCTGCACCTGCGCAGGCTCAATTTCCCCATCCGGTTTAGGCCCAACGTTTAACAATAAATTCCCATCCTGGCATACAACGGATACCAATAAACGAATGCAGCTGTCAAGGGACATCATGCGGTCTGCTGCCTGGGGAGTCCATCCCCATGCCGTTTGACTGAGGTTCGTACACAGTTCCCAGGGCCTGCTTTCCCTTCCTCTCAATGTTACTTCCTGGGTATTAAAATCACCCATCCATCCGCTGCGGTGATTGATCACGATCTTTGGCTGCAGCTCTCTTACCATTGAGTTAAGCTTAACCGGCTCCCAGCTGAATTTCCCGGTGTAAGGTTTGTCGAAACCACGTGTGTACCAGCCTTTGCCGCCATCCCACATCAGGCCTGCAAAACCAAGCCAGAAATCTTCTCCGCCGTCATACCATAAAATATCGATCTTGCCGTAATTGCTTAACAGCTCATGAACCTGTGTGTAGGTTTGCTTTTTCATTTCCAGGGCATTGGAATAGTACAGGTCAGGAAAAAAGAAACCGGGATAGCGCCAGTCCAGCGGAGAATAATAAATACCGGCTTTCATGCCGGCATCATGCGCTGCATCAACATACTCTTTGATCAGATCTTTTTTTGCAGGACTGTTCATTGAACTGTAATTACCAAAGCTGGTATTAAACAAGCTAAAACCGTCGTGATGTCTTGAAGTTACCACCATGTACCTGCATCCGGCCTGCTTTGCAGCATCTACCCAGCTTTTTCCGGAGAATTTTGTAACACTGAACGAGTCCTTCAGTTTGCCATATTCTGATGTGTCGATCCGTTTGCTGAACATAGCCCATTCGCCTTCTCCCAAAACGGAGTACAATCCAAAATGAATGAACAATCCAAACTTGGCATCTTTCCACCATTGCATGTCTTTTTGCGGAAGCAATAGTGAGGAGTCTATAACTGTCTGTGCAAAGGAATGGTGTGTGATGATAATTAACGACAAAATTAAAAGCGATCTTTTCATGGAATTTTTTTTGCATGCAATAATGGCAAACATAAGTTTTTACAGTCTTCGTAAAATTACCCATATTTATTGGGGGCCGGCTGCTGATATGTTACAATGAACGGTATAAAATGTTGCAGGTAGCTGATCTTAAGGTCAGCAATGGGCATGTAGCAATCGTGATAATTGATTTATTTTTATAATTTTAAAGCATTTATAACTAAATTAATACTACCCTGAAAAGGGCTGTAAACAATGGCAAAAGAATGGGACCCGTTTAGACCGTATTTTAAACAGCAGGAAGTGCCTGCAAAGACGGTGCTTTTGGCAGAGGGAAAGGTTTCGAAAACGATGTTCTTTATTGAGAAAGGTTGCTTACGGACCTGGATCAATAATGACGGTAAAGAAATAACTACGCAATTCTTCTTTGAAGGCGACAGTGTTTCTTCTATTGAAAGTTTCAGAACAAACCAACCGAGCTTATACAGCATTGAAACCCTGGAGCCTTGTATTTTACAAACCATTTCACAAAGCGACTTCCGGCAGATCATTGAAAATTCACCGGAATTAAGGAATAAGCTGGAAGAGCACTTATTCAAAAGATTTCTTCAATCACAACAACTTTTCTATTCTTATCTTAAAAATAAGCCTCAAAAACGCTACGAAGAATTAATCGCGCAATATCCTCACATTGTACAACGTGTTCCGCAGCATTACATCGCTTCCTATTTAGGCATTACATCTGTTTCATTAAGCCGGATACGGAACAGGCGATAAACTCATTTCTTTACAATTGTTATCGTCAAAAGGTGATCCGCTTCTCAATTTTGTGCTGTAATTAAACAGTAAGAAATGAGAATAGTAATTGTATTTAATCATCCCTACGAGGGGAGCTTCTGCAATGCCATCCTGCAGGCTGTAACAAAGGGGCTTGAAGAAGCAGATCACGAAGTTGACCTGATGCACCTGGACAACGAGAAGTTCAATCCTGCCATGTCACAGGCAGACTTAAAAGCCTTTGTAGCGCATAAGCCCATTGACCCCCAGGTTATTGACTATACTGAACGCCTGAAAAAGGCAGACCATTTTATTTTTATTTTCCCGATCTGGTGGGATATCATGCCGGCAACAACCAAAGGATTTATTGACCGGGTACTTTCCCCGGGAGTGGTATATGACCACCATCCCAGAGGTTTTGGATTGGTGCCGCTTTTAAAGAACCTGAAAAGCATCACCGTTATTACCACCATGAACAAGCCTAAATGGCTGTACTCCCTGCTCATTGGAAACCTGATCCGGAAAGTAATGTTGAAAAGTGTTTTCGGAACGATGGGATACAAAAAACTGCAATGGATAAGCTTTACATCAGTAAAATCTGTAAGCCAGGAAAAACGGGTGAAGTGGCTGAAAAACCTTGAAACCAGGTTTGCAAATTTTAATTGATAAGATCCTGGATCATGAAACTAAGCAGCAATGACGTTTCCTCATTTGCCTTGTTGCTGCCCAAATAGGATCAACTAATCTAGCAATCTGAAACCCGGCCATTTTATATAAATTTCTGTACTTTCCGTAAAACCCTTTTAAATGAGCGAAGATCAAAAGAAGAAAATCAACGACACACGCAGGCGGGAATCCGTAGTACCAGCGGATATGAAAGAGATCCCTGAAAAATTTCACTATTCACCTGGTGTGAAAGCCGGGCCTTTCCTTTTTATTGCTGGACAAGTTGGCCGTGATGAGAATATGAATGTTATTGAGAATAAAGAGGCGCAAATGGCCCAGGCGTTCGAAAATGTCAGGAAAGTGCTGACAGCGGCAGGATGCACGTTCGATGATGTGGTGGAGATGATAACCTACCTTACTGATATGCGTGACCTCCAACTTCTCATGAAAGTGAAGGACCGGTATTTCACGAACCTCGACCGCCTCCCGACCTGGACCGCAATCGGCACCACTGTTCTGGCAAATCCAGGATTGTTCGTTGAGGTGAAGTGTACGGCGTTATTACCTGATTGAGGAGAGGAAGTAATAACAAGAAGAAATTAAAAGGCCTTAGAATCAGCTGCTGCGCTGGTTTTAAGGCTTTTTCGGGAACGGCTTAAATAATGGAAAGTTTCCCACGCCTGAATTCATCTAACCTGGGGTCGTTACTGGCAAGTTCAGTAACCAGTACATGAATTTTTTCAAGATCGCAGACCTTATAGTGTTCGGAGCTGCCCACCTTTTCACTGTTAGCCAGAACGATTGTTTTTTTCGCCGCGCGTAACATCGCTCTCTTTATCTCACCATCATCTTTGACGGCCGCCGTAACTCCCATTTGCGCGGATATGGCGCATGTACCCATTAAGTAGATGTCTGCCACATAGGAGGCAACTTGTTCAAAAGTGCCTGCCCCTACATTGGTTGCTGTTTCCCGGTTGTAGGTTCCGCCAAGCACAATCGTATCAATGTTCTTAAACCGGTGCAAAATAGGGATCAATGCAAGGTTGTTGGTGATAACCCTGAATGAAGAATCAATATTAAAGTGTTCTGCCACAGCGCAAACCGTTGTACCTCCGTCCATAAATATGGTAGCGCGGGGCTTCAGGAGTGATTGAACCTTAAGCGCAATGACATCCTTTTGCTCGCTGAGAAAACCCTGACGGTCCTGAAATGTCAGCGGATTTTTATTTCTCGCAATAGCGCCGCCCCGCACTTTGGAAAGCAGGCCGTTTTGATGCAGGATCTCAATATCCCGGCGAACCGTATCCTCCGAAACTCCCAGCTCGGCGGCCAGGTTCGGATAAGTAGCCTGGGCGCCGTCTTTCAAACGGGCCAGTATCATTTCAAACCTTTTTTCCTTAATCATAGACAGCACAAATATAAACAACTACCGGAGGGAGATTTAACACCCTTCCGGAGCCGGCATTAAAGATTATTTGCAAAATAATGCAAATTTGCACAATTTTGCAAAATGGAGAATGGAAAGAATATCAAAACCGCAAGAAGAGCAACGCAGGCGATCTTTCTGGTCTGTGGACTGGCATTATCAAGC
>NZ_DATCRF010000614.1:0-2472 GCF_036569125.1 Chitinophaga sp. | reverse complement strand
CTTATAACCGGCAATATTAGCCTGGGAGCTTAATACATCCATACTTTGGGCACGGGTGGTACGGGGAATGCTGTCCAGGCTGAAAATTGTGAGCTGTCGGGCAGCTGCCTGCTGCATTTGCCGGGTATTATAAAGCGGCTGGTACACACCGGCCAGTATTTTACCGGGCTGTATGTTTTCCCATATAGCCGGTTCCGGTAGTTGAATGCTGAGGATAATATCAGCCTGCTGTACAATTTCAGCTGCAGGTTTAATAATGGCGCCGGCCTGCGTATAGGCATCATCGGGGTAAAAGGCCAGGGCGCCGGCATTGGGCTCAACCCACACAGTAACAGATTGCTGGCTCAGTTGCTTTACGACTTCCGGTACTAAAGAAACACGTTGTTCGCCTGTTTTTTCTTTGAGGACACCTGCAATCATCTGTGAAAATTTATTAATGAAATTTAAAGAAAAAACAGCAGGAATAGAAAAGAAAATTGGAAAGAGGGCCAGTATATTAACAGTAAGCATTAACCCTGACGGCATATAGGTATAAGCGGGTGGATTCCGGCGCCGTGTGCAGGGAAACAGGATGGAACCAATGCTGCAGCAGATCCCGCCGGGGCCTATGCGCAGCTGCTGTCAGAAAGTTTACCATTTACCTGTAACAGACCGCGCCCCGTATGTACATACGTGTTACTCCCCGAAAAAAACTTTCCCGGATCTGTCCAATTCCCCTTTGCCCGGTCATTATTGTAATGAACCACAAACTTATACTATCATGGACAACGCTATCAAATACCAACAATCCGCCACCGGGTACCGCATACGTACCATTGCCTACTGGCTTGTTACCGGTTTCCTGGCCTTTGAGCTGGCCTATGGCGCCACCTGGGACCTGCGGCAAATACCCTTGTACGGGAAGTGATGATACGGCTGGGCTACCCTGCCTATGTACTGCTTATTATCGGGGCATGGAAGCTGCCGGGAGCCGTGGTTTTGTTGATACCGGGCACTCCCCGCCTTAAAGAATGGGCATATGCAGGCGCATTTTTTGTTTTCTCCAGCGCCTTTGTCTCCCACCTGGCAGTGGGTGATGTTCAGGGAAGCATCTGGCCGGCTATTTTTGCCTCACTGGCGGTTGCTTCCTGGTTCTTACGGCCGGCCTCCCGCCGTCTAGCGCCTGTTGCAAGCGCTCAGGCGGTGCAACCGGCAAAATGGAGATCCATTGCATATTGGGCTACTATTGTGATCCTTGGATTTGTGCTGCTGTCGGGCGGTGCAGGGGAAATGTTGCATTTGTGGGGTACGGTAGAAGGCACTGTGGATCATCTGGGGTATCCCCTGTATTTTCTCACTATCCTGGGTATCTGGAAAATACTGGCTGGTATAACGCTGATCGTGCCGCGTTTTCCGTTATTGAAAGAATGGGCGTATGCAGGGATTGTATTTAACCTTACAGGAGCAGTGGCTTCCCATATCGCCAGTGGCGACGGCATAGGGCATTTTATTGCGCCGCTTATGTTTGCAGCGGTGGCCATGTTTTCCTGGTGGCTGCTGCCGGCAAACCGGTTATCTTCTCCGCCAACACGCCCGCCTGCTGAATAATAGCCGGTACTGCCACGCCGCTGATGTAATTGCCGCTGATATGTATACCGGGGTATTGCTGCTCAAAAGCCTGCACCGCCATGCGTAGCTGCCGGTGGCCTACATTCAGCTGTGGAATGGCTTTATCCCAGCGGGTAAACTGCTGCAGCACAGGAGCTCCGGTTATTCCCAACAAGGCAGTAAGCTCGCTCACAATGGTTTGCTGCAGTGCGGTTTCATTTATTTCGTCAAAAAAATGTTCCTGCTGTACACCGCCGGTAAAAACAGTTAATAATACTTTATCATCCGGCACACGGGAGGGAAAGATGGCTGAATTGCAGATAGCCCCCAGGAAATGCAGCTGCGCCGCATGCGGCACCAAAAAGCCAAAACCTTCCGGCAGCTGCTGTACGGCGGCCCGCTCAAAACCAAGATGCAGCACACCCATACGGGGGTAATACAGCTGCTGCAGTAAATGTGCGGCAGCAGCGTCCAGGCCCTCTATAACTGCTGCAGTAGCATAAGCAGGGGTAGCAAAGATCACGCGGCCCGCCTGCACGTTTTCCGTTTGCCCGTTACTGTTATATTGTACAGTATAGCCATCTGCTGCAGCCGTAACGCCGGTTACGCGGCTGTTATAACGCACCGGGGTGTTCAATAATTGCTGCAAACGATCTGTTAGTGTTTCATTCCCGCCTTTAAAGGCAATAATTTTGCGGCCGCCCATCAGCCCCTTGTTCTTAAAAAGCCCCTTGGTTACGCTGCCATACTCCTGCTCCCATTTGGGTAAAAAGGGCAATACTTCCTGCACAGATAAACGCGCGGGGTCTCCGGCATAAATACCGGACAGGATAGGATCAAACAAGTAATCGCTGATCTCTTTATTAAAACGGCGCTGTACAAAGC
>NZ_DATCRF010000613.1:0-4994 GCF_036569125.1 Chitinophaga sp. | reverse complement strand
ACCTTAACCTGTTTAAGAACGGGCAGGACCCTTACGGGCATCCCAATGTGAACTGGTACGATGCCATCTTTAAACAGTACAGCTACCAGCAAAATACCAACCTGGATATTTCCGGTGGTAATAACGTGGTGAAATACTTTATTTCCGGCGGTGCGCTGAACCAGAATGGGCTGGTGCGCAGCTTTCCTGATCCGCGGGGGAACGTTAATACCAACTACAATTTTAAACGGTATAATTTCAGGTCTAACCTGGATCTGAAGGCTAATAAAACACTGGACCTGCGGCTGGATGTAACCACCCGCTTTTCCACCACCAATTCGCCTAACCTTACGGCTGCCAGCGCTTTATCGGAAGTGTTCGACTTTAGCCGCTTAACGCCTTTTACAGCTCCCTTCCTGAATCCGGATGGATCTTACGCTTACGCCTACTCGCGTTTCAATAGCGGGCATTTGCCTACCCTGAATGCAAGACTGGCCACCGGTGGTTACCAGAATGCAAAGCGAACGGATTATAACATTATGTTCAATGCTACCCAGCAGCTGAATGCTATTACCGATGGATTATCTGTGACCGCGCGGGTGGCTTATTCCAGCCAGGAGCAATATACCCGGGGCACTGGTAACTACGGGCCTATCCCGTCTTACCACTATGATCCGGCCAGTAAGTCATACCTGCTGAATCCCGGCGGTACCTATGTATTCCCGAATATTTACTATAGCGGCAATACAAATATTTATACCACCAATGTGAATGTGCAGCTGTTTTCCAATTATGACCGCACTTTTAATTCCAAACACCATGTAAGCGGCCTGGTACTAATGAATCAGCAGTCGCAGACCTTTGATGCGTATGATCAACTGGATCCCGCATCCGTAGGCGTACCGGCAAAGTTCCAGGGCGTATCTGTATCCGGTAACTATGAGTATGACGGAAAATATCTGTTAGACCTGAAAGCGGCCTATAACGGAACCGACCGGTTTGCAGCTAACCACCGCTTTGGGCTTTTTCCCGCCATCGGCATCGGGTATAATTTAACCGGAGAAAAATTCTTCAAAGAAGCCTTCCCTGTGTTTGGACTGTTCAAGATCCGCGGTTCCTATGGCATTGTAGGTTCGGATGCAGCGCCTAATAACCGGTATATTTATGCACAGAACTATATTCAAAATCAAAATAACTATCCGTTCGGGGAATCGCCCATTAATTACAACATGTTCTATGAGGGCAACCTGGCAAATGGCAATGTGGTATGGGAAAAGCAAAAGGAAACCAACCTTGCGCTGGACCTGAATATGCTGAAGGATAACCGGCTTTCCGCTACCATCGAAGTGTTCCGTAACATCCGTTACGATCAGCTGATAGTGCCTAACAATGTGCCGGATATTATTGGCATAGGTTTGCCGGCTATAAACGTGGGGCGTACACGTAACCAGGGCTTTGACGGGCAGATAGGCTATCACAGCAGCATTGGCAATGTACAGTGGGGAACAAACTTTGTATTCTCCTATGCAAAAAATAAGATCCTGTATGAGAGTGAAGCAGCGCCGGCATATGCCTGGCTGGCACGCACCGGCCAGCCGCTGAACCAGCCGTTCGGGTATCATTCCTTAGGGTATTATACCGAGCAGGATCTTGCAAATGTAACAGCCTATCAGAATGCTAATGGCGGCAGCAATGCCGGTAATAAAACAATAGCCATCCCGGATAACGGGCTGCCATTGCATGCAGGCGACCTCAAATACCAGGACCTGAATGGCGATGGCTTTATTAATATCTTTGATCAGCGGCCTATCGGGCATCCTAATTTGCCGAATACCAACCTGGGTTTAAACCTGCAGGCATCTTACAAAGGTTTTAGTGTAAGCGTGCTGCTGCAGGGCTCTTTCAACTACAGCTTTATTATTACAGGCACCGGTATAGAGCCGTTCATAGGGCAGTTCCAGCCTATACACCTGGAATCCTGGACGCCTGAGAATGCAGCCGCTGCAGGGTATCCCAGGCTTACCACCAATAAGTCGTCTGTGAACAGCCCTACGTATTACCCATCAGATTACTGGCTGGTGAATGCGCATTATGTGCGCCTGAAAACAGTGGATATTGGTTACCAGTTCCCAACCCGGATGTTGCCTTTCAAGCTGAACAGCGCACGGCTTTATATGAGCGCGTACAACCTGTTCACCTGGGATAACTACCGTAAGTACCAGCAGGATCCTGAGATCAGCACCAATACCGCCGGAGATGCGTATATTAACCAGCGTGTGCTGATCATGGGGCTGCAGATCAGTCTTTAAAATATGCCGTATGTTCCCGACTATAGGAGACCTCGTCAGCTATTTATTCCCTATACCCGTAAAGGTCAATTTACAGACCTTCGGTACCTTGATGGCCCTGGCTTTTGCCGGGGCCTATGTTGTGTTTGTGGCGGAGTTTAAAAGGAAGGAAGCGGATGGTACTATCCATGCAATAGCGGTTAAAGAAACGGAGGGGCTGCCGGCATCTCCGCTGGAACTATTGCTGAATGCGGGCCTGGGCTTTTTGTTGGGATATAAAGGGCTGGATGTATTGTGGGCCCTTTTCCGGGGAGATGATCCTGCACCCGGTTTTCTTTCCTTACGGGGTAATATAGTGGCAGGCCTTATCCTGGCCCTTGTTTGGGGAGCATGGGTGTATATAGACCGGCAAAGATCGCGGTTGGCGGAACCCAGGGAAATAGTTCGCTATATTCATCCTTACCAGCTGATGCCCTTCATTACTTTTATGGTGGGCGTATGGGGTTTCCTGGGCGCCAAGCTGTTTGACGCAGCGGAGCATTTCCAGGAGCTGCGGTACCAGCCGCTGGAAGTGTTGTTGTCGCGCAGCGGCTTTACTTATTACGGAGGGTTGATCTTTGGCGCCTTAACTTACCTGTACATAGGATACCGGAATAAGATCCCGCTGATCCATATGGCGGATATCGGTTCACCGGGCATGATGCTGGCTTATGGCATTGGGAGGATCGGCTGCCAGCTGTCGGGCGATGGTGACTGGGGCATTGTGAACCGGCATGTTAAACCTGCCTGGATGCCGCAATGGGCATGGGCTTCCACCTACCCGCATAATGCCATTGATGCAGGCGTGTATATTCCGGGCTGCACCTTGCAGCATTGCCATGAGCTGCCGCTTGGCGTGTATCCCACACCGTTTTATGAAGCCGTTCTATGCATCCTGCTGTTTGGTGTAATGTGGATGCTGCGGAAACGGTTGAAAACACCCGGTGCTATGTTCTTTTTATTTCTTATACTGAATGGTGCAGAGCGGTATTTGATAGAGCTGTTACGCATTACGCCAAAGTACCCGGTATGGGGTATGCAGCTAAGCCAGGCGCAAATGATAGCTTTGCTGTTCATAGCCGGCGGAGTAGCCGGTACTATTTTAAAACGTAAAAAACTTTCATGGATATGAAGAGAATGTTGTTCACTGCAATAGGTGCATTACTGCTTTGCCACGCTCACGCGCAAACGCCGGACCTTACACCGCCGCAGTTTAAGGTAGAGGAAGCCCCGGAATGGTCGGCGCTTTTTATCCGGAATAACGGATGGTTTGGCGGAGACGGCATCTATACCATCCCGTTTAACGGCAGGGAGCATCAGGCATCGGACAGCCTGCTTTTTATATTCAGTGATTCCATGATCGGCAGCATTGAGAATGATTCGCTGCTGCCAGGGTCCAGGATGATCCATAACAGCGTGGCTACGTTAAAGGGGCATTTACCGGACAGCACGCAGATGCATTTTGAATGGGATCAGAATGAAAAAGGGGAAGCAGTGCCGGTGTTTGAGCCGCATACCTCCCTTACCGGGAAAACAGATTACTACTGGCTGGGCGATGGTTTTGTGAACCAGGAGCAGGATAATACCCTTTATATTTTTGGTTACCGGATCCGGAATGTATCAGATGAAGCATTTGGCTTCCGTGAGGTGGGTAATACGCTGATCAGGATCCCTGCAGGCAGCAAGCCCCCGTTTAAAGGCTATAAGGAAATGGATACGCCTTTGTTCTTTAAAGATAAAGACGGGCATACCGGCTCTTATGGCGCGGGCATTTTTGTGAATACCGCCAAAGCAGGTGCGCCTGCGCCGGATGGTTACGTGTATGTGTATGGGGTGCATGGCATGGCAAAACAAATGGTAGTGGCCAGGGTAAAGCCTGCCGCCTTTGATAAATTTGATCAGTGGCGTTTCTGGGATGGCGCGGGCTGGAATAAGGAGATGAGCAAGGCTGCAGATGTAACGGATAAGGTATCAAATGAATTAAGCCTGTCGCCCCTGGGGGATGGCCGTTACATCCTGGTATTCCAGGAAGGCGGTCTGAGCACCCACATCAGCATGCGCATAGGCGCCAGCCCCGTAGGGCCTTTCGGGCCTGTTACCCGGTTATGGGATTGCAGCAGCGATGCTGAGGAGAAAACGTATGTTATGTATAACGCCAAAGCGCATCCGGCCCTTTCAGCGCCGGGAGAGCTGCTCATTAGCTATAATGTAAACTCAGTGGAGTTCTTAAAAGATCTGCAAAAGCATCCTCATTTATACCGCCCGAGATTCATCAGGCTAAAAATTAATTCGCTAAAATAACGCAGGGGGGATGAAGCATTTATCAGTAACACTGGCCCTGGTGATGGGAGGCATGCTGCAAGGCTTTGGCCAGGATAACCTGGTGCAGTATGTGAACACCAGGCAGGGCACCAACAGCAAGTATGAATTCTCCTATGGTAATACCTATCCCGCCACTGCGCTGCCATTTGGCATGAATACCTGGACGCCGCAAACCGGCAGGAACGGCGATGGCTGGAAGTACCAGTATTTTGTGCATACCATCCGTGGCTTTCAGCAATCGCACCAGTGCAGCTCATGGGTGAATGACTATGCTGTTTTTTCGCTTTTCCCCGAAGCAGGTGAGCTGGTGGTGGATGAGGATAAACGGGCCGCTTCATTTAAGCATGAGCAGGAGATAGCCCAGCC
>NZ_DATCRF010000612.1:0-5868 GCF_036569125.1 Chitinophaga sp. | reverse complement strand
GGCTATACCTGTGCAGCGCAGCGGCAATCAGCTGCAGTTTGTGCGGGATGCAGCCACCCTGCGGGAATATGTAGCCTTTGACCCCGCCCGGCTGCCCCAGCCGGCCTTTGCGGGCACCGTGCCTAACCAGGACCTGCATGGCAGCGCAGCCGCAGATATGCTCATTATTACCATCCCGGCCTTTAAAGCGGCAGCAGACCGGCTGGCGGCTTACCATACCGCCCATGACCAGCTGCAGGTACAGGTAGCCCTGGTGCCGGATATTTATAATGAATTTGCTTCGGGCACACCCGACCCCACGGCTATACGTGATTTTGTGAAAATGTTCTATGACCGTGCCGGGAGCAATGGCAAAGGGCCGCGTTATTTACTGCTGTTTGGCGATGCTTCTTTTGACTACCGCCACCGCATAAACGCTAACACAAACCTGGTGCCCACCTGGGAAAGCGATGCCTCGCTGGATTTTATAAACTCCTACCCATCCGATGATTTCTTTGGTTTTTTGGATGATGCGGATAACATAACGGACATTAATACACGCAACCTGCTGGATATTGCCATTGGCCGCCTGCCCGTGCAAACAGCCGCCCAGGCTCAGCAGGTGGTGGATAAGATAATGGGTTACCATAACCCGGCAAACTTTGGCCCCTGGCGCAACCACTTCACCTTTGTGGCAGATGACGGGGACGATAACCTGCACCTGCAGGATGCAGAGGAAGTAAGCGGGATGGCCGCTCAAACCTGGCGCCAGGGTATTCCGGATAAGATATACCTGGATGCCTATCCCAAAGTACCCTCTGCAGGCGGCAGCCGCTACCCGGCCGTGAACAGTGAGATACAGCGCCAGATGAGCAGCGGTAACCTGGTATGGAACTACACCGGCCATGGCAGCTACTCCCGCCTGGCCGAGGAAGTGGTGGTAGATGGCAGCTCCATTAAAACCTGGAATAATGCGCAGCACCTGCCGCTGATGATCACCGCTACCTGCGATTTTGCGCCTTTTGATAACCCGGCCTATAACTCCCTGGGTGAGCAGCTGGTGCTGCAGCCCACTGGTGGCGCCATTGCGCTTATGACCACTACACGGGCCGTATTTGCCTACTCAAACCGGGTTATGAACACCAATTACCTGCAAATGGCCTTTACGCCTTTGGCCAACGGGCATATGCCCAGCCTGGGAGAAGCGGCTATGCTGGGTAAGAACCTTACCTATACCAATTACAGCGATGTAGCCAATAACCGCAAGTTCCAGCTGCTGGGCGATCCGGCGCTAACGCTGGCCTTTCCCCGGTACCACGTAGTTACAGACTCCATTAACGGGCAGGATGTTACGCAGGTAACAGATACCCTTAAAGCCCTGGGAAAATATGTGGTAAAAGGCCACCTGGAAGATGAGCAGGGCCAGCCCCTGACCAGCTTTAACGGCACACTGGATGTAGCGGTGTATGATAAACCCGTAACCCTGCGCACCCGCGGGAATGATGCTGGCAGCGAACCGGCAGATTACACCCTGCAACAGCAGGTGTTGTTCCGCGGGCAGCAAAGCATACAGAACGGGCAGTTCAGCTTCACCTTCATTGTGCCCAAGGATATTGATTATAAACCCGGCGCTGGTAAGATCAGCTATTATGCGGCTAATGAGCAGGCAGATGCAGGCGGGTATTTTGATGGCTACCAGGTAGGCGGTACGGCAGCCAATGCGCCCCTGGATACTACCGGGCCGCAGGTACAGGCTTTTTTAGATACCGAATTATTCCGCAACGGCGGTATCACAGGGCCAAACCCGGTGCTGCTGGTAAACCTGTATGACAGCAGCGGTATTAATACTTCCGGCTACGGTATTGGCCATGATATGGTTGCGGTGTTGGATACGGCCAGCCAGTATTTTGTGCTGAACGACTTTTATACCGCTAAGCTGAACGATTACAGGGGTGGCGCCATCCGCTTTCCGTTCTATAATCTGGCCGAAGGGCCGCACACCCTTACCATTAAGGCATGGGATACGTATAACAACTCCACCACGGTTACTTTACAGTTTGTGGTGGCAGGCGCAGGCACTTTGGATATACCGGAGGCAGGTAACTATCCCAACCCGTTCACGACAGAAACAAGATTCTTTTTTACACATAACCAGCAGGGGCAGGAATTAGATGTTACCTTGCAGGTTTTTACCGTGTCCGGGCAGCTGGTAAAAACAAAGCGGCAAACAATAAATGCAACCGGTAACCGTTATGATGGCATGCTTTGGAATGGTACTGCCGACTCCGGAGCCAAACTTCCACCTGGAATTTACTTTTACAGGTTGACTGTCAGCACTAAACTAAAAACTAAAATTTCAGGAGGAAAACTGATCTTATTCTAAAACCTATGCAAAAAAACATTAATTTCAGCATCCCTGGCCGGCCCCATTTTCTTGATTATTATAAATTAGGCATTATTTTTACACCTCGTTTCAAATATAGAAATTACATGATCCGTAAGGTAACATTGAGCCTTGTGTTCGTATACTGCACAATCATCAGTTTAAAAACCTCAGCCCAGATCGGCACTGGTGACATCGACGGCCGTACCAATACTATTAATACCGCCGTACCGTTCTTACGGATCTCCCCTGACGCAAGAAGCGGCGCTATGGGCGATGTAGGTGTAGCCCTTTCGCCGGACGCTAACTCCAATTACTGGAACCTGTCCAAGCTGCCTTTTGCCACCGCTAATTCATCCGTATCCGTTACCTATACCCCCTGGTTAAAAGAGCTGGTGAACGATGTGTTCCTGGCTAACCTGAGCGGTTATTATAAGCTGAACGACCTGGAGGCTGTAGGCGCTTCCCTGCGTTACTTTTCTTTAGGTACCATCAACTTTACGGATATCACCGGTACGCCCACCTACGATTACCGTCCGCGTGAGCTGGCTTTTGATGCCGGTTATGCCCGTAAATTATCCGATAACTTTTCCGTAGGTGTAGCCCTCCGCTATATTTACTCCAACCTGGCCAATGGCGATATCAATGGCCGTGTGATACGCCCCGGTAAAGCATTTGCCGGCGATGTATCGCTCTTTTACACTAAAGATTATGAAAAGGATGATGGCCGTGTGAACACCTGGAATGTGGGCCTGGCCATTACGAACGTAGGTACTAAAATATCGTACACCCAATCTGCCCAATACAAAGACTTTATTCCTACCAACCTGGGGTTAGGTACTGCTTACACCCTGGGCCTGGATGAATACAATAAAGTAACCTTTGCCCTGGATATCAATAAGCTGCTGGTGCCCACCCCGGACAGCAGCGGCGCTTACCGCGATAAAGGTGTGGTAGAATCTATTTTCACCTCTTTTGGCGATGCGCCGGGCGGCTTCAGCGAAGAGCTGAAGGAGCTGATGTTCTCCTTAGGTGCAGAGTACTGGTATAACAACACGTTTGCCGTACGCGCCGGTTATTATAACGAGAATAAATACAAAGGCAACCGTAAATATTTCACAGCAGGTATAGGCATTAAGTACGATGTATTTGGCCTGAACTTCTCTTACCTGGTGCCCTCTGGTACCGGTATTCAACGGAACCCGCTTTCCAACACCCTGCGCTTTACCCTGACCTTTGACCTTACCAGGAACGAGGGAGATAGCGGCAGCGCCAGTAACTGGTAATAACTATTCATGGCTAAGATACGTATAGGACAAGGCATAGATTTCCATCAACTTACAGAAGGGCGCGACTTTTGGCTGGGCGGCGTATTGGTGCCGCACCATAAAGGCGCGCTGGGCCACAGCGATGCAGATGTGCTGCTGCACGCTATTTGCGATGCCATGCTGGGCGCCCTGAGCCTGGGAGATATTGGCGTACACTTCCCCGACACGGATAATACCTACAAAAATATTGACAGTAAGCTGCTGCTGGCCCGCTGCGCGGAGCTGATCGCAGAAAAGGGCTACCAGGTGGTGAATATAGACAGCACCCTGTGCCTGCAGGCGCCCAAAATAAAACCTTATGTACCCCAGATGCGGGAGGCCATAGCGGGCATTCTGCACCTTACGGTGGACGATGTATCCATTAAAGCTACCACCACCGAAAAGCTGGGCTTTGTAGGCCGGGAAGAAGGGGTGGTGGCGCTGGCCAGCGTGCTGCTGGAAGCGAGCGTTTAATTACGAATTAGTCAATTACGAATTACGAATTGGGTACTTTCCGTGAATGCTATTCACGGAAATGGAATGGAATTGTTTTGACAATCAGGTAATTAAGCGTTGGCTCTATTAACCCCTATCTAATTTCTCCCTGCCTTTTCCCGGACTATGTTATTATGCGTACTATTCAAGTTCGTAATTCGTAATTGACTAATTCGTAATTGTTAAAAATGGCAGTCCATGGGCCCCGGACCATCGACTATTGACCATTAATGCTATCTTTGTCAAATGGCTGAAATAATAGTAAAGATCATTAACCGGTCGGCCAATGAGCTACCATCCTATGCCACTGCCGATGCAGCAGGAATGGACCTGCGGGCGCACCTGGAAACAGCAATGACGCTGCAACCGCTGGAAAGGTCGCTGATCCCTACCGGTTTATTCATGGAACTGCCGGAAGGTTATGAGGCACAATTAAGGCCGCGCAGCGGCCTGGCCATTAAACAGGGGCTTACCCTGCTCAATACCCCGGGCACTATTGATGCCGACTACCGGGGCGAGATCAAGGTGATTATCATCAACTTATCCAACGAACCACAAACCATCGCTCCCGGCGACCGTATTGCGCAAATGGTCATTGCACCCGTAACCCGGGTTACCCTGGCAGCAGTAGAGATATTAACAACAACAGACCGCGGGCATGGTGGTTTCGGACACACCGGAAAATCCTGAGGAATGCGTGTATTGATTACCGTTATAGGATTAGGATGCGCCCTTACCTGGGGCGCGTGCAGTAGTACAAAACACACGGCTACCGGGAATGTGCGTGCAATAAAAGATCCTACCATTATACAGCAGCGGTCAGACAGCTTGTTCTTTGCCGCACAGCGCTCCAAAATGCTGGGCGACTATAAAACCGCTATCACACAATTTTCCGATTACCTGCGCCTGAACCGGCAAAATCCAACCGTATTTTACGAGCTGTCGCGCCTTTTTATGGAGGTGAACAACCCTTCCTATGCGCTGGGCTTTGCACGCCGGGCAGCAGCCATGGATACTACCAACCGCTGGTTTCAGCTGGCCCTGGCCGATGCGCTGGGCATGAACCAAATGTTCGACAGCGCCGCTGTGGTGTACGACCGCCTGAGCCGGCAGTACCCCGAAAGCGAGGATTACCTGTTCAACAAAGCCATGCTGCTAAGCAAAGCCGGTAAAACAGATGAGGCCCTGGCTGTATTTGACAAGCTGGAAGAAAAAACGGGCATAGTAGAAGAGCTGGTGTACCAGAAGCAGCGCCTGCTGCTGAAACAAAGCAAGGTAGAGGAAGCCGCCGCTGAAATACGCAAGCTCATTGATCAGAACCCGGCAGAAGTACGCTACTACCAGCTGCTGGCCGATGTGTATGATGCCAACGACCGGGTGCAGGAAGCCACTGGTATTTATGATACTATTCTTACCAAAGATCCCAATAACGCCCGCTCCCTGATAGCCCTGGCCAATTATGCCAAACAGCGCGGGGATAGCACGGTGTACTGGCAGTACCTTACCAAAGCATTTGCCAACCCGGATTACAGCATTGACGAAAAAGTAGCGTTCGTATATCCGTACCTGCAAATGATGACGCTGGACAGCACCAAGCTGAAAGAAGGCCTGCAGCTTACCCGCCTGGTGATACAGGCCCATCCCACAGAGGCCAAGGCGTATGCCTTAGAAGCCGACATGTACTCCCAGGCCGATATGCTGGAC
>NZ_DATCRF010000611.1:0-11224 GCF_036569125.1 Chitinophaga sp. | reverse complement strand
CCGCCCGCCATCACTCCGCTACACACCTGCTGCATGCAGCATTGCGCCAGGTACTGGGTACACATGTGGCCCAAAAGGGATCGCTGGTGAATGCGGATTACCTGCGTTTTGACTTCTCTCACTTTGCCAAGGTAACGGATGAAGAGCTGGCCCGCATAGAGGATATTGTAAATGAAAAGATCCGCCAGAACATTCCTGTTATCATTAAGGAAATGGGTAAGGAAGAAGCTATGCAATCCGGTGCTATGGCCCTGTTTGGCGAAAAGTACGGGGATGTGGTGCGCGTAGTGATCATGGACCCCGCTTACTCTGTTGAGCTTTGCGGCGGCACCCATGTAGGCGCTACCGGGGAGCTGGGCCTGTTCAAATTTTTAGCAGAAAGTGCGGTAGCTGCCGGCGTACGCCGTATAGAAGCTGTAACCGGCGCTAAAGCCCTGGCTTTTGTAAATGAGCAGCTGCAGCAGCTGAAAGATATTAAAGGCGCGCTGAAAGGGCCTAAAGATACTCTTAAAGCAGTTGAAACACTGGTGCAGGACAAAGCCGGGCTGGAAAAACAGCTGGCCCAGCTGGAGCTGGAAAAGGTGAATGCCCTCGCTACGGAGCTGAAACGGCAGGTAAGCCCTGTTAACGGGGTTAACTTCATTGGCCAGGTAGTAAGCCTGGGCAATGCCGAAGGCCTTAAGCAATTAGGCACCGCGCTTAAAAGCATTGATAACCACGTAATAGTGCTGGCAGCTAATATTGGCGGCAAAGCCAGTGTAGCCCTGCTGATAGCCGATAACCTGGTAGCTGCCAAAGGCTGGGATGCTACTAAGATCATTAAGGAGCAGGTAGCTCCACTGATCAAAGGTGGTGGCGGCGGGCAAAAGTCCTTTGCTACAGCCGGCGGCCAGGAAGTAGGGAAGCTGCAGGAGGTAGTGGAGAAAGTGAAGGGATTGTTGGGGTAGGAATGAATGCGGTAAGAAAGCAGCTGAAGGCTAGTGAAATATAGCTTTTACAAATATTGCAGGCCCGTGTAAGACGAAAGTTTTATGCGGGTTTTGTTTTTAGTGCCTGCATGTTTACTGGACAGATATTTCTTATTTTCGTACAAAGTGAATATTATGAATACGGCAGCGATCAGGCAAAAATTATATGAATACATCCGGGTGGCCGATGATAAAAAGGTAAAAGCCATTTTTACTATGGTGGAAGATGAGGTGAATGAAATTACAAACTGGCATGAGGATAGCGCTGTGATCAGTGAGCTGGATAAACGTTCCACAGCATTGAAAAGCGGCAAGGATAAAGGCACTACCTGGGAAGATGCTAAAAAACGTATTTTAGGCAATAGGGCAAAGGCTGGTAAAAAATGAGTTATGTGATTGTTCTTTCTTCCCATGCGGAGAAAGAAATAGATAGCTCGTTTAACTGGTATGAGGACCGGTTGCCGGGTTTAGGCATACGGTTTTTAGAATTTGTTGAAAAGTCCATTCTCCAGCTTTCATTACATCCCGAGTTTTATCCCAACAAAAGAGGCAAATACCGGGAAATCCCTATCGAAAAATTTCCCTATTTAATTATTTACGAAGTACTTAAGAAACAGAAAACTGTTCATGTACTACATGTTTTCAATACCTACCAAAACCCTAAATTCAAATACAAAAGATAGCGCGGCCAGCCTTATGTCTTTTTTAACATTCCCTTCACTCCTCCTCCCCATCTTTTAACTTTTCCTTTCTATCCACACCCTTTAAATTTGTCTTATAAAAATATTAATTGAACATGGGCAAGTTACTCCAAACACTGACCCTCGCAGCCTGCTACACACTCACAACAGCGCTTACCGTACAGGCGCAGGATACCGCTCCCGGCAAAAAGAACGATAAGCTGGGCGAATATGATGAGATCATCATCAAACGCAAGAACAACCAGGACGGAAAAGTAACGGTTGAGATCAAAGATGGAGAAGTATGGGTAGATGGTAAAAAGCTGGATGATTACGACGGTGATATTTCCGTATACAAACGGAAAATTACTCCGGTAGACGGCAATGCTTTCCCCTTTGGTGGTCAGCACCGCGGCCTGCAGTTCTTTAATAACGATGAGGATAACGACAACGACATGGAGATCCGCGGTGGTAAAGCATTGCTGGGCGTGATCACGGAAAAGAAAGAAGCCGCCGGTGTAACGGTACGGGAAGTATCTAAAGGCAGCCCGGCCGCTAAAGCGGGCATACAACAGGGGGATATTATTACTGCAGTAGACGCCGATAAGATCCTGGAACCGCAGGACCTGTTTGAAAAAATAGGCGCACATGATCCCGGCGATAAAGTAACCGTTACCTACCTGCGTAATAAAAAGGAAAACAAGGTTAGCGTTACGCTGGATGAGCGCAAAGGCGCCAACATCTTCAACTTTGCACCACCTAACTCCGGTGGCGGTAATGATAATTATTTCCGTTTCCAGCCTCGCGGCCGTCAACCATTTGGCAACGACTTTAACTGGTTCAATGATGATAACAGCAACAGTACCCGCTTAGGCTTGTCAGTACAGGATACGGAGAATGGCGATGGCGCCCGCGTACTGAATGTAAGTGAAGGTTCGGCCGCTGCCAAAGCAGGTTTTAAACAGGATGATATTATTACGGAAATAGCCGGCGAGGCCATTACCTCTGCCAAAGATGTAGTAAATACTTACCAGGAAAATAAAGAAAAGGGGACTATAACAGCAAAGGTTAAACGTAACAATAAAACGGAAACCCTTTCTATCAGCGTTCCTAAAAAATTAAATAAAGCAGACCTGTAAGTGAAGATGAAAATGCGGGAGCGATCTATTATTGATTTCAGCATTCATCCATCTATCTATAAGATTTAGTTTTTGATATGGTTTTAAGTGTGTAAAGATGCCCGTTCGCCAATGGTGAACGGGCACTTTACTTTATCAGCATCTTTACATACTTCAGCTTCTTTTTAAAGGGCGGGTATTTTATTGGCACATCCAGCCAGGTGGCGGAGCGCATAATACCTTTAGGATGCGTAAAGGCTTCAAAGCTGTAACGGCCGTGGTAACGCCCGCTGCCACTGGGTCCTATGCCGCCAAAAGGCAGCTCCGGGTTAGTAAGGTGCACCAGCGTGTTATTGATACAGCCACCGCCAAAACGTACCTGCTCTTCAAACAGCTTACGGGTAGACGCCCGTTTTGTGAATACGTATAACGATAAAGGATACGGATGCCGGCGGATCATTTGCACAGCCTGCGGCAGCTCATCAAACGTAATAACAGGCAGTATAGGCCCAAAGATCTCTTCCTGCATCAGCGAAGCATCCCAGGGTACATCTGCCAGTAAAGTAGGGGCTATGTACAGGTCATCGCGGTTGGTATTGCCCCCATGAATAATACGGCCCTGCTTTAAATAGGCCTGCAATACATCAAACCGTTTAGCATTAATGATACGGCTGTAATCCGGGCTGGCAGCAGGATCCTCTCCATAAAAATCCACAATAGCCTGCTGCATAGCAGCAATAAAGACCTCTTTTACACGGCTGTGCAGCAGCACGTAATCCGGTGCCACGCAGGTTTGCCCGGCATTCCAGTACTTACCCCATATAATGCGGCGCGCAGCCACCTTTATATTCACTTTATCATCTACCAGGCAGGGCGATTTTCCGCCCAGCTCCAGTGTAACGGGCGTTAAATGGGGCGCTGCCATTTCCAGGATCTTTTTACCCACCGGTATGCTGCCGGTAAAAAACACATGATCAAAACGGTGGGTCATCAGCTCAGGGATCACCTGGCTGCCATCGCCCTGCAGCAGCGTAATATAGGCCGGGTCAAAAGTATCCCTGATCAGCTGCTCCATTACGGCAGCCGTGTGCGGCGCCAGCTCGGAGGGCTTTAGTATGGCGCAGTTGCCCCCAGCAATAGCGCCTGCCAGTGGCCCCATAAGTAAGTTAAACGGGTAGTTCCAGGGCGCAATGATCAGCGTTAGCCCCAGGGGTGAACGGATCACTTTACTATGGCTGGGATAATGCTCCAATGGGCTGGAAACCTCCTGTGGGCGCATCCACTCACGCAGGGAGGAAAGGATATGATCTATCTCGGTATAGGCAAATCCTACTTCACTGCCATAAGCTTCCATAGGGTGTTTGCGCATATCGGCATACAACGCATCCAGGATAGCTTTTTCATATTTTTTGATGCCCTGCTTTAGCTTTTTTAACTGGGTTTTACGGAAGGATAGCGGTAAGGTTTGCCCCGATTCAAAAAAGGCCTGTTGGGCGTCATATATTTCACCTATAGTCATGCTTACAATTTACTAAAAATGAGTGCAGCGCGCGCCGTATGGAAGATGTGCGAATAAAAATATATCTTCGCCCCTGCCCATTTGCAGAATTTGCACATTGATAATTATGAGCGCAACGATCGATTATAACAAGTATGAGGCCGTGATAGGGCTGGAAGTGCATGCCCAGTTATTAACAGAAAGTAAGCTATTCTGTAATGACAGTGCAGCGTTTGGCGGCGCTCCCAATACCCATATCAGCCCCATTACACTGGGGCACCCAGGCACCCTGCCCCGCATGAACCACAAAGCGGTGGAATATGCCGTAAGGCTTGGACTGGCCTGCCATTGCGAAATAGCGCAGGAAAACTACTTTGCCCGTAAGAACTACTTTTACCCGGACCTTCCCAAAGGTTACCAGGTATCCCAACATACCGCTCCCATTTGTAATGGTGGCTATGTAGCCATTACCACTGCCACCGGCGAGCGTAATATACAGCTGAACCGCATACACCTGGAGGAAGATGCCGGTAAATCCCTGCACGACCAGGACCCTGCCAACACCCTGGTAGATTACAACCGTGCCGGCGTGCCGCTGGTAGAGATCGTAACGGAACCGGACCTGTTCAACGCAGATGAGGCTTATGCCTACCTCACCAACCTGAGAAGGCTGGTGCGTTACCTGGAGGTATGCGACGGGAATATGGAAGAAGGCAGCATGCGCTGCGATGCCAATATCTCCATACGCCTGAAAGGCGCAACTACCCTGGGCACTAAGGTGGAGGTAAAGAACATGAACTCCATCCGCAATGTGAAAAGAGCCATTGAAAACGAGATCAAACGGCAGATAGAGATTGTTGAAACCGGCGGCGCCATTGTACAGGAAACCCGCAGTTTTGATGCCTCCAACGGCAGCTCTTTTTCGCTGCGCTCCAAGGAAGAAGCCAATGATTACCGCTATTTCCCGGAACCAGACCTGGCCCCCTTCCGCATTACAGCAGATTACCTGGAAAGCATTCAGCGCGCTTTACCTGCCCTGCCGGATGAATTAGTACAGAAATACACCCGGCAATACGGGCTGCCGGAATACGATGCCCGCGTGCTGTGTGACGATAAAGCTACCGCCGATTATTTTGAGCAGGTAATAACCGTAGCTCCGCAACATAAAGCAGCCGCCAACTGGCTGTTAGGGCCTGTGAAACAGTACCTTAATGAGCACTCCTGCGGATTGGAGCAGTTTCCTTTAACGGCCGCCGCACTGGCAGCATTAATACAGCTGGTGGAAGCCGGTAAGGTGAGCTTTTCCATAGCCTCCTCCCGGATATTCCCGGAAATGATACAGCAGCCCGGCAAAACACCGCTTGAAATAGCTACGGCGCTTAACCTGCTGCAGGATACCAATGTGGACAATATCTCCCCAATTATTGATGAAGTGCTGGCAAAATACCCCGGCAAAGTAGCAGAATATAAGGCCGGTAAAAAAGGCCTGATAGGACTGTTTGTAGGTGAGGTAATGAAGCTGTCGCAGGGTAAGGCAGACCCCAAGCTGACCAACCAGCTGCTGGCCGAGAAATTAAAGTAGTTTGGGGCCAGGGGCAATAGTACCTGGTTCACAGCCTTTAACAATATATTAATTTAGTTTTTCCCTCCTGCTTTTCTATGCAGCACAAGCCATTATGAACAAGGCTATGGACCGTGGGCCGTACACCATAGACTAATTTCCAGCATTGTTTCTTACTTTTGGGTGATCAATTGTTCATCAGTCCTCCTTTTTTTGCCGGATGGGATAATGATGGAATGCACATTGCATATAGAGCGTAAAATACTTTTCATGAAAAAAATAACTTATTGGCTGGCCCTGGGCGTGTTGCTGGCAAGTTGCGGGCAGCAGGCGGAGAAAGGAACTTTTAACATAGCCGTTCATTTAACCAATGCCCCCCTGGGTCCCGTATTCCTGGAGGAGCTGACCCTGAAGGAAGTAAAGGTAGCAGATACCACCTCCCTGAAGGATGCCAGCGGCAAATTCACCCTGAAAGGCACCGTGCCGGAGCAGGGCCTGTACCGGATCCGTTTTGGTAACAGTAAATACATCATCCTGGCGCTGGATGCCGGCGATATGAAAATAGAAGGCGATTACGATAACCTGGATAAGATTAAAATAGAAGGTTCTGAAGCCTCTGAAGCGCTGCAGCAATTGCTGGCAGATGCCAATGAAAAAGGCCAGGCCCTCACCGGCGAAATGCGCGTGATAGACAGCCTGCAAACGGCTAAGATCCCGGACAGCGTTCTGCAGGAAAAAGTAAAAGCCTTACAGCAAAAAGAGCAGGACCTGCAGCAGTCTTTCCTGAGCTATGCTGAAAAAACACCGTACCCCGCGAATGCTGTTTTTGCCCTGAGCATGATCAATAACCCGAACATCCTGATCCAGGAAAAACAGATCGTAGGCAGCATAGAAAAACGTTTCCCGGAAAATACCCTGGTACAAAGCCTGGCCGCCCGCATGACGGAAATGGAGCAGCAGGGCGCTAATGCCAGCGGCGGTGGCGAAGAAGAAGAGAACATGACCGCGGTAAAAGTAGGCGATACTGCCCCGGATTTTTCCTTACCCGATCCTTCCGGTAAAGTAGTAAGCCTGAAATCTTTCCGTGGTAAATATGTGCTGGTTGATTTCTGGGCCAGCTGGTGTAAACCCTGCCGCATGGAAAACCCCAACGTTGTAAAAGCTTACCAGCAATACAAGAATAAGAACTTTACCGTATTAGGCGTTTCCCTGGATCAGAAGAAAGATGCGTGGCTCAAAGCCATTCAATCTGATGGCCTGGCCTGGAACCATGTAAGTGACCTGAAGTTCTGGGATTCTGCAGTAGTGCCTTTGTTTGGTATTAATGCTATTCCTACGAACTTTTTGCTGGATCCTCAGGGAAAGGTGATCGCTGCTAATTTAAGGGGCGATGCGCTGGAGCAGAAGCTGCAGGAAGTGGTGAAGTAATAATCATTCAACGCTGATAACATCTTCATTAAAACGGAAAGGCTACCAATAATTGGTAGCCTTTCCTGTTTTCCCTGGTTAATCGCTATTAATAACCATGGTTCTGTTGAAGATTCGGATTCTGATCCGTATCATATTTAGGTATCGGCAATACAACTAAGTCAGATCCGTAAGGCTGTGCATTCACAGTAGAGTGTGCAGGTATGCCTCTGCCAGTGCGTAAGAAATCCAGCTCTCCCTGGCCTTCAAATGCCAGCTCAATCCTTCTTTCCAGTAACACAGCATCAATTAAAGCCTGTTTGGTCAGGGGCGCTACAGGTGTAGCAGTTGACCTTGTACGTACTTCATTGATCAGGGCTATAGCATTTGCATCTACAGCAGTGCTCAGGTTAGCCAGCGCTTCTGCTTTGGTCAGCAGCACTTCGCTGTAACGCAGTACCGGTACCCAGTCAGAAATGCTGGTATATTTAGTGGTCCATACAGTTCCGGGAGTAGGCGCATAAGTTCTTACCAGCTCTGTTCTGCGTTTATCGGTAGCGCCCATTAAAGCAACATAGTCAGGGCTGATGGGAATATCACCTCTCTTATCCGGAGCATAGTGCTGACCCAAAGCATTATTGGTATTCGGATTATCCGCACCATTATGCGCAACGGAGAAAATGCTTTCATTGGTAGTATATGTACGGAAAGCTGTCGTAGGGCCATCTGTATTCAACGCATATTTTCCGGAAGTGATCAGCTTATTGGAATAATCCAGCGCTTTCTGATAATCGCCTTTATACAGGTACAAACGCATCAGCAAACCTTGTGCAGCGCCTTTGGTAGCGCGTGCAACGTCGGCAAACTCCCTTACCTGTCCTGCAGGGTAGGCCAGCTTAGCTTCTGCATCCAGCAGGTCGGCTTCCATTTGATTATATACTTCTGCAACCGTATTACGGGGTACCTGGTTGCTGGAAGCAAAAGGATCATCAGCAACGGTCAGGATCAAAGGCACACCAGGATGGGTAGCACCGGCAGTGAATTTGTAAGGCTGTGCCCACATGTTCACCAGGTAAAAATAACACAGAGAGCGAATGAACTTAGCTTCACCTATATACTGTGCTGTTTGTTCTGCAGAAACCTTACCGGGATTAGCTTCCAGCCCTTTCATGAAGTTATTGACTTCGTAAATGGTACGGTAAGCATCTCTCCATGAAATACTCACAGTATTATTATCCGACAGTAAGCCTGTAAACTGTGACATAGGGCCAAAATAGGATGGTACCCCTGCATCAATACCCCTGATATCTGCATAGATCAGAATGCGGCCGCCGAAAAATTCAGCGTTCTGCAGCTGATCATACATACCGGTAGCAGCTTTTGCTATTCTTTCAGGAGAGCTAAAAGCATCGGCCGGAGAAAGGTTCGCAAAAGGTTCCTCGAAAACTTGTTTCTCACAGGAACCTAAGGTGAGCATGCATCCGATCATGCCCATATTTATCAAAAATTTCATCTTTTTCATGTGTGCTGTTTAAAACAAATTAGAAACCAACATTTAAACCCAGTGTGTATGTTCTTGGTTGCGGAACAGCGCGGTTGTCCACTGCTGTGGCAATGTTTGTATTATTCCGGTTGTAGTTCACTTCCGGATCAGGCCCGCTGTAACCAGTGATCACAAATGCATTATACACCTGGCCATATAAGCGCAGGTTGGAAATACCTATCCTGGAAAATACCGGTTGTCTGAAGGTGTAACCCAGGCCAATGGTACGTGCACGCAGGAAATCGCCTTTCTCCAGGAAACGGGTAGAGGTTTGGTTACCAACGTTATCATTCATGTACAGTTTAGGAATATCTGTTTTCTGTCCGGGAGTAGTCCAACGGTCCATAATATCTGCATAGTTATTCTGGAAGTAGTTGGTGAGCATAGCAGATTTCGTAGAGTTGTACACGTAGAAACCACCGGTGTACACCAGGGAGATGTTCAGGTCAAAGTTCTTATAGGTAAAGGTATTATCCCAACCACCATAGAATTTAGGCATACCGGATTTACCCGTATAAACGGCGTCACGGCTGCTGATGGCAGTGGTATCCTTACCATCCAGTGTCCATCTTTTAGTAACGGGATCGTAAGATTTAATACCGCCATCGGCAGTATAGAACATGGAGTTACCATTGTTCGCATCTACACCGGCCCAACGGATCAGCTTATACTCGCCCAATGGTCTGCCAACACTGGCAACACCGGCAGTAAAGTTAGCATCCGTAATATCAGAAGACGTTACCAGTCCGGTAACTTTATTTTTAACCCAGGTAAAGTTTACAGAACTGGTCCAGGTAAAGTCTTTCAGCGTTAATACCGTAGCATTTGCTGTAAACTCAAAACCGGTGTTATACATGGAACCAATGTTGGTAGTAACAGATGCGTCCGGAATACCTACAGTATACAATACAGGGGCTTTCAGTAATAAACCGGTAATGTTGTTCTTGAAGTAGTCTGCAACAATGCTGATCCTGTTATTGAACAGGTTTACATCAACACCAATATCTGTTTTCTTGGAAGTTTCCCATTTCAGGTTAGCATTACCAGCCTGGGAGGTGGAGAAACCATTTTGTGCGGCATATAAGCCACCACCATACAGGGTACGGGCAGCATAAGAGCTAATACCGCGGGAGTTACCCACCTGGCCATAGCTACCACGCAGTTTCAAATAACTAATAACAGGTACATTTTTCATGAAAGATTCCTGGCTGATAACCCAGCCTGCAGATACGGAGGGGAACTTACCCCAGCGGGAGCTTTCACCAAATGCAGAAAAGGCATCTGTACGGAATGCTACTTCCAGGGAATAGCGATCGTTATAAGTATACCCTACGCGGCCGAAATATGATTCCAGGCCATTGGAGAACAGATCACCTCCGGATAAAAGCTGCAGGGTACCACCTGCATCATTACCAGAGTAGGTACCATCAATAATATTCTTAAAGAAAGGATCTGCAAAGTCGGAAGCACCTGTATAGATCTGTTGTTCTCTGGTATACTGGTATTCCGTACCACCGGTGAAGGATACACGGTGCTTCTCAGCAAAGGTATGATCATAGGTCAGGAAGTTCTGCCAAACCCATTGGTTACGGGTTCTGTAATAATCCTGTACCAGACCATTAAAGGATAAGCCTAAACCACCGATGTAAGGGCTGCTATACTGATCTTCAAAATTGCTTAAATAATCAACACCGAACTTTGAAGTTACCTTCAAACCCGGAATAGGCTGTACCTCTACATATGCATTACCATAAAGGTCCTGCGGAGTATTATCATTTCTCTGTAAGGTAGCAGCTGCAATAGCATTATAAATATTATTCTGTATCAGGTTGGTACCATTTACAGAATTAATATTATTACCAAAGCCCATTAAGCCGTTTGCGCTTAAGTTAAAACCGGTAATATTTTTTGGATTATGTATTGAAACGTTGGGGAATGCGTTGAGACCGGAAACGGTAGCACCTGCCAGGTAGCGGTCTGTTAAAATACCTTTGTTCAATGATTTGGTATAAGCAATGCTGATGCCTGCTTTCAGCCATTTTTTAGGTGTTATATCCAGGTTCAAACGCGCCTGGCCTGTTTTCAGCTCGTTACCAAAGTTGATCCCCTGCTGATCTATATAACGTACAGAGCCATAATAGGATACTTTCTCTGCACCACCGGAAATAGCCAGTGAATTATCATGCGTAAAACCAGTACGGTATAATTCATCCAGCCAGTTGGTACGGTCTGGTTTTCCATCGCCATCAATATCACTGTCTTTTGCAATTACCACACCTGTACCAAACCTGTTGGCAGCATTCGCTATCTTTTCATTATTGATGGTGGTGAACTGGTCTGCATTCAGCAGATCAGGCAGCCTGGAAGCCCGGCTCCAGCTTACTTTTGAATCAAAGGAAATGCGGGTAGTACCGGCTTTACCTTTTTTGGTAGTGATCAGTATTACGCC
>NZ_DATCRF010000610.1:0-6879 GCF_036569125.1 Chitinophaga sp. | reverse complement strand
GCTGCTGTTAGCTCGCTTACATCAAACAAATAGATCACCACACCCGCCTCTTTGATCTTCTCCAGGGTTTTTTGTACCCCAATGCTCTCAATGGTATCCACACTTTCGCGGATGCCGGCGGTATCGATCAAACGGAATAGGATCCCCTGGATATTCAGCACTTCTTCAATGGTATCACGGGTGGTGCCGGCAATATCGCTCACAATAGCACGATTCTCATTTAACAGGGTGTTCAGCAAAGTAGATTTACCTGCATTGGGCTTACCAACGATCGCTGTATTCACACCATGTTTTATCACATTCCCCATCCGGAAAGAATCCGTTAAATGCTGCACCACTTCCAGGGCAGTTTTGATCAGTGCATAAAGCTGGGTACGATCCGCAAATTCCACATCCTCCTGGCTAAAGTCCAGCTCCAATTCTATTAGGGCCGAAAAGCGGATCAGCTGCTCCCGCAAGGCCTGCAGCTCCCGGGAAAAACCACCCCGCATTTGCTGCATGGCGGTTTGGTGGCTGGCGGCGGAATGGCTGGCTATCAGGTCTGCTACAGATTCGGCCTGGGCCAGGTCCAGCTTACCGTTCAGGAAGGCGCGCATGGTAAATTCACCCGGTTTAGCCAGGCGGGCGCCGGCCTGTATACAGGCGTCTATTAGTTGCTGTTGTATGTAGGGGGAGCCGTGGCAGGACAGCTCTATTACATTTTCCCCGGTATAGGAACGGGGGCCTTTGAACAAGCTCACTACTACTTCATCAATGATCTTACCATCTGATACAATGCTGCCCACATGCAGCGTATGGCTGGCCTGCTGCAGCAGGTCTTTGGAGGGGAAGAGCCGGTTGCAGATGGCAATGGCCTGCGGGCCGCTTAAACGGATCACGGCAATAGCGCCTACGCCCGGAGCGGTGGCCAGCGCCACTATGGTATCATCGTATCCTGTGAGTTTGTTTGACATATAAGAGCGCAAAATTACGGTAAAAAGGAATGTCTTGCCGGATAACCGGATGTGCGCACAGGAATAGCAGGCTGATTATGCTCAGCAACGATCGGTCTTCAATACAGCTGACGAAGGAGAGCTTCGCCATTCCTCACCACAACGATCTGATCTCTCTTTTCAATTCCGTTAAAAAAAAATTCCCCACCGGTTGACCGGTGGGGAATTCAGTAATATCGTTTTAACAGTACTACTCTTGCAAAGTAAAGCGGATGGGCAGGTTAAACTGTACGGATACCTGACGGCCGTTCTGCTTACCAGGTTTCCATTTGGGCATGGTTTTCACCACGCGTACAGCTTCATCTTCCAGACCACCACCTTTTGCGGCGCCAACTGTTTTTACGTCTTTGATCGTGCCTTCAGAATCTACCACAAACTGCACAAATACAGTTCCGGAAATACCGTTTTCCTGTGCTACGCGCGGGTAACGGATGTTCTTGCTCAGGTATTTGGCCAGGGCTTCCTCACCACCCGGGAAGGTAGGAGGCTGCTCCACGAAGGTAAAGATCTCTTCTTTCGGCGGCGGGGGTGGTGCTTCTACCACACCGGTACCTTTACTGTCTTCCAGCAATCCCGGGTCAATACCGTTGGGATCACCTTCCATGGTTTTGGTACTTACCGCTTTATCCTTGATCTCTTCTACTTTTGGTGGTTCTTCTTCCGGCGGCACCTCGTTATCTTTCTTAATAACGGGTGGTGTAAACTGCACTGAAGGTTTCACCGGCGGGGGTGGTGCAGGCGGAGGAGGTGGAGGAGGAGGCGTTTTCGGATCATCCGGAAGCTTAATGTCTTCCATTTTGATCTGCTCAATCACGGGTTTCTTCGGATTTCTATCCTCGATACCTTTGATGATATTGCTGACAACATAGCCACCTACACACAAGAGCGCTACAGCGGCAGTACCCAGGAGGGCATTGCGTACGCGCTTCTCGTACTTTCTTCTTAGTTCATAAGCACCGTATTCTTTATTCCTGCCTTCAAACAGGATATCAAGAAAATCGGCCTTTAGTATTCTAGCTGAATCCATTGTCTGTTTTTTATAGATGGATGCAAAAAATCTGCTTTTTCCACAAATTACTGTGCGCCACCTGTATTAGCCGTTTCGGTTTGCCTGATCCATTGTTTATCCTGGTCGCTGATATCAACGGCAGCATAACGCTGGATACGATTAATGGCCATTTCATCCAATATATCCACAAAGTTCTTGTAAGTGGCGTCGTCATTGGCTTTAATGATCACTACCACGTCTTCAGGCTCACCTTTTGCATTCCGCAGCTGTGCTACTTCATCTCTTTTCTTGATGAGCACATCCCGGATACCGTTTTTGTTGGCAAAGGAAGTTGCCTTGAAAAAGTCCGGGTTAGCAGATGCGTTCGGGTCCTGGGCAAGACCGGCGTAGTAATATACACGGTTGTTCTTTCCAAGCAATATAGTAAGGGCAGTACTCTCTTTCACTTTATTCTGCTCCTTCTCATCTTTGGTATCCTTGGGCATGATCAAGTCCATGGTCTTGGGCTTGGACATGGTAGTGGTGAGCATGAAGAAGGTGATCAGCAAAAAGCCTAAGTCCACCATCGGCGTCATATCCACACGGGTAGAAAGCTTCTTCGATTTCGTTCCCTGGTGTTTCTTTCCACCACCACTACTGCTGGTATCCATTTCTGCCATAGTAGCTCTTTTTTTTAGTTTGTGATAGCAGCGCGCTTTCCGCGGAAAACACCTGCCGTTTACTGATGATGATGACTATTCTGATTTCTTAGCCGGTGCAGTACCTGCATTCGCCAGTGCTGCAGCAGTACCCGGAGGTATTGATTCCAGGCTGGTAACCAGGTTCAGCTTCTGTATCTTCAGATCCTTAAAGGTTTGCATGATCTCCTTTATCTTGGGATAAGGGGTACCATTATCTGCTTTAATACAGTATTGCAGCCTGGGGTTTCCACCCTGAGCAGTTCTGGCGTAGTTTACCCAGGTTGACAGCTCGTTATTCGCTGAATCAGAAGGGATCCCTGTTTCCAGGCCGGAAGTTTTACGTTCCTCAGCCTTCATATCCAGGTAAGCTTTCAGGTTCTTTATTTCAGTACCAACACTGGCGCCTACTATAAAGTTGTTCATGGCCTTTTGATCCAGATTCAGTTTGAACTGTGAGTTCAGGTCCTCGATCATCTTCTTGCGCTTGGGCTGACCGTCCATGCTGAAGAAGATCCTGCCTTTTGTGTCCACTGTGAACATGATCACATCGGAATCAGGAAGCAGTTTAGTGTTAATAGAGGACGGAGTAACCACAGTCACCGGCTCTTCGGGCTTAAACTTAGTGGCCAGCATAAAGAACGTCAGCAACAGGAACGCAACGTCGCACATTGCGGTCATGTCGATGGTTGTGCTCTTACGGGCCATTTTAACTTTTGGCATCTTTACTCCTTTTTAGTTTACTTTAAATAGATTCAAACCTGCTGGTTTTCCATACAAATAATTAAAAATTATTTGTGGTTAGCAGCAAAGCTCTGAGTTAAAGTAAAGCCAGACTCATCGATTGCATAAGTGATGCTATCAATGTTGGTAGTAAAATAGTTGTACATGATGATGGATACAGCAGAAGTACCGATACCCAGTGCAGTATTGATCAGGGCCTCAGAGATACCACCTGCCAGCTGAGCGGAATCAGGAGCACCACCGGTTGCCATTGAAGCGAACGCGCGGATCATACCCAATACCGTACCGAACAGACCTAACAGGGTTGCGATAGATGCGATAGTGGACAGGAACACCAGGTTCTTTTCCATCATCGGCAGTTCCAGCGCAGTAGTTTCTTCGATCTCATTTTTAATGGTCAGTATTTTCTGATCAGTATCCAACTCAGTGTTGGTGATCATTTCTTTGTATTTTTTCAGACCAGCTTTGATCACGTTACCAACAGAACCCTGTTGTTTGTCGCACTCAGCCAGTGCAGCATCAACATTCTTGTTAGCCAGGTGATACTGTACTTTACGTACCAGCTCAGCGCCGCTGAATTTACCTTTTGCTTTAGACAGGTAAAGAAAACGCTCGATCACGAAAGTTAAACAGATCAATAATACAGAAATAAGAACCGGTACGATAGGTCCACCCTGATAAACTGTGCCAAACCATTTACCAATGCCTTCTTCAACTGGATGCCCGCCTACAACGCCACCCTGAAAGTTTGCCGGGCTACCTAATACAAACATGTAAAAGAGTATACCGATCGCTAAACAAATAGGAACGGCTAATGCCGCAAACACATTAGATGATTTCTTAGGTTGATGAGAAGTGGTCGTTTTGGCAGCAGCTGCAGTCACAGTTGTTTTAGTCTCAGCCATGTTGATTGAATTTTAGTGTTAAAAATTAAACTATGGTTTTTTAGTATTTCCGTTTAGATTGAATTATTAAATGTAACAACTACAATTACGGCTTTCGCAAATATTAGACGGTTGCCTTAAAAAAACAAGTGCTGCTCAAAAAATCTCACAAAATTTAATCTCTCCACAAAAGCCCGTTGCAGGCCTTTAACCTCCGAATTGATTGAGCATACACTTAAAACACAAATGAGTGAGCAACAATGTCTAATGGCTATTTCTAAACCTGTATTGTTACTGTCCTTGAAAATCGAAATTTATTGATTTTTTTTCAAAGTTGGACGCACAATTTAAGGAAATTTTTAAATGTTCCAACAAATTTTATCACTATTCACATTTAATTCCCTTCAGCCACAGTAGCTGTTTTTAACTTATCGCCCCGCTAAAAACATGCCCTTCCCCACCCTTAGGCCCTCTAATTCATCACAATAGCTGAAAACGGCTGTTATATATCAAAGACAATATTAATATAATAATGGTAAATTACTAAATTTAAAAGTCCCTGGCCATTGACGTGGTCAATATACTGCTATTATTTCCATTCCTAAGACAATTGTAACGTTTATGGAATTTCCTGATAAGTTACTGCATTATATATTTATTTGCAACAACGGATAAAATAAACATATCCGTTCAGAAATCAACCCTTTTGATCAAACACTATGAACATGCATGTAAGAAGCAGGTCTGTTGCGGTAGCAGCAGTCCTATGCTGTGTAAGCCTGGCACTTAGCGCACCGGCATCTGCACAAAGGAAAAAGAAAAAACAGGCGGTAACCGCCGGCGCAGCAAAGGACACTACCGGCAAACCACCCATTATACCACCGCAGGGCACGCCTAAGGCCAATCCCAAGCAATTCAGCGAGCTGATTACCTCCAAAGCAAAAGCTGATTCCGGCCTGTTCAACATTTATAAGCTGGATGACAAGGTATATTTTGAAATAGGCGATTCCCTGCTGGGCCGCGATATCCTGGTGGTGAACCGCATCTCCAAATCCGCCGCCGGACTGCGCTCCTTCTTTTACGGCTACAGCGGCGACCAGATCGGTGAGAACGTGATCCGCTTTGAAAAAGGACCCAATAACCGCATTTTCCTGAAGAACGTTTCCTACAGCGAAATATCAAAGGATAGCACCCAGCCCATGTTCAATGCGGTAATGAACTCCAACATACAGCCCATTGCCGCTGCCTTTGATATCAAAGCCTTTTCAAAAGATAATAACGGCAGTGTTATAGACCTCACAGACTATATTAATGGTGATAACGAGATCCTGTTCTTTGACCAGCGTATGAAAACAGGCCTGCGCCTGGGTGGCGTGCAGCCTGATAAATCTTACATTGTGGATGTACGCTCCTACCCCATTAATACAGAGATCAAAACCGTTAAAACCTATTCCAAAAGCGGCGGACCTGCTGCTCCCGGTTTTCCGCCTGCTGCCGGCGGCAATGCTACCCTGGAGCTGAACAGCTCCCTGGTACTGTTACCCAATGTACCCATGCAGCCCCGGTACTTTGACCCACGCGTAGGCTTTTTCACCACCAGCGTAACCGATTTTGATGCAGATCCCCAGGGTGTAAAACGCCTGCAGATGATCACCCGCTGGCGCCTGGAGCCAAAAGATGAAGACCTGGAAAAATACAAACGCGGTGAGCTGGTAGAACCTAAGAAACCTATCGTATTTTATATAGATCCCGCTACACCGGCCAAATGGCGCAAGTACCTGATACAAGGGGTGAACGACTGGCAGGCCGCCTTTGAACAGGCCGGCTTCAAAAACGCCATCCTGGCTAAAATGGCGCCTACTGCCCAGGAAGATTCTACCTGGTCTCTGGAGGATGCCCGCTTTTCTGCTATCGTGTACAAGCCCTCTGATATTGCCAATGCCAGCGGTCCGCATGTGCACGATCCCCGCTCCGGCGAAATACTGGAAAGCCACATTAACTGGTACCATAATGTAATGCGCCTGCTGCGCAACTGGTATTTTGTGCAATGCGCACCCAATGATCCCCGTGCCCGCACCATGGAGTTTGATGATGAGCTGATGGGAGAGCTGATCCGCTTTGTATCCTCGCACGAAGTAGGCCATACCCTGGGCCTGCGGCATAACTTCGGATCCAGCTCCGCCTACCCGGTAGAAAAGCTGCGCGATAAAGCCTGGGTGGAAAAGAACGGCCACGCTCCTTCCATTATGGACTATGCCCGTTTTAATTATGTAGCACAGCCGGAAGATGGTATTACCGGCGCCGACCTGTATCCCCGTATTAACTTTTACGATAAATGGGCTATTGAATGGGGCTACCGCGAGATCCCGGAAGCCGCCACCGCAGAAGCTGAAAAGCCCATCCTGAATAAATGGACCATCAACCGCTTAAAAGATAAACGTTACTGGTTTGGTACAGAAAGCAACCCCGATGATCCGCGCTCACAGAACGAGGACCTGGGAGATGATGCCATGAAGGCCAGCTATTACGGCATTAAGAACCTGCAGCGCATTATTCCCAACCTTATGGCCTGG
>NZ_DATCRF010000609.1:0-3311 GCF_036569125.1 Chitinophaga sp. | reverse complement strand
CAAAAACACTGGCGGAAAATGTAAAAAAAGTAATGGACATGCTTATATTTTCTGCAGAAGTGATCAACAAGCTTTCCAACATGATCATCAGGCAAAAAGCACTTAACCCACTCATTTCCGATGAACTGGTAAATAGTGTTGCCCAGGCAGGTACCGATGCCAACAAGGCCATTGCTTTGCTACTCGTAGCATTGCAATCCACCTCTGTTACCCAGGCCTCTAACCTGGAGTCGGAAGGCGGGTCCTCACTTGAATATGAACAATCGTTACTGTTGTACCAAATGTTATCAGGGACCGATCTGAATGGAAATCCCGATCCACAGGATACCATATCATTGACCTACCTGTTATCAGCATCATACAACACCGCCAAAAGTTACAGCGACCAGATCCAGGAAGATCTGAACCGCACCACCTATCAGCTCAACAGCGCCAGGATCACCCTGAACAAAGCACAGGTAAAACTGAAATCGCTGCAGGCAGGTTTGGCTGCCGCCAATGCCGCAGCTTTGGCTTAGTTTATATCATAAGTTAGTTATCGGGATAAAAGAAAAAATTACGGGTATGTGCCAGCTTTTTCTCAATTTTTACCGCAGCTTTTACCTGCGAACCGGCGGTTTTATTCCCTGCAATCCGCTGAACCGGGCTGTATATCCCGGCGATTTCTTCCAGCTGCGAAACGGCGAAATAACGCTGCTGGGAAATATTTTCCGGAATGGTATCATTATTCCCAAGGATGCTACCCTGAAGTATGGCATACAACTGGACCCCGCAGCCTGGCGTTTCAATAGCGGTATGACGAAGCGATATACCGGCTACGACAGCAACAACCTGCCGGAGAGTGAGATCGTATACAACAACCAGGTATTGAAATTTGCAGAAAAAGGGAGTTTTGGATTTAAAGCACATCAGCCGGAGGCGGCCAGGATTATGAACTGGAGCGAACTGCAGCAGCAATTAATTATAAAGCTTACCCAAACCATCTATTCGTTCAGGGAATTGTATGTGGTTACAGAAACCGCTGCTGCGTCTGACTGGGTATTGGCCATAGCAGGTTCTAAAAAAGCCGAACTGGAAATGAGTTCCGAAGTAGAGGATATAGCATTCGAAGACTTTTTCGAGCATGTATCGGCAAAAGTTGTCCGTATGAAGGATATAGATTTCTTTCACCACGAAAAACATCGCAAGCCCGTATTTTTTAAAGCAAAAAAGCTGGCGGTGCAGGACGAACGGATGGAGGTATTTATCAGCGAGCTCATTTACCAACGGATGGAATGGAACCATTGGATCAGCAGTTTTTACAGTCCGGACCTGTACCATGATCCCCTCCCCGCTCCCCACCTGCCCGGTCATGCGCCAATCAATGTGCTGGATATGTTGCAATGTGGTGAATTGAACCCCAATACTGCCCTGCAATATTTTAAATGGACAGATACCACCCTGGATGATGTAGAACAATTATTTGTCAATTATGGATGCGAACCTTAACCTGCAAACGCTGCACCAGGAAATAAACTGGCTGGAAGCTGTCATTGACCAGGTGATCAAAAGTTACCTGGTACAGGAAGGTCATGAAAACCATTGGATAGATATACCCCTGCCGGATCTGGCAGAAACCGGTTGTCATTATGCCGATGCAGTGAAAGAATGGAACCTGGATGTATTCGGGCGGCTGGCGCTCGCATTGGCCATGGCGCCACACCTGCGCCCCGAGGCCCTGGATATATTTTTTGGAAAGAACCAGATGTACGACCGTGGCTTTACCGAGTTTGGCGGCGCCACCGATAAAAACCACAGCGGCTTTTTACCTACAGGTCAAACCTTTTGTTTCCTGGCAACAGCTACTAACCCCGAATGGCGTACCGCTGCGCTGGATGTGCTGCACAAAGACCATATTCTGATAAAAGAAGGGGTAATTGCAATAGAAGAAACAGAAACCTGGCTGCCGCGGCTCAATGGCATCCTGAGCCTGGGCAGCCGCTGGTTTCATTATTTTGTTACCGGTAAAAAGTTGCAGGCCGAGCACAGTGCCGCCTTTCCGGCGCAGGCAATAAGCACAGCGATGAACTGGGAAGATGTGGTGCTGGATGATATAATAATGAACCAGGTAGAAGAGATCACCACCTGGCTGCAACACGGCGCTACACTGATGCAGGACTGGGGGCTGGCTAAAATGATAAAACCCGGCTACCGGGCCTTGTTTTACGGACCGCCGGGAACCGGCAAAACACTTACGGCTACGCTTATTGGCAAAAGCACCGGCAGGGAAGTATATAAAGTGGACCTGTCGATGATCGTATCAAAATACATTGGTGAAACAGAAAAAAATCTCTCCAAACTGTTTGATGCGGCACAGCATCGTCACTGGATACTTTTCTTTGATGAAGCGGATGCGCTGTTTGGCAAAAGAACGGCAGCCTCTTCCTCCAACGACCATCACGCCAACCAGCAGATTGCCTACCTGCTGCAACGCATTGAAGATTTCCCCGGCGTAGTGATCCTGGCCTCCAACCTCAAAGCCAATATGGATGATGCTTTCACCCGTCGTTTCCAGAGCATGATCCATTTTGCCATGCCGTCGGCTGCAGAGCGATATCGTCTTTGGCAACAGGCATTTTCCGGCACCTGCACCCTGCACCCGGATATTGACCTGTACGATGTAGCGGAGAAATATGAACTGGCCGGCGGAGCTATTATCAATGTGCTGCGGTTTTGCGCCCTGTCGGTCATCCGCCGCAAGGATACCGTGGTTACAAAAAATGAATTACTCGATAATATCCGTAAGGAATTGAAAAAGGAAAATAAGACAATGCGGATGCTCTGAATAAATACGTACAGGAGAAGCCAACAAAATGCGTGAAATATATGAATGAGTATGAAAAAATACAAAAATCAGCAAACAATCCCGACCGGCAGTTGGCGGCCGGTAAAAGAGCTGTACAGTTACAGGATAACCGGCATAAAAGTGTAATTCAAAAAGTGAGTGTTGAAAATGTGGATCAAAAAGGTACGTCTTATAATACCAACCAATTGCATCTTCCATCAGCGGTTGCCCAGCTTGCCAGTGTAAATATTATAAGGGATGTAGAAGAAGGTAGTAGTGTAAGTTCCGAATTATTGAAAACAGCCGTTGATACAATGAAAAAAATAGTAGAGGATGCAGAAGCTGCTGAAGGAAAAGCAAATTCGGGCACGGAACATCAGCGACTGAAAGATATTCTGGAAGAAAAAGAATTAAAAGACAAACTTCCTAAATCAAGCAACGCAACGTACGGACTTGGCGGATCAAACTATGGCAGTAAGTTTACAAC
>NZ_DATCRF010000608.1:0-5851 GCF_036569125.1 Chitinophaga sp. | reverse complement strand
TTCCAGGGCTGGCATTTCCAGACTATTATCAGCTTGTTATATACTGCTGCCGGGATAACCGGTAACAGGGAATTTTTTGTTCAATGGTTTGTTCATTTAACCGGCCGGCCTTGTCCAGGGCCGGTATTACCTTATACTATTAAAATATTGCAGCTGGCGTATAAGCGTCAAGCCTGGATGTTGGTTTTCATATCATATGTGTAAGATAGAAATAGGCCGGCCTTTTCCAGGGTTGGTGGGTTATTTATGAGCATGTTGCCGTTTCCGTTGGCAATATGGTTTTGGTTTATTGAGGATTATGTTTTAATAGAAGAACAGACCGGCTTTTTCAAAAGCTGGTTCACTTTAAGCTATTAACGTATTTACTATAGCTGCCGGGAAAGCCGGCAGTAAAGTAGTTGATTATAGTTCATAGAAAACCGGCCGGCCTTTTTAAGGGTTGGTAGTTCTGGTAACTGACCGGTTAAGGGGTTAGCCGGTCAGGATTTGAGTTGTAAAAGATAAATGGACGACCCGCCTTGTCGAGGGCCGGTCTTATTTTATGTTGCGGTTAAGTTATTGAAGAGCCAATATTGTTAAGGTTATAAACGATCCGGCCTTTTCCAGGGCTGATCTTCTTTTAAGTTGGCAATAAGCGCAAGCATTTTTTAATTTAGGCTGGAGCCTTAATTCATACCTAATTAGGGCTCCAGCCTAAATTTTTGCCAAAGCGGTCAAACATCAGATCATCTATGGAAAAAGTCCTTCACTCGTTGCCACAGGTTCCGTTTGCGGACAAAAGCACCACCTGCAACTACTACATCTCCCGGGAGCGTATTTGAAGATACCTGCATAACCACTTCCAGTTTGTCAAACTGTTCCTTTGTACCGGTTAATGGCACCTCCTGTAACTCATATCCTATACAGTAAAATAGTAATGTGCCAGCTGTGCTGGCCCGGTTTTCTGGTATGTCGAGCTTGAACAGTCCGTTCATATCCGCAACAACGCCAGATGTAGTATTCATGAGCATAACAGTTGCTCCGGGTAGTGGTGCGCCGGTACTGTCTGTAATTTTTCCGCTAACCGTATGTATAATATCGCTTGCAGGAACAGTATCTCTTTTCGCAACAGGAGCTGTAGTTGACTCCGCCGTATTCATTACCGTTCCTGGTGTTTGTGCGCACGGTATAACAGGCTTACCCGCCTGCGCATCACTGTTAACGGCTGCAGTAACAAGCGCGGCCGTCATCACTGCAGCCGGAATAAATGGATTGTGGTGAGTTGTCCGCGGTGTAAGCAGGTCGCGATCCAATTGCGAAACAGTAAATCGCCCGCAGACCCTGCCACTGGTATTTTTAAAAACAGCAGCAACCTGTTCATCTGTAAGCTGCGTGAAGTCGATCACTGTTTTGTTACAATGATTGCAAAAGCGCCCCTCATTATTAAGTGTCATTTCATTCCAGGCCTGTTGGCACGGATTTGGGACGGTTAGGGATAAGGAAGATCGTTGGGCCATAAGGTTAGGTACGCTTGTGAGCTATTAATTTAATAAAGTATATGATGGCTGCCAAGCAGTTTCTGTGAAACAAGAAAAAAGCCCATGCTTCAAACTTTTTTTGAAAAAGATTTGGCAGTAATAAATCATCCCCTTACCTTTGCACCCACATTGCGAGGTAGAGCAGAGGTAGCTCGTCGGGCTCATAACCCGAAGGTCAGAGGTTCGAATCCTCTCCTCGCTACAAAAGAGAAGTCCCGGCAGAGGTCGGGATTTTTTGTTTAAGAGAGAAATAAGACATCCGTAGGTCGGTGGCCGGAAGTTCAACATCCTCTCATCACTACAAAAACATTTAAAAAGCCGGAGTAATTCGGCTTTTTTTATTTTATTTCGTTACGGCCTTATAAACCCTGACGGAAAAAATTACAGCAATGCACAAAGCAGGATTTGTAAATATTTTCGGTAAGCCCAACGCAGGTAAAAGCACCCTGCTCAACGCCCTTATAGGTGAAAAGCTGGCTATTATATCCCCGAAAGTACAAACCACCCGCCACCGCATCACCGGTATCGTTAGCGCACCGGAATACCAGATCGTTTTTTCAGATACCCCCGGCATCATTGATCCAAAGTACAAATTGCATGAGAAAATGATGGGCGCGGTAAAATCCGCCCTGGAAGATGCAGACGTAGCCTTGCTGATCATGGATGTGAAAGATAACGTAGCAGAGAACCTGGAGCTGTTTGATTCACTGAAGCTGAAAGCATCCTGCATACTGGTGCTGAATAAAATGGATGTGCTCGAAAAGGAGGCGCTGGCCGCCGTGCAGGCCCAGTGCGAAGCCTGGGGCAAAGCAAAAGTGGTCACTATCTCTGCAGTGCAGAAAAAGGGCATCCCTGAGCTGCTGAACCAGATCGTAGCCCTGCTGCCGGAAAGCGAACCTTTTTACCCGGACGATACCTTAACGGATAAGTCTACACGCTTTTTTGTAGGCGAGATGATCCGCGAAAAGATCTTCCAGCTGTTCCAGGAAGAAATTCCCTACCATACAACCGTGGTTGTAACCCAGTACCAGGAAAAACAAACGCTGGTAAAGATCACCGCAGAGATAGTGGTAACACGCGAAACGCAGAAAGCCATCATCCTGGGAGAAAAAGGAAAATCAATCCGCCAGATAGGCACCCTGGCCCGCCAGGATATCGAAAAGTTCATAGGACAAAAAGTTTTCCTGGAGCTGTTCGTAAAAGTTCGAAGCAAGTGGCGGGATAATGAAACGTTCCTAAGGGAATACGGATATTAATGGATTTTAGATGTACGGTTTACGATTTTAGATTTATCGTAGATCGTATTTCAAACAATCGTAAATCTAAAATCGTAAATCGAAAATTAAGTTATGTCAGGATTTACAGTCGCCATCGTCGGTCGTCCAAATGTGGGTAAGTCTACCCTGTTCAACCGTTTGCTGGAGCAGCGCAAAGCCATCGTGGATGATGTAAGCGGCGTTACCCGCGACCGTCAGTATGGTATTGCCGACTGGAACGGTAAAACGTTCAACGTAATAGATACCGGTGGTTTTGTAGCCAATAGTGAAGATATTTTTGAGCGGGAGATCCGCAAGCAGGTGAAAATAGCCATGGAAGAAGCCAACGTGCTGCTGTTCATGTGCGATGTAACCACCGGCATTACCGACCTGGATGCGGAAGTAGCAGATATGTTACGCCGTTCCTCCAAACCGGTATTCCTGGTTATCAATAAAGTAGATAACGGGGACCGCCTGCTGGAAGCTACCGAATTTTACAGCATGGGCTTTGAAAAGATCTTCTTCCTTTCCTCCATTACCGGTAGCGGTACCGGTGAGCTGTTGGATGAAGTAGCCGCCATAATCCCCGAAGAGCTGCAGGCAGAACCCAAAGATGGCGATCTGCCTAAAATAGCCATCATCGGCCAGCCCAACGTAGGTAAATCATCTTTACTGAATGCCCTGGTAGGCGAGGAGCGCAACATTGTTTCCGATATTCCGGGCACTACGCGCGATACCATCCATACCCACTACAAGCTGTTCCAGAAAGATTTTGTGCTGATAGATACTGCCGGTGTACGCCGCAAGAACAAGGTGCATGAAGATCTTGAATTTTATTCCGTGATCCGCGCCATTAAAGCCATGGACGATGCGGATGTGTGCCTGCTGCTGCTGGATGCCACCAAAGGCATTACTGCGCAGGACCTCGCCATCTTTAGCCTGGCTGTTAAAAAAGGCAAGGGCATGGTGGTGCTGGTAAATAAATGGGACCTTATAGAAAAGGAAACCAATACCGCCCGCGATTATGAGGCGGAGCTGAAGAAAAGACTGGCGCCCTTCTCCGATGTGCCCATCATTTTTACCTCTGTACCGGAAAAACAACGCATTTTCAAAGCTATAGAAGAGGCCCTGAAGGTATACGACAACCGCCAGCGGAAAATACCTACTTCCAAGCTGAATGATGTAATGTTAAAGGCCATTGAATCTTACCACCCGCCGGTAGTAAGGGGCACGCCTATACGTATTAAATATGTAACGCAGCTGCCCACACATACCCCCGCTTTTGCCTTTTTCTGCAATTTGCCGGATGATGTGAAACCGCCTTACAGGAACTATTTGGAGAACCAGCTACGCTCAAATTTTGATTTTCAAGGCGTTCCTTTAAGAATATTCTTCAGGAAGAAGTAATTATTGGGGAGAAAGTCCACAAGTATAACACATTATAAAAATACATATTTTATATTCAAATTTATTTATATAAATTTGCGTGATCTTAAAACTAATCACTTACAGAGTATGAAAAAATTATTCGTGTTCGCCATCGCTGCAGGTATGACCTTCGTAGCTTGTAACAGCGGTGCATCTTCAGAAACTACTGATTCTACAACTACAGCTGTTGACACCCTGTCTGCTGCTCCCGTTGATTCCGTAGCTACTCCTGCTGATTCAACTTTAGCTGACACAACTGCTGCTCCCGCTGATAGCGCTGCACATCACTAATTGTGTAGGAAGTTTGTAGCTTTCTTGCAAGAAGTTATTAAAAGGCCGTTCCGGAAGGAATGGCCTTTGTTTTTTTAGCAAATGGTATAAATAAAAAAGGGTGAAAAGCAGCACTTACTTTTCACCCTTTTTTATTTATAAATGTTAATCTATTCTTTCGCTTTCTCTAACTCCGTTACTGCACGTTTTACCAGCGGATCGCCGGCATTGATCACTTCATAGAAACCTTCGGTACGGTATAGCTGCCTTGCCAGCATGGTTTTAATACGGTCGCGGATCTCTGTTTCATCCTTAGCCGTTACGCGTTCTGTACGAATGCTGTCTTTACGGGCATAGCTCAGGAAATCATTATACAGCTCCGGCGTTACGGTAAACTGCCGGGTAAATCCGGATGCATCTTTATAACGGCTCAGCACATCCTGGTGGGTATTGTAATACTTGTAGGCAAAGTTGCTGAAGGTATTACGTGTGTACATCTCCGTTAATACCGCAGAAAAGCGGGAAGTATCAAAAGGTATAAATATATCCGGGGTAATACCGCCGCCGCCATATACCACGCGGCCTTTGGCCGTTTTATACGGGATGGTATCCGCCTGTTTAATACTGTCTTTGTTCAATAGCTCTCCATGCGTATAGCGGTTCATGATATCCTCATCATAAGCTTCGCGGCCGTTGCTGTAAGATTTTTGAATGCTTCTGCCGGAGGGAATGTAATAACGCGCCACGGTTAACCTTAACGCGCCTCCGTTGCTCAGGTCAAACTGTTCCTGCACCAGGCCTTTACCAAAAGTACGGCGGCCTATGATCACCCCGCGGTCCCAGTCCTGTATAGCGCCGGCCAGTATTTCGCTGGCAGAGGCTGAGCCTTCGTCTGTAAGCACTGCCAGGGCGCCTTTTTCAAATAACCCGGGCTTTTCACATTTATAATCTGTGCGCGGGTAGCTTTTACCTTTTGTATAAAGGATCAGCTTATTACCATCCAGCACCTCATCGGCAATACGGGTAGCAGCATCCAGGAAGCCGCCGGGGTTCTGGCGCAGGTCTATCACTAGCTTTTCCATACCCTGCCTTTGCAGCTTGCGCAGCGCATCCATAAACTCCTGGTAAGTGGTAGCCGCAAATTTGCTGATCTTAATATAACCTATCTTGGGTGTAATAAGGTAGCTGGCATCCACGCTGTACAAGGGAATTACGCCGCGTTTAATGCGGATGTCCACCAGTTTGCTGCGGCGCAGCATGGTCACTTTTACTTCAGATCCTTTAGGTCCCCGCAGCAGTTTGCGGATCTTGTCGGATGTAATGCTGTTGCCGGTCACCAGCAGGCTGTCGTTCACCCTAATGATCTTATCGCCTGTTAAT
>NZ_DATCRF010000607.1:0-11699 GCF_036569125.1 Chitinophaga sp. | reverse complement strand
AGCTGGAAAACTCTTTTCCTTTGCGGCGGCAGCTGCTCTATGGCCTGCTTTAAGATAGCTGCGGTTTCTTTATTTTCAAGTAGTTCCTGTCCGTTCAGGTAATAGTTGGCGGCATTTATGATCAGGGATTCTATCAGCGCCTGGTCGTGCGCAGCTTTCCGGAAGTAGTTATACACCAGGTTTTGCGCAATGGTGTACAGGTAGGCCTGGAACGACTTTTCGCTGTCAACAGCCGCACGTGCATTCCAGAGCTTAATGAAAAGTTCCTGTAACAGCTCATCGGCAATGTCGGCGTTTTTTACCATCCTTAATATGCGCAGATACAATGGCTTGCTATAGGCCTGGTAAAGCTCGTTAAATGCTGATTCGTCGCCACGGTTGAGCCGGAGAAGTAATTTTTTCTGATATGTGTCCTCTACAATTTTCACCAACAGCAGCAAGTTATAACCAAATTTAAAACAATTCGCTCCAATTTTTATATGGGGCGCAGCAGGGGCTTGCTTAAATTATCGCCTGCCAGTAGATTTGCAATCTTTTGCCCATAATAAATATATGTATAACAAAATAATTAATATGAATTTTTCTGCAGCCGGAGTAATTGGAATTTCCCGCAGCGGTGTATTAGCTATTAACCACCGTTCATGAAAGAATTATTTGAAAAATACCTCCGGGATCAATGTTCCGGGGAGGAAATAAAAATGCTCCTGGAATATTTTGAAGTTCCGGGTAATGAGACGGCTTTAAAAGAGTTGATCCTGCAGGAGCTGCAGCTACAGCAGGAGCTGAGCGTTCCCGTACGGGATGTGGATCAGAGGCTGGCAAACATTTATAGCAAAGTAACACAACAGATCCGGCAGGAGAAAGCAGTGCATAAACTACCGGGACGGATCAGCTGGAAACAGATTGCAGCTGCTGCCGCAATAGTATTGATGCTGGGCGCTGCATATTACCTGTTCCTGCAAACAGGCCGGCATAAGCAGGCAGCCAGGTATGCAAATGATATAGCGCCGGGTAAAAGTTCTGCCACACTCACCCTGGCCAATGGAACAAAGATCGTGTTGTCTGATGCGGCCAACGGCAAATTAGCAGAGCAGGCGGGTGTAAGCATCAGTAAAACGGATAGCGGACAGGTAGTGTATGAAATAAAAGACCAGCAAACAGCAGGTACGGATGTAATGAATACGCTCACGACCGCCAATGGGGAAACATACCGTTTGCGCTTACCGGATCAGAGCGAAGTATGGCTGAACGCCGCATCTTCCATCCGGTTCCCGGCATCTTTTGCATCGTTAAAGCAACGCAGCATAGAATTAAGCGGGGAGGCTTACTTCGAGATCGCGCCGGATGCGGCACATCCGTTTATCGTTAAAACCTCCCGGCAGGAGGTACAGGTACTGGGCACCCGCTTTAACGTCAATAGCTACAGGGACGCAGCGGCAACGGTCACCACTTTGCTGGATGGATCTGTACGGGTAGCAAATGCTGATGCCGGCAATGGAGCGGTCCTTAAACCCGGGCAGCAGGCCATCGTGAAAGAAAACAGCCCGGTCATGATCATGCCGGCAAACATTAAAACAGCCATGGCCTGGAAGAACGGTTATTTCCGTTTCAACAATGGCTCCATAAATGAGATCATGCTGCAGCTTGGCAGATGGTATAATATTGAAGTGAGATACGAAGGGAAATTACCGGAAGAACGGTTTAGCGGGAATATTTCCCGGAATAAGAATATCAGCGAAGTACTGGATATGCTGAGTTATTCAAATGCCGTAAAATTTAAAGTAGAAGGCAGGGTAGTAACAGTAATGCCGTAAAAATTATTGACTGGAATCTAATCTAAGAAGGAAAAATTGGTCGTAGGATCACCACCAACCATTAATTAATCTACGCCAATAGAACAACCGGTCTGATCGCATTCAGGCTGGTTGTTTAGCATGACAATCCGGAGGAACAAATATCAACCAAATAATGATCAGATCATGCAACCCAATGCGGTGCGTTTTACAGGAACAATACAAACGAAGTAGAATTATGAAGCTAATCACTTTGCTTTTACTTGCAGGGCTTATGCAGGTAAGCGCCAGTACCTATGCGCAAAAAATTACATTATCAGCCAAAAATGAAGAGCTTATTAATGTTTTTGACCAGATCAGTGACCAGAGCGGTTATGACTTTATGGTAACCAGCACTATTCTGAAAAAGGCAGCCAAAGTAAATATCCAGGTGAAGGATGCTGCCCTCAAAGATGTGCTGGAGCTGATCTTCAAAGGCCAGCCGCTTGAATTTACCATCCGGAATAAAACAGTGCTGGTAAAGCAAAAGGAACAAACACATACACAATCAGCAGATCCCGCAAATGGCGTAACAGCAGCCAGCAACATTGATGTAAAGGGAAAGGTGACAGGAGAGGACGGCACCCCGCTTCCGGGAGCTACTATAAGAATAAAGGGCAGCCCGAAGCAAACTTTTGCCAATGAGAACGGGGATTTCTATTTGCCGGATGTGCCGGAAAATGCGGTGCTGCAGGTTTCTTTTGTTGGTTATAAAACCATCGCCATAAACGCCGCTGCGGAAATGGGCAGTGTAGCCCTGAACGTGCAAACAGGCGAGCTGAAAGAGATCACCGTTTCTACCGGTTATCAAACACTTTCCAAGGAACGTGTAACAGGTTCCTTTTCCAGCATATCGGCCGGTAAGCTGCAGCAGCAGCGTTTAAGCAGCATAGGTTCCCTGCTGGAGGGCCGCATACCCGGTTATAATAATGGATTGATCAGGGGCACCACCTCCATGAATGGCGTAACTACTCCATTATATGTGGTGGATGGTTTTCCGGTAGAGAATACACGCTATACAGAAACCGGCTCGCTTACAGAAGCGGTGCCCGGCTTAAACCTGGAAGATATAGAAAGCATCACCGTATTAAAAGATGCAGCCGCTGCATCCATCTACGGCGCCAGGGCTGCCAATGGGGTAGTAGTGATCGTTACCCGTAAAGGCAAAAAAGGAAAGCCGCAGATCTCTGCATCCACAACTTTTACATTTTCTACCCCTGGCGTTTACACCGGTAATCTTACCAACTCCGCAGACATCGTTGACCTGGAAAAAGAATGGGCCGCAGCTAATCCGAATTTAAAAGGGCCGGGTGCAGCCGCTTATGCCAGCTCCCTGCTGGATAATATGGCCTATCCCAGCCAGGGCATTAACGCGCTGCTGCGTTACTATTCAGGCACGCTTTCAGAAGCAGATCTTAACACAAAGCTGAACCAGCTGGCAGGCGGCGGGTACCAGTATTATGACGATGTGAAGAAATACGCTAAGCGTAATCCCTTTTACCAGCAGCATAACCTGAGCGTGGGCAACGCCACGGAGAAAAATTCATTTTATGCTTCCGTTACTTACCGTCATAATAATTATGAAGATAAGTTTGCTAAAGATCAGATGCTGGGCCTGAACATCAATAATACTTTCAAAGTAAATAAATGGCTGAGCCTTGAGCTGAGTAATTACCTCCAGTATAGCGATGCCCGGGGCCAGCAGAATAGGCCACTATCGCCGGGATACGCCTTTCAGCCTTACGACCGCCTGGTGAATGCGGACGGCAGCAATTTTACCTCAACCGCTGCTTCCCGCTTCAGCAAGAACACCATGTCGCTGATCAATGACTATCATCTTTATAATATGGATATTACTCCATTGGATGAACAGGCCATGAGCCTCTCAAACACCAGGGGGTTCAGCAACCGCTCCTATGTAAAGCTGAATGCAGATATCACCAGCTGGCTGTCTTATAAGTCCACCTTCCAGTATGAGTATGCAAATGACCAGTTAGATCAGCTGTACGACAAGAACTCTTATTATGTACGCAGTAAAGTGAACAGCTTTGCCGGCAGCACAGGAGGGGGCGCAACGGTTTTTAATTTACCGTACGGGAATATTAACTATACAGTAAACCAGCGGAACGTAGCCTATAACTTCCGCCAGCAGCTGAATATAGATAAGACCTTCTCAGATAAACATAACCTTACCGCCATAGTAGGTACGGAAACCCGGCAAACCAAGCTGGAATACAATACCCGCTACCTGTATAATTATGATCCGGAGGTTTTGACGTATACCCTCATTGATGCCAGGGCATTGAGCACTGTGCAGGGCGCCATCCTGGGCGGCGGTAGTTTCAGCGCAAATGATGTGGCCACACAGCGTGAGATCGTCAACCGGTTTATATCCATCTATTCCAATGCCGGATATGCCTACGATAATAAGTACCTGCTCACAGGCAGTCTGCGCTGGGACCGTTCTAATCTCTGGGGCACCAATTCCAAGTACCAGAATAAACCGCTTTGGTCCGCAGGTGCAGGCTGGAACATCTATAAAGAATCATTTTTTAATGTGAACTGGGTGAACCTGCTGAAGGTCCGCGCATCCTACGGTATAAGCGGTAACATTGCCAAAGATGCAGCTCCTTACATGACGGCAAACTACTACTCCAATAACACGGTAGGCGGTTTATATGGCACCATTGCTTCCCGCCCTAACCCATTATTATCCTGGGAAAAAACCACCACCACTAACGTTGGGCTGGACTACGCCATTTTTGATAACCGCCTGAGCGGAACAATAGATTATTATCATAAACAGGGGAACGATCTGCTGGCAAACACCATGGGCGTGCCCACGGAAGGTTTTGGTTATGCCACCTACTCCATTAATAATGGCGCCATGCTTAACCAGGGTATTGAATTATCCCTTTCTGCAGATGTGATCCGCAACAAGGACCTTACCTGGAACGCTACCCTGCAGTATGCACGTAATAAGAACAAGGTTACCTATGTGAATGTAGAAGCGCCGGTATATTTCCTGCAGCTGGATTATCCCCAGGCCTACCCGCGGATCGGTAATCCCTATAATGCCATTTACAGCTATCGCTGGGCGGGGCTCAGTGAAAAAGGATTACCGCAGGTATATGATGAAAAAGGCGGAAAGGCGCTCAATTCCCCTGCCACGCTGGAATCTATCGTCTATGCCGGATCCACCGTACCTGAATACAGCGGTTCATTTAACAGCTCTGTGTCGTACAAAAATTTTGTGCTCTCCTTTTTACTGACGTTTGAAGGCGGCCATAAAATAAGGAATACTTTCCTTCCCATGCTGGGAAATGCCTACAACTCTGCCCTTTTCGGTTATGTATCAACCATAGGTGTGGTTAATAAAGATATTGTGAACCGCTGGCGTAACCCCGGCGATGAGAACCATACGCAGGTGCCCCGGGCTGTATTTGCAGAAGACCCGGATTACAACAGCCAGAGCTATGATATTTATAAGAACGCGGACATTAATGTGTTGAATGCATCTAACATGCGCATGCGTAACATTTCCCTGGCTTACAGCCTGCCGGAAAGGATCAGCCGGAAAGCCGGTATAGAGCATGTAAGGTTGCAGTTTAATGCGGAAAACCTGTTTATGATCGCCGCCAACAAAACCGCCAAGTATTTATTAGGAGGTTACTATCCGCCTAATTATGTGATGGGTGCTTATCTGAATTTTTAAAAAGCTAGCCGTTAAAAATATTATTAATGAAAAGGATACTGTTAAATACAATTAAGATCGCCGCGCTGCTGCTGGTAATGGGCCTGAGCAGCTGCGAAAAATACCTGGACATTGTGCCCAAAGGGAGGAAGATCCCGACCACCCTGGCCGATTTTGACGCCCTGCTGCGGGATGAATATACCAACCAGCGCATGGATATTACCCAGGCTATTCTTTTACTGAATGATAAGTTTGAGACCGCCTCAAACCTGAGCTACTATAAGCTGTATAATGCCAATTATAACTGGGACGAAAGTGCAGACCGTGTTGCTTTCAATAACAGCGATGAAGGCACTTATTACAATGCATATTCCGCCATCTCAACCAGTAACCTGATTATTACCAACGCGGGAAATGCCACGGAAAGCAGTGATGCCGACCGGAAGCAGCTGATCGCGCAAGCTAAGATCCTGAGAGCGCTGAACTACTTTGTATTGGCTAATTATTATGCAGATACCTATGAGGAAGCAACAGCTGCCGGCAAATTATCTGTGCCGCTGATCCTAAGTGCGGATATCGGCGCCGCCTATACGCAGGTAAGCATTAAAGAGCTGTATGATTTTATGTTGAAGGATATCCAGGAAGCCCTGCCGGACCTGCGCGCTCAGGGCGCCACCATTTTGCACGCAAACCTGGGCAGCGCCCATGCGCTTGCCGCCCGCATCTATCTGCAAATGGGGCAATATGCCCAGGCCCTGAGCGAAGCCAATGAAGCGCTGAAACAAAATGATAAGCTCTTCGACTGGACGGAGTTCTACAACAAATACAAAACACAGATCGAAGCGCCGGACCAGTATGTTAATGCACCCTCCCCAATGGGATACGATTTTGTGGAGAACTACAGCTTCCGCCATGGCGGCAGGCAATATTCCAGCACTGAAGTAAACATCCGTACCGACCGTGCAACACGCTTTGAGCAGGGAGACGCCCGGTTTAGCTCGCGCTGGAAATTAAGGACCGTAGGCGCAGATACCTATTACAAAAGCATAACTACAGGATTCTTTAATTACGGTGGATTTACCACCACAGAGGTGTACCTGATCAAAGCAGAATGCCAGGCCCGCCAGAATGATGTTCCGGGAGCTATGAATACCTTAAATACCGTTAGGGTAAAACGGATCCTGCCGCAGTATTATACTGCGCTTAGCGCCACCACGGTGCAGGATGCAGTAAAGCTGATCCAGCGCACCAAGGGCAATGAGCTGATCCTGGGCATTACGCCTTTTGCAGACATGCGCCGCCTGAATAAAGATCCGGAATATGCCCGCACATTAACCAAGAAAGAAAATGGCGCCAGCCTTTCGCTTGCACCCAACTCTCATTTATGGACCATGCCGTTTCCCCAGGGCGCTATTAAGAACCCTGGGAATGGAACCATCACACAAAATGTAAACAAGTAAAACTTTAACGCATATGAAATTCAACCTAAGAAATCTCCCGTTACTATTATTGCTGTTAGTATTTACATACAGCGGATATGCCCAGTCAAAACCCTTTACAATTACCGGCCATATCAAAGGATTGCCGGATGGAGCCAAAATAGAGCTGCTGCCCGGAGCCACCCATCAGGACGAAGCGCCTGTGGCAACTGCAACGGTAAGCCAGGGGAAATTTGAATTAAAAGGATCAGTGCCTGAGCCCCGGTTTTTTTATATCCGGTTAGTGGAGCCCCGCGGTTTTTATTCATTGATGGTGCAAAGCGGTGAGATCACCCTGACAGGTGATGCCCGGCTTTCAGGGGACGGCGACAATAAATCATATGAATTTGAGCACATGACCGTAAAGGGAAGCGATGTGCATACACAATACCTTCAGAAAAGAGCGCCCCGGGAAATGCTGGATTCCATTTACATGGCTAACAGGGAAGCCAGTAAAGAAATTTCAGAAAAGGTGAACGCAGCTTATAAAAACAAAGACACCGTATTGTTGAAGTCTTTGAAGGAAACTGAAGCTTATAAACAAATGGATGCAAGGGAATCTGCTTTCTTTAAGCTGGTTACCGCTACGTTTGAAAAAATTATCCGTGATGATAAAGATACCTGGTGGGGCCCGTTCTTTGCACTGGACCTGTACAACTACTTTACTCCAAAGGATAAGCCTGTGTACGAGCAGTTCTCCCAGGAAGCAAAAGATAGTTATTATGGTAAGCTGCTGAACGAGCAGCTGAACCCGAAAGGCTTTGCAGGGCAACCGGCGCCCCTGCTGGATCTAAAGGCATCAACAAATACACCTACGGATATTGCTTCGCTCACCAAAGGCCATAAATATGTGCTGGTTGATTTCTGGGCTTCCTGGTGCGGTCCCTGCCGCAGGGCCATTCCTGCTATGAAAAGTTCCTATGCCGACCTGCAGGCCAAAGGTGTGCAGATCGTGAGTGTATCTATCGACAAAAAAGAGGCAGACTGGTTAAAGGCGCAGAAAGAAGAGCAGCTGCCCTGGCCCAGCTTCCTGGATAACGGTAAAACGGCCAATGCCTGGAAGATCCGGGCTATTCCTGCCATGTTCTTATTGAATGAAAAAGGGATTGTGGTAGGAGAGAATTTAACCCTGGAAGAGATCCAGGCAAAGATGAAAGAGAACTAAATACGGCATCAGCCCGGGAAATATAATTCCCCTGAAGTCTTTCTGAAAAGGAAGGTTTCAGGGGAATTTTTTATAAACTGAAAACCTCACCATAGCGATACCTTCCCCTGTAACGACCTTTGTATGCATAAACAAATGAATTATGACAGTACAACATGAACAGCCGGAAATGGTTAAAGCATTAACAGCCGCAGAGCGTAACGCTATAACAGTTTTTTACAGCGCCTGGAAGAAAAAACAGCCGGAGCTGCTGGATGAGGTATGCACCCCTGACTGGCAGGATATTCCCCTCGGACCCGGACAGGCAGCAGGTCCTAAAGGATTACAGGATATTATCAGCTGGTTTTCATCCACCTTCCCGGATGTGGAAATTGTGATCCATGAAATTTACGGCACCTATGAACGCGCCGGTGTGCGTGCCTCCTTTGTATTTACACACAGCAGCGAATTAATGGGTATTCCGGCTACCGGTAAAAAAGTAGCCCTGGCCCTGCATGAGTTCCACCATCTTAAAGACGGAAAGCTTACGCATACCTGGCACCTGGAAGACTGGTTCGGATTGCTGCTGCAAAGCGGCGCCTGGGAAGCAAAAGGTTTAGGCGGTAATTAAAACAGGTTAAATAACAACAGTATGAACAGGTTAAATAAAACAGCAGTAATTACAGGTATCAGCAGTGGAATAGGTTTGGCGCTCACTAAAAAGCTATTGAACGAAGGTTATAACGTTATTGGCACAACGAGGTCCGGGGTATTGGAAGAGCTTTCGCATCCGGATCTGCAGATCGTTGCCCTGGAAGCCACAGACCGGCAAAGCAGCCGGCAGGCCGTTGAGCGTATCCTTACACTAACAAACGGTATTGATCTGCTGATCAACAATGCAGGCGCAGCGCCGGATGTATTTGCCGTGGAGCCGGAGTACCATGCCTTCACACAAACCATCAACACCAACATTACCGGCGTTGTGTTTTTTACAGAGCCTTTACTGGAACATATGAACGAAGGCGGACAGGTAATTTTCATTTCCAGCAATATGGGCTTACCGGAAAATGCAGCGCCCAATGGCCCCGGTTACCGCTTATCAAAAGCAGCTATTAATATGTATGCCGCCATGCTGGCCACCCGCCTGGCCGATTGCAGCATTCGTGTAACACCGGTTCACCCCGGCTGGGTGCAAACTAAATTAGGTGGTGATCAGGCTCCCTTAACCCCCGAGCAATCGGCCGCAGGAATTTACCAGGGTATTTTAACAAACACGCAAAGCGGTAAGCTTTGGGATATAACCGCTGCTGTTAATTAGCAGGCAGCTATTATCCGGCAATTTTCCCGGAACCTGTAAAAAATGTGCAAATTCTGATAAGATGTTGGCTTTACCTGTTTGTACAATTGCAGTTCACATCATTATTGCATAAGTTTAGTTCAGGAACTAAAACATTGCGTTATGAAAAGACCCAACAGGCGCCGCGACTTCCTGAAGAATATTGCGCTTGGCGGCCTTGGCGCCGGGCTTGCACCCTTAACCCTGCATGCTGAAAGCCATACAACAGAACGGGAGAAAACAATAAAGGAAAACCCTTCAGCGCCGCGCAGGTACAACAGCGCGTATACCGGTGAGTTCAATAATATGATCGCCTTCCCGGTAGGAGGTATTGGTACCGGCATGTTTTGCGTGGAAGGTACAGGCGCTATCTCTCATATGTCGGTAAGGCATGTGCCGGAAATTTATCATGAGCCGGCCATGTTTGCAGCAATAAAAATAAAAGGCCATGCACCCCGTGTGCTGGAAGGGAAGGTGCCGGACTGGAAAAAATTCGGGCAGCGTGATTCCGGCTTAGGCGGCAGGGGCGGGGCTACCTGGGGATTGCCAAGATTTGAAACCGCTGAATTTGAGGCAGGATTTCCTTTCGGGAAAGTAAGCATGAAAGATGAAAGCATGCCGCTTTCCGTAAGCCTGCAGGCCTGGAATCCTTTTATACCCAATGATGAAGATCATTCAGGCCTGCCGGTAGGCGGGCTGGAATATACTTTCAAAAATACCGGCAGCAGTGCGCAGGAGCTGATCTTCTCTTACCACTCCCGCAACTTTATGCAGCAGCAGGATGCTGCCAATAGTATAGGCGCTATCAGCAATGGTTTTATACTTTCTTCCGCAGGCACCCAGCAGGCGCCTTCAAAAGAAGGCCATTTCGCCATCTTTACCAATGAGGGCGCAACAGTAGTAGATCACTGCTGGTTCAGGGGCGCCTGGTTTGATCCGCTTTCTATGGTATGGAACACCATAAGCGACGGACAGTTGCGGAACACGCCGCCGGTGGATGCAAATGCACCTGGCGCCTCCCTGTATGTACCTTTTACACTGGCGCCGGGCCAGCAGAAAACCATCCGCTTAATGATGGCCTGGTATGTGCCGCATTCCACATTGAGGATCGGTGAGTTTGAGGAAAAGGACGAAGCCGATCACACTGAAGCAAGGTATTACCGCCCCTGGTATAGCAACCGTTTTAATAGTGTACAAAGCATTGCAGATTACTGGAAGCAGCATTACGAAACACTGCAGCAAAAGTCGTTACTGTTTCAGAAAGCATTTTATAATTCAACCTTGCCGCCGGAAGTGCTGGAAGCAATAGCAGCTAACCTTACCATTTTAAAATCTACAACCGTGATGCGGCCCTATGATGGCCGGTTCTGGGCCTGGGAAGGCTCCGGCGACAGCTGGGGAAGCTGCCACGGCTCCTGCACGCATGTATGGAACTATGCGCAGGCAGTGCCGCATTTGTTCCCGGTGCTGGAAAGAAGCCTGCGGGAAACGGAGTTTAATGAAGATCAGAATGAAGCAGGGCACCAGGTGTTCCGCGCAAATATGCCCATCACTAAAGTGAAGCATACTTTTCATTCTGCTGCCGACGGGCAGCTGGGTGGCATTATGAAAGTGTACCGCGAATGGAGGATCATGGGCGATGACAAGTGGCTGCAAACCATGTATCCCGCTGTGAAAAAAAGCCTGGACTATTGCATCAAAACCTGGGACCCACGCAAAAAAGGCCTGATAGAAGAGCCGCATCATAACACCTACGATATAGAGTTCTGGGGCGCTACCGGTATGTGCACCAGCTTTTACCTGGGCGCATTGCGCGCCTTCACTGAAATGTCGGAACACCTGCACCAGGATGCAGCTGACTATAAAGAACTGTATAATAAAGGCAGGCAGCAATTGGAAACGGAACTTTATAATGGTGAATTTTTTATTCAGAAGATCCAGTGGACAGGCTTGAATGCACCCGATCCCGTAAAGGCGCAATCATTCGGCGGCGCTTATTCACCGGAAGCCCTGGAGCTGTTAAAAAAAGAAGGTCCTAAATATCAATACGGCGCCGGCTGTTTGTCTGATGGTGTGCTGGGAGCCTGGATAGCGCGGGTTTGCGGGCTGGATGATATTATGGATGCCGCTAAAATTAAAAGCCACCTGGCTGCAGTGTATAAATACAACCTGCGGCAGGACCTTTCCGCACATGTGAATCCGCAAAGGCCTACCT
>NZ_DATCRF010000606.1:0-6867 GCF_036569125.1 Chitinophaga sp. | reverse complement strand
TTGTACCTGCCCTGGCCTGGGGTTAATAAAGGTGCGTACTTTTTTTACTGTTGCAAAAGCATCGTCGTAAGTGGCGCCCATTTTTAACAGGTAGGCAATGGCCATGCTGGGACCTCTGCCCAGCCCCTGCCTGCAGTGAATATATACTTTGCCGCCGTTCTTAATTTCATCACAGGCAAATTCTGCGCCTTTGATCAGGTCCTCTAAAGTGGGCGGGGTATTATCTATAGTAGGCAAATGAAGGTAGCGGAAGCCCTCATACTGCGCCTCCGTATAAATGGAATGCATGCGCATGTTAATGATAGCGGTGATGCCTGTTTCTTTTAACCGTTTTAATCCCTGCAGGTTGTATTGCCCGCCCAGGAACAGGTTGGCGGTGATCTGGCTGCGTTTAAGCCGGGGAATGCCCCTGAGCCGGCGGTAGGTGATATCCGTTAGTTTCTGGAAGAAAATAACTACCAATAGCCATATGCTCTTTAATCGCTTAAGCATTATCTTTTGTTTTTGGTACAGCAACATTCAGTGATGCCGGGGAAATGCGGATCTTAAGCTCCGCTGCTGTTTGCTCTTTATCATCACAAAGAAAGTGCAGGTTACCATCCCCACGTATGGTGATCTCTTTTGCCTGCCGGTGGTTCAACAGCTCCGAATCTTTCTGAAATAACATGCTGCCCGTAACTTTCAGCAGCGACCACAGGTTGGCATCACTCATGGAAATAACATCCAGCATTCCATCATTTACACTAATGCCGGGTAAGAAGGAATAACCTTCCCGGCCAATATTCCCCGCATTGGTGATAGTTAATGCCACGGCCTTTTCACTGTAAGGTTCCCCATCTATTGTTAAATGGAAAAGCGTGCCTTCTTTGGGTAATTTTTGAAAGGCAGTTAACCCATAGGCCCATTGTCCCCATTTTTCTTTCATTTCCGGATCGGTTTCAGTGATCATGTCTGAAAGAATACCCAGGTTTACCCGTATTAAAAAAGGAGTGCCGTTCACCAGGCCCATATCAATGGTCTTTATAGTATAGTCACCCGTCACCAGCATGCTTATAGCTTCTTCGGTATCCACCGGTATATTCAGCTCTTTGGCCATTACATTAGCCGTTCCGCCAGGCACAATAAACAAGGGGGTGCTGCTGCCATGCAGGGCGCGCGCAGCTTCCATCACAGTTCCATCGCCACCGTACACAGCCACTATATTATCTGTATCCTGCAGCACTTTTACCAGGTCAAAAATATCGCCCGGAGCTTTACTTTCTGTGATAACAAAGGGAATTGCAGCGTTGTGGAAAGCCGCTGCAATAATGGATATAATTGGCTCTTCCGTTCCGGCAGCAGGATTAATAATGAAGTGTATTTTTTTCAACACAATAGGTTTACACCGGGAAAGCTCCAAAATCATGCCTCCACAGCTACTACGGGGTTAATAGCAGTATTAATTTTATATGAATAAAAGGCAAATGGTTTATTGCTCAACAAATTTCTTCAGCAATACAATAGTCACATTCCAGCAAAAGGCCAGGTGTTTATAAATCCAAGGCCATAAAATTATAAATGACCGGTATGGCCGGTCATTTATACGTGTCAAACCTTTTGGGGCTTCAGCTCTTTTAAGCCACCAGGCTGGCCTCTGCTCCAAATGCATGATCTATCAGGATCTTCCAGGTGCCATCGTTCTGCTGGATCATTACTTCAATACCTTTGGCGCTGACCTTTACTTCGTCACCATCCGTAATGCTCCATTCAGAGCGGCCTACTGCAATGTCGCCGGTTTGCAAACAATACACGGTTTTAATTTCCATTTTGCCTTTAATGGATAAGATGCCCTTAATGGCTTCTTCAAATTTTTCAGCGCCGGATACCGGTTTGCCGGGTTCGGGCACAATAAAGCCGCTTACATCGTACATGCTCATTACGGTATGTACATCGCCGGTGTTAAAAGCGGCGGCCAGTGCGGCATGCGCATCTTCTGCTCTTTTAGGTAAGTTCATTTTTTTAAGGTTTAAGTGTTTAGAATAAGGCGGAGAAATTTTCTTCTTTGGCGATGGTTTTAGCAAGGGTGCCTGCATGTTCATATACTTTATCAAACAAAAAGCTGCCCATGCTGATCCTTTTTACACCCAGCGATGCCAGGGTCTCAAAATCCGGCAGCTGCGGCATGCACATTACGTTAATAGGCAGGTTAGTGGCTTTTACTACTTCGCGGATATCGTCCGGGCGCGTAATGCAGGGTACAAAAATGCCGTCGGCCCCGGCGCTTTCATAATGCTTAATGCGGGTAAGCGTTTCGCTTAATGCAGTGGGCATGCCCAGCAAAAAGCCATCTGTACGGATGTTCAGGAAGATGTGCAGATTATTGCGGCTGATGTGGTTTGCTACTGCAGCTAATGTTTTTTGAAAGGCGCTTGCTTCCTGCAGCACACGGCTGCTGCCGGCAACAGTATCTTCCAGGTTAATGCCCACCACACCTGCATCGTGCAGCTGTTGTATATGATCAATAATACCTGCTGCAGTACGGTTATAACCGCCTTCTATGTCAACAGAGAATGGTATACGTACGGTTTCCGTTACCCGCTTAGCCAGCTGCAGCAGTATCTCAAAGGGAAGCTGCTCACCGTCTTCATAACCGAAAGATTGCGCCAGCGCCATGCTGGAAGTGCCGATGGCTTTATACCCGCTGGCTTCAAATACCCGGGCGCTATGCACATTCCAGATATTACCCAATAGGAGTGGTGTTGCATTTTGATGCAGCTGCGAAAAGGTTTCAAATGCGCTCATACAATAAAGTTTATGCTTTGCTGATATTTTTCAACAAAACTAGGGCAGTGCTGCGCTTTGAAATTGTACAAATCGGAACAGGGTGCTTATTGTACGAAAGCCTGGTTAATGGGGAAGTTATTTTCCAGGTAGGCAGAGGGGGTAACGCCGGTAAATGATTTAAAATCCCTTATAAAATGAGATTGGTCAAAATAACCACATTCATATGCAATAGAAGTGAAGGGCTGATCATTTTTGGAGATCAGCTTAAGACTGTGCTGGAACCGGTATATTTTATTAAATGATTTTGGGGACAGGCCGGTATGCTGGTAAATGATCTTTTGCAGGTAACGGGGCGTAATGCCATGTTTGGTGGCAATGTTGCTGATGTTTGTTTCAGCTGCGTTATTTTTTATGCTGGTTAAAATGTGCGCTACTTTATCAATGCTGAAGGATTTCTTTTCATTGCGGGATAATCTCTTCATTAAAAAATCCTCTACCAGCGCTATCCTGTTTTCCGGTACGGTTTCTTCCAGCAGCTGCGCGTGCAGGATCTTTGCGGGTTTGCCTATAATATCGCTCAGGTCCGTAACCCGGTTGTTGAACACGCCCATTTCATCATCAAAAAAATAAGCGGCGGAATGGGTCAGGAAGCGGATGCCCAGCATGCTATGCCGGCCTTTTGAGCGGATGGCCAGTGGTTTGGTGATCTGCCCCCACAGCTCTATGGCTGGGTTTTTATAAAATTCATTTTCCACTTCGGCCTCCCAGGCGCCTTCTCCCAGGTTAAAGATCACTTCCATATCACCGCTGGGAAATACCGTATCGTCGAATGCAATGTTGGCATTGGATTCAAAGATATAGTAGTGCCGGATATACGGCTTTAAAGCAGGGGATGGGAGGAAGTGTTTAAATTCCATGTACTAAAATTAGGGATTTTCGGTTATAAATCCCGCGCCTTCCCTATCTTCCTGAGGCTCACGATACTAACTGCCAGCCAGCATAAAGGGCGGCATATATAGCAGGTAGTTTTTCCGGAATTTATAATAAACGGGCAATAGGGCGGGGAATTGTACTGTCCCGGTCATCTGTATGATCTGTGCCTCCATGCATCAGATTGAGCATTTTATTACGCAGTGCTGAAAGCAGTTCCGCTCTATCACCCATGAATATATGATCGGGTTAACCGGCTTCGGGGGACTGAAAATGACCGTCAGAGCAGGATACATATCTGGTTGATAGCTTATCTTTAATGCCGTCGCCCTTGCAAAAGGGGCCTGCCAAGATGGGTTTTACAGACAGATTGAATATAAATATTATGTTTAATGCGGTGTTTTTAGTATGATTTTTGAGCGGCATCCATTTAAGAGGCTACAACAATATAAAAGTACTGTGCTGCCGGGAACGAATGCACCTAAATCATTTTTAATTGTTATTTGATAATTCCTTTATTTGCAGTTGAAAGGGGGATTTTTCTTCCAAAAAGATAAAGATTATTATGACGACGAATGTTAATCAAGATCTGACACATGTTTTAATGGCTGAGGACGACGACGACGATTACCTGATTTTCTCTTTGGCAATTAATGACCTCACAACGGTTAAGGTAGTATTAACGAGAGCGGAAAATGGCGATATCCTGATGCGGTTACTGGGTGAAAAGCATCCGGACCTGTTATTCCTGGACCTGTTAATGCCCTGCAGGGATGGGCATCAGTGTATAAAGGAGATCCGTGCCAACAAGGAGTTTGATTCGCTTCCTATTATCGTATATTCTTCCCTGAGCGATCTGCAAACCATTGAATTCTGTTACCGGGAAGGCACAAACCTCTACGCTAAGAAACCTTCCTCCCTGGCAGATCTGAAAGATGTGCTGGAAAAGATCTTTGCGATTGACTGGAAGCGGATGCTTTACTATCCGCCTATGTCACAGTTTGTGATCAATGGGTAAGTAATAGCGCAGCCTTTCTTAAAGCAGAATGCTGCGCTTGCCGTTAGTATTGTTATTGGGGGAATTACTCCAGGAAACCCCGGAAGCAGGAACGGCCCTTTCACGCCCCCATAGCCGGATATTTTCTATTTGTTCAGGACTTGTTTTACTGAGTGGTACTACATTCAGGAAGCTTTTTTCAAAAAGCTGATCATTCACAATGCTGTCCCCATAAATAACAGCCTGGATGGCAACATCCCGCACAGCGCTTTCAAGATCTGATCCTGCAAACCCGTCTGAAATATCAACTAAATTATCCATCGTAGCCGCGGATGGTGTTGGCAGCATATTGCGTTTTATATATAGCTGAATAATGTCTTTACGCTCTGTTTCAGAGGGCAGGTCTACAAAGAACAATTCATCGAACCGGCCTTTTCTAAGTAATTCAGGGGGCAGCTGGCTTACATTATTGGCAGTAGCAACAACAAATACTTTGGCATGGCTTTCCTGCAGCCAGAACAGGAATTGCCCCACCATCCGGGTTGAGGTGCCGCCGTCATTTGAACCTGTTGCGCCCGACAAACCTTTTTCTATTTCATCTATCCAAAGCACGCAGGGGGCTGCATTGTCGGCAGAGGCCAGGGCTTCTTTCAACCGGTTTTCAGATTGCCCCAGGTATTGCCCGTGTATAGAGGCAAGGTCAAGCCGGTACAGGGGCAGGTTCCAGTTGGCAGCTATAAACTTGGCAGATAGTGATTTGCCACAACCCGGAACGCCTACCAGCAGCACCCCTCTCGGAGGGCGCAGTTTTCTTGCTTTCAGATCAGCAGTTAACAGCTGTTTTTGATTATCCAGCCATTTTTGTAAGCCGCTTAACCCGGCTACGGTTAAGGTGCCCGGATCAATTTTCACTCTTTCCAGGCCGGAAATATCACTGAATAGTTTGTCCTTGGCATTACTTAATTCCCTCAGGTCGTCTTTTGTAAGCGAGCCTTTGGCCATTTGGGTAGCTAATACATTTTCCGCCTCTATTTTGGTCATATTGGCCAGGGTAGTTGCGGCCATTATGAAATCGGCCTCCTCCCAGTCAATAGGTATAGATGCCTTGTATGGGATCACGCATTCTTTTACGATCGCTAACATTTCTTCCTCATTAGGCGCATCCAGGGTAATGGTCATTCCCAGCCTTTGCAGCTGGGGCCATACACTTTTTGTAGTGATGATACAGATGCAGCCGCCCCGTTCTATGGCCTGCACCACGCAATCATACAGATGGCGGGATACAATGTTGTCATCTTCAATGTCACTTACCTCCGTAAAAATGAAGGTCAGGTTTTGCCTTTGTGCAATATTTTGTACGGCAAAATCCAGCCCGCCGGCAATACTGCGGTCGTCATTTACACTTCTGTTTGTTTTAATATCCCTGGTGCCCTGGGACAGGCTGTGTACGTATATGGGGATATTGATCTCTTCAGATATTTGCTGCACTACTTCTAAAACCCTTGCGCGTTCTATGCTCCGTATGGATATAAAAGGGATCCTTGCCCGGAACATTCTTGATAAAGTAGTTTTAAATTCTTCCTTAAATGCCATTTAGAATATAATTTTTCTGCCTGTAGGGGGAATGGTATTGGTATTTGTATAGTGCTGTGGGCTGGCGCCTGCCGGGTTATTGGCCGATGTTTCGTATAAGCCAAAACTATTCAGCAGCAGCAACATTTTTTCTTTATGCTGCTGCCTTTTTGAAATATCATCTTTCAGCGACTTTTTTATTTCCAGCACAAAGTCTTCAAGATCTTTCCTGAGCACTTTGCGCAATTCTTCCGGCAGGCCTGCGGCGCTTACAAACTTTAAAAGTGTTGAGAGGTTTGTTTTGGCATCACGGAAAATGATCTCCAGCTCATTTTCACTTTTCATTTTTTGAAACTGGAAAGAGCGGTTGAATCTTTCCAGCCAGCCTTTTTTACGTGTTTTATAAGCCTCTTCCACCTTGGTATAAAAGCGTTGGGCGGTGCCGGCATCTAAGGAAAAGCTGCCCTGCTCCATTTGCGTAAGCACGGTATCATCTCCGTTACTGAATTTTTCAAGCACTGCAACCCACTCCGCATAGGTAACTATAGTCGCCATACGCTACTGGTGTTTTATCCTGGGATTAATGAACTGGCTGGGAGGTACAA
>NZ_DATCRF010000605.1:0-12125 GCF_036569125.1 Chitinophaga sp. | reverse complement strand
TTACCTGACAGTCTTAAAGAATATTCCAACATAGATGCCTGGCTGGAAGTGCTGGCCAATGGCAGTGTGCGCGTATTTACCGGCAAGCTGGAGCTGGGCCAGGGCATACGTACTGCAATAGCGCAGATAGCGGCAGAAGAGCTGGAGCTGCCCATGGAAAAAGTAAGTGTAGCCCTGGCAGAAACAGCAATTACTCCCAATGAAAATTATACAGCAGGCAGCGCTTCTATTGAAACCAGCGGCATGTCGGTACGGTATGCTGCCGCAGCTGCACGGGAAAAATTATTGGAGCTGGCAGGCGCACAATTAAATCAACCGCCGGAGCAGCTGCACCTGGATAACGGTAAAGCCACTACGAAAAATGGCGGCCGATCCCTCACCTTTGCACAAATACTGAATGGCCGTAAGCTGAGCGGTGAAATAAAACCTGGTGTTAAGCTAAAACCTAAAAAAGATTATACCACCTCCGGCACACCCGTGCACCGGGATGATGTGCCGCAAATGGTTAAAGGTGCGCCCATCTATGTGCAGGACCTGCATTTTCCAGGCATGGTGCATGCGCGCATTGTGCGGCCCCCGGCCTATGATGCGCAGCTGCAGCATTATAATGAGCAGGCGGTAAAAGCAAAAGTACCCGGCCTGCTGAAAGTGGTGGCCAACGGCAGCTTCCTGGGTGTAATAGCTACCCGGGAGTATGATGCCGTACAGGCGCAAGGGTTATTATCGCAGCACGCTGTATGGAGCAAAGGCACTCCCTTGGCCGGCAGCCATAACTTAGCGGAGCACCTGGCTTCCCTGCCGGTGAAATCCGAAACAGTGCGGGAGAAAGGGCAAGCATTGAGTGCCCCTACCCTGCAGGCCCGTTATTTTAAACCTTATATTATGCACGGCGCTACCGGGCCTTCCTGCGCAGTGGCCTTGTATAATGAGCAGCAACAGCTGCAGGTATGGACGCACAGCCAGGGCGTGTATCCCTTGCGGGAAGCGCTGCAGCAGCTGTTACAGCTGCCGGCAGAACGTATTCATGTAAAAGGCGTTCCGGGCTCCGGCTGTTACGGGCATAACGGGGCCGATGATGTAGCGGCAGAAGCAGCACTGCTGGCCATGGCACTACCGGGCAAGCCTATACGCCTGCAATGGAGCCGGCAGGATGAACACGGCTGGGAGCCTTATGGTAGCGCTATGCTTATGGACCTGGCAGCTACGCTGGATGATAAAGGGAAAATTACACACTGGCAATATGCGCTGCGCTCAGACACCCATGGCGCCCGCCCCGGCGGCCAGGCAGCCAATTTATTGCCGGGCCGTTACATTGCCAAACCTTTTAAACCGGAAGGCGGCGGTTACGCCGGCGGCGCACGCCGCAATTCAGAACCGTATTACAATATTCCTAATCAGCACATCACAGCGCATGCTTTCAAGGGGCCGCTGCGCACGTCTTCCTTACGCAGCCTGGGCGCTTTTGCCAATATTTTTGCCATTGAATGTTTTATGGATGAGCTGGCGGAAAAAGCGCAGCAGGATGCATTTACTTTCCGGCTGGCACACTTAGAGGATGAAAGGGCTGTTGCAGTGCTGCAAAAATTAAAAACCATGCTGCCTACAACGCCTGCTACCAATGGAACAGCCGTGGGTATTGCCTTTGCACGGTATAAGAACACCGGCGCCTACTGCGCGGTAGCTGCACAGGTACACATTAAGCCAGACTATAGCATACAGGTACAAAAGATGTGGGCGGTGGTAGATGCCGGTGAGATCATTAACCCCGATGGCGTAAAGAACCAGACAGAAGGCGGCATGGTGCAGGCCTGCAGCTGGACCTTACGCGAGCAGGTTACTTTTGATGAACAGCATGTGACCAGTAAGGACTGGATCTCTTATCCCATTCTTAGCATTAAACAATCGCCCGAAGTAGAAGTAGCGCTGATACCACGCCCCAATGAGGAACCATTGGGCGCAGGCGAAGCCGTACAGGGCCCTGCCGGCGCAGCTATTGCCAATGCCGTGTACCGCGCCGGCGGCAAGCGCATACGGCACCTGCCTATATTACCGGAGAAGCTGAAGGGTTAACGCCAACGGCTATACGGCTACCGCTTCCTTGTTGTATTTGTTCCGGTATTCCATGGGCGAAAGTCCGGTAACCTTACGGAAAATAGTGCGGAAAGCCTTTACATCCGCATAACCTACATCGTACATCACTTCATTAATATTCTTACGGCTGGTTTCAAAGCTCTTCTTTGCAGCTTCTATTTTTACCCGTTGTATATATTCTGAAACCGTGTTGCTGGTGGCTTTCTTAAAACGGCGTTCCAGGCTGCGGCGGCCCATGGCAAAGGCGCTGGCCAGCTGATCTACCGTGATCCTTTCCTGGAAATTCTTTTCTATAAACTCCTGCGCGCTTTTTACCGCTTCATCTTCATGGGTCTTTTGTCCCTGGAATATAATAAAAGGCGATTGGCTGTGCCGGTCTATATCAATCATAAATGCCTTGGAGATAAAGATGGCGGTATCACGGTCCGTATATTTTTCGACCATGTACACCAGCAGGTTCAGGTAAGAGTAAGCGCCCCCGCTGGTATAAATACCATCTTCTTCTGTAATGATCTTGTTATCCACCAGGTCCACATCCGGGAACATCTGGCGGAACTCATTGGCAAAACGCCAGTGTGTGGCGCAACGCTTCCCGCTCATTAATCCGGTAGCGGCCAGGAAAAAAGATCCGATACAAAATGCGGCAATCTCTGCGCCGCCCCTGTATTGCTCAATGATCCAGGGAATTAATTCCTTGTTCTGCTCCAGGCCTATTTTCTGATCGCCGTGCAGCGCAGGTATAATTATCAGGTCTGTTTTGGGTACCTCTGATATCAGCAGATCGGGGTTTACGGTGTAGGTACCGTTGCGTTGTGAGGTATCTTTTTCAAGGCCTACCAGCTGTATGTTAAATACAGGATCTTCTCCCCTGTATTCCTGGAAATTGTTCACTTCCGACAGCACCTGGTGGGTACCTTCAATGTTGCTTAAGCTGGTATGTCCGCGTGGAACAAGGATGGATACATGTTTCATAACTAACAGTAATAAAGTTGTAAGGTTTAGGCTTCTAATACAATGGCTTCCCTGTTATATTTATTCCGGTACTCAATAGGCGTTAGGCCTGTAATTTTCCGGAAGATGGTCCTGAATGCTTTTACATCGGCATAACCTACGTCGTACATTACTTCATTGATATTCTTGCGGCTGGTCTCAAAGCTTTTCTTGGCAGCTTCTACCTTTACCCGCTGCATATATTCTACTACAGTATTGGCTGTGGCCTTTTTGAACCGGCGTTCAAAGTTCCTTCGTCCAAGATATAACATAGCCGCTAATTCATCGACAGTAATTTTATCTTGAAAATTTTGTTCTATAAATTCCTGCGCTTTTTTGATCAGCTCATCCTCATGTTCCTTCTGCCCCTTAAAAATTATAAAAGGCGATTGGCTTTGCCGTTCAATATCTATCTGGAAGGCCTTGGAGCAAAATACCGCTACATCGCGGCCGGCATATTTACCAATCAGGTGTAAGATCAGGTTCAGGTAAGAAAAGGCGCCGCCGCTGGTGTACAGGCCATTTTCGTCGGTAATGATCTTATCTTCCACCAGGTTCACTCCCGGGAACATTTGCCGGAAAGCATTGGCGGCCATCCAGTGCGTAGCGCAGGCCTTGCCCTGCAGCAAACCGGTGGAGGCCAGCAGGAAAGCCCCTACACAAAGGCTGGCCACTTCGGCCCCGCGTTTATATTGCTGCACGATCCAGGGTATAAATGCTTTATTATTTTCCAGGTTCTTTTGCATGTCGCCATCCATCGCGGGAATGATCACCAGGTCCGTATGGCCAACCTCCGATATAGGCGTGGCGCTTACCTGGTAAATGCCATTATATACCGGGGGTACGGCCCCCTGCGATACCAGCTGCACTTTAAACAGGGAGGCGTTTCCCATGCTTTCCAAGAAGGCATTTACTTCTGTAAATACCTGGCGCGGACCTTCGATGCTGCCTAATATTGCCCCTTCGGGAACAAGAATGGATATGTGTTTCATGCTATAAAATTAGACAGGCGCGCTGTCACAATCCGCCCGCATACGTGGCGTTTTTAGCCCCTGTAGGGATGGGCACTTGTCCAAAACAGGTATGTTAGCGGGGTAACTAACTACCTGCTATGCAGATATCCGATTGAAATTTAATGAATTGCGCAGGAGTCAGGTCCAGGAAATGCTTGAAGTCGTGTATCAAATGGCTTTGGTCATAATACCCGCATTGGTAAATGATCTCAAACCAATCCACAACGCCCCTGCTTTCAAAGAGCTGCAGCGCTAATGCAGCGGCCTGCTGAAAACGTTGGTACCGGCTCATTTCCTTAGCGCTGTAGCCTAAGTACTTTTTATAGTTCAGCTGTATGTTGCGCTCAGTTTGTCCTTTTTTACCGGCGATGGCTTTTACGGGGCTCAACACATCTGTGGAGCTGTTATTATCAAGGAGCGCTTCGGAAGCAGCTTCCCGCTGGCGCAAATACGCCCCCGCAAAATCCAGCACCTTTTCAACGCGCTGCTCCATTTGCGGCAGGGCTTTCAAGACTTCCCACAGCTCAGCAAAACAATGTTTCCGCTGCAGCAATGCATCGGGGTGTTGCAAATGATCGTGATAGGGTTGTAAGGCCGTACCAAAAAAACGGTAGAATGCATCCCATTTAAAATTAGCTACCAGCATTTCACTGCCGGCCGGCAGCTCATATTCAAACGCTTTTTTCAATGGGCCTAATACTGCGGTTTTGCCAACGGTCAGTATTTTATCACTCCCGTCCGGGTATAACAGAATAGGAGTCCCAAAATTAAATACCAGGATGGTCTGGAAAGTGGGCAGCAGCTTCTTGCGCAGGGATACCTGCTGCTTATTCAGCGCATAATAAAAAGGGTCAAATACCTCGTCCCATTCCGGGGCTACCGGTATCCGCTCACTGATATAACCATTTGCTGAAGCTGCATTTTCCATTGACCGCTAAAATACGCATATTATACTTTTAGTGATCGGAGAGTATTACCGCCGGTCTTGCCTGCTTACGCTGGCTGGCAAATAATAATAAGGGCAGCGCTACCAGGAAAACAGCGCCTACTATGAGGTAGGCATCACAAAAGCTTAACAGGCTGGACTGCCTTACCACCACGGCGTTCAGCATACCCAGGCCCTGCTGCTGCGCATCTGCAGCGGTAGCTCCTTTGCTCATAAAGTAGTGCGTATAGCCGGAAAGGCGTTGTACGGTAGCAGGATTGTATGCGGTGATGTTGGATACCAGGTCGGCCCGGTGCACGGCATTGCGCTGGGTTAAATAGGTATTAACCAGCGCCAGCCCAAAGGAGCCACCCAGCTGCCGCATCATGTTATTTAAAGCGGCGCCTTGCGGCATATCTTTCGGCTGCAGCGAAGAAACGGCCAGCATGGTTAAGGGTACGGTTACAATGGCCAGGCCCAGGGCCCGCCAGATCAGCGCTGTACTTATATCAAAACCGCTTGCATCCAGGTCCAGCCGCGACATTTTCCAGCTAAACCAGCCAAAGAAAATAATGCCGGTACCGATCAGGTACATAGGCGACAGGCCACGCTGCAGCAGCCGCGAGGAAACAATTAACCCACCTATGGCCATACAGGCGCCGGGCAATAATAACAGCCCGGTTTGGGAAGGCGTAAAACCTAACAGGCGCTGTGCAAATACCGGCGTTAAAAAAACAGAGCTGAACATACCTATGCCTGAAATAAAAGTGAGCACCGCTGCTATGCTCAGGTTGCGGCTTTTAAGCACCCGCAGGTTCACCACGGGTTGTTTGGTTTTTAGCTCCCACCATACAAACAGGCACAAGCCTACTATAGCCGTTACCGTTAGCCATACAATGTAACGGGTTTCAAACCAGTCTTCTGTTTCGCCACGCTCCAGTACCGTTTGCAAAGCGCTTACGCCCACAGCCAGCAGGAAAATGCCCAGCCAGTCTATTTTACCGCCCGGCTGCTTTACAACCGGCTCACCCAGCAATATGGAACATAAGGAGGCTACTACAATACCAATGGGCACATTAATATAAAAGATCCAGGGCCAGGAATAATACTCTGTAATATAGCCACCTAATGTAGGGCCAATGGTGGGGCCAATGAATACCCCAATCCCGAATAAGGCGCTGGCCACACTTTGCTTTTCTTTCGGGAACAGCTCAAATACAATGGCCTGTGATACGGATAACAGCGCACCGCCGCCCATGCCCTGCAAAAAGCGGAATGCCACCAGCATCCATATATTGGTGGCCTGCCCGCACATGAAAGAAAAGAAGGTGAAGGCAATCACCGAACCAATGTAATAATTACGCCGGCCCAGCAGGGTGCTGAGAAAAGTAGTAATGGGAATAATGATCACATTGGCAATGGCGTAGGAAGTTACCACCCAGGAAGTATCTTCCAGCGTAGCGCCCAGGTTACCGCTCATATGTGATAAGGCTACGTTTACAATAGAGGTATCTATGAGCTCCATCATAGCGGCGGTGATAACCGTTATGAGCAGGATGGTTCTTTTCATGTTTTTATACCGATCGGTATATTTTATAGTAAAAAATATTATTCGAGATCGTTGATCAGTTTTTCAACCGACTGCATAATGGCATTGCGGTAATTCATCTTGCCGGTAACCTTGGCGATCATAACAGCACCTTCCAGCATGGCAATAATGGTAAGCGCTATCTGTTCCGGATCTGCGGTGGTGCTGAACTCTTTGTTATCTATCCCTTTTTTAATGAGCGCTGCTATGCGGCTTTTCCAATGGGTAATGGCTGCGCTAACTTTTTCCTTTAAGGCAGGGTGCGTATCATCTGCCTCTATAGCGGTATTCAGCAGGGGGCAGCCGCCATCGGGAAAGGGATATTTCAGAAAATCCTTGTAAACATGCACATATACCAGCAGCTGGTCTTTCACCTTTTCATACCTGCTCATCTCCCCGCGAATGATCTGCTCAACCTGCGCACGGTTATGCTCAAACGCCGCCAGCGCTACTTCATCTTTATTATCAAAGTTGCCGTAAATGCTGCCTTTTGTTAAACCGGTGGCTTCCGTCATATCTGTTAACGACGTACCGGCGTACCCCTTCCTGTTGAAGATGGGCGCCGTTTTTTCAATAATAAAAGCCCTGGTTTTTTCTGCTTTGGACATAAGATCTTCCTTTAGCGAATACAAATTTATACCGAACGGTATTATTTACAAAATATATTTTCAGCCTTTCACCTTTACGTAGTCGTAATGCTTTTTAATGTGCTCGTTCAGGTACTTGCCTTTGGAGCCGGAGGTACGCATGGCCTCATATTCTTCCGGCGGCACGCCCAGGTAATCGTACACCATCCCGGATACAAATACTACCCGCAGGGTGGCTTTATCAGCATTATATTTCATGGTGGCAACAACGGTGGATGGCATACGCAACAGGATTGGTACCTTATTATACCATCAAAAATGAGGCCTTTGCTGCGGCGGAATGCCCATCAATGGCAATTGTTGGCCTGCCTTTAGTTTTGTTTGCCGCAAATACTTTATTGAAGACTTTGCTTGTTAGTTTGCAGCGACTGCAAAACCAATAAAGAGGAATAATAACCGGGAATAATGCTTATGAAAGCGAGGGGTTAACATCACTAAAATAAATGGCAAATGCTGGCCGCTGTAACAACGGCCAGCATTCCAACATGAACACCAGGTAAAGACTTCCTGAACGGGGTTAAACGGCTACTCTTCTTCGTCCTCATCATCTTCCTCGGCATCTTCATCCAGCCACTCCATGTAAGAATAATACCAATCCTCCAGTTGTTCCAGCAATTCCTGCTTTTTTTCCGGCTCATTATGGAAGAACTCATCTACATTATCCAGTTCTTCAACAATGTCAATGTAAGCGGTTTCTTCATCTTCCTCCACGCGTTTGGCAAAGAACCTTGGCTTTTCTGTGTGAAAGATGTATTCGTTGTCTGGATCTGTAATAGGATCGTCGGCGATCATAAACTTGGGTAACTGTGCCATCATTTTTTATTTAGTACTCAAAAGTACTCGATTATTGGATTACCAACAATGCAATTCTGTGCCGTTTTTTATGTATCGGTTACCCGGGTTATATACATGTGCCGGCGTGCTTTACAGTAAGCTTCGGCCCATGTTACGCCTTTGTTACGTTATTGCTGTTTGGCTACCATACCCTGGTCCGGCACCCACTTATCATACTCCATATAGGCGGCTACTTTTTTAGCCATTTCATCACCGCGCAGCTTAGCTACCAGGTGCAAAGCGCCGTCAATACCGGCGGAGATACCGGCAGTGGTGATCACCCGGCCATTGTCTACATAGCGTACGTTAGACAATACTTTGGCTGCTGGTACCACAGCCTGCAGGCCTTCTATACTGTCATGAAAAGTGGTAACGGTTAAGCCATCCAGCAAACCGGCCTTACCCAGTATAAAAGCGCCGGTGCATACGGAAAAATAGTGCTGTACATTGGTTTGCTTTTTCAGCCAGCTAATTACAGCGGTATCATTGGCCGCTTTACCTGCATCGCCGCCAAAGAAGGCCACAATATCCGCGGCCGGCGCGTTTGTAATATCATAGTCCGGCGTTATCCTTAATACGCCTTGCGCGAACAGCTGTTTTTTATCCTTTGAAACAATGAACACCTCAAAACCTGCGTAGCTAAACACTTCCAGCGGTCCTGCAAAGTCCAGCACCTCTACCCCATCCTGCAGGTAAAAAGCCACTTTTAAACGGCCCTTATCCGCCTGGCGGGCATGTTCTTCCCTGGTTTGTTTTACCAGCTCCATATTGCAATGCGTACACCTGCCGGGAGCAGTATAGGCAATATCATCACAGGCATTGTTGCAGGGCAAACAGTAATAATTGTCCTGCGCATGGGCCGCCTGCGCAAAGCCGGTTAATAACAGCAGGCATGCGGCAACATATAGAGAAAAGGTGCTCATGGGAATGTTGTTTTACGGGCTAAGGTAAAACGGCGCGCTTATTTTATACGGCCAAGGGAACGCAGTTTCAGGCCATCTTTTCCAGCCGGCGGGGTAATGCGGCTTCATATTTTTTCAGGAGAAAACGCAGCTGGTTCGTGCTTTTTAAGCCGCAGGCGCGTGCGGTGGCCTGCACGGTATGCCCTTCGCCTATCATATGGGCGGCCCGCTCCACGCGCAGCTTATCAACATACTGCCCAATGGTAATGCCGGTAGTTCTTTTAAACAGGCGGGTGAGGTTACGTGCGCTCATATGCGCATCTTCCGCTACCTCCTCAATATTCAGGTTTTGATCCAGGCCCTGCGCCAGCCGGTCCTGCACTTCATGGATCCGGTTTTCCAGGTGGTTACGATATTGCATAAAAATGCTGATCTGCGGATCCCCGGCTGTTCTGCGGGTAAACACCACTACTTCACGGGCTACCTGTGCCGCCAGTACAGAACCCCATAGCTGCTCTATCATATACAGCGCCAGGTCAATGCCGGAGGCTACGCCTGCGCTGGTAAAAATGGAGCCGGATTCCACGAACAAACAATTATCACGCACCTGCAGGTCCGGATATTTTTGCTGTAAACGGTCAATGTATTTCCAGTGGGTAGTACAGGCCCTGCCTTCCAGCAAACCGGCTGCTGCCAGTAAAAACGCGCCGGTGCATACGGAGCAGATGGTTACTCCTTTTGCATGCTGCTCCCGCAGCCATTGCCCAAAAGCGGCTGTAGAACGCAGGAATTTCTCATCCAGTAAAATGGCAGCTTCCAAACCGGGAATAAAGATGATATCCCCGGGGCGCAGCGCTATCGTATTATAATCTACCAGGTCAGAAAAATGCAGAGCGCAGCTGCTTTCAATGCGGGTATCTTTCGGGTCGATGGCCGCAAAGTAGGATTGCACCTGCACGCCATAGTCAGCGGCTTCATAGAACAGGTGCGCCGGCCCGGCAATGTCCAGCAAATGCACTTTGGGGGGAATGATGAATACAGCTTGCAGATCCTTCATAGTGTGAAGGTAAAAAAAGTCCATGGTCGATGGTCCATGGTCCATAGCATATTTCGTTGGATAAGTTTAACGTGAAAAAGCAAAGGGTCCATAATCTATTGCCTGTACATGTACTGGTGTTTAACATGTAAAAGGCAATGGACTATGGACCATCAACTATGGACTAAAAACTAAAAACTATACCTCAATCCCACCTGCATCTGCCAGCGGGAAGGCAGGTCGGGGCTGGAAGTAAAGGTTGAACGCAAAGAAGGATCAAACTGGTAAGTAGGCGCATTGCTGTTATAGTTAACAGACAATGGCTGGAAGTACCCGGAAGTAGTGGCGTACTTCACCACGCCCCAGCTGCTGTTGATCAGGTTACCCAGGTTCACAAAGTCAATGCTTAGCTGAATGGTCTGGTTCCTTTTGGCGCCTTTGATAATAAAGTCCTGCAGTATGCGCAGGTCCAGCTGGTTTAACCAGGGATTTTCACCGGCATATTTTTCCGTGTACTGCCCTTGCCTTTTGCGCAGGTATTTATCCTGGCTAATGAATTGTTTAAAGGCAGCGCGCTGCGTGGCGGCATCCTGTACTACGCCATTCACATCCGTAAGCGGTGTAAAAGGCATCCGGTCAATTTCCGCATTGGTAGGCACATACAGCAGATCGTTGGTGGCAGTGCCATCGTTATTAATATCACCGCCATACACATACGCAAAACGGTTGCCTGAGTTCAGGGAACCGAATAAGGATACTGTGGTGGCCAGCTTTTTATTTTTTGCATAGCTCCATTTTTTAGAGGCAGCAGCTATAATGCGGTGCGTATTGCCATACAGGGAGGTTGACAAGATAGCGGCATTGGCATTGTTCAGGATGGGGTTACGGTCAAATGCATCGCTGGATATTTCTGCAGAAATAGAGCTGGCATCTTTTGCGATCAGGTAGTTATAACCGGCCATCAGGTATAAGCCATTCTGAAAATATTGCTGCGCCTGGAAGCTGGCGTTAAACTGGTAACCTACGCTGGTATTGGTAAATACATAGGCGTTGGCAGGGCCCTGGTCGGCAGGCAGGTAGATCTTACGGGTATCGCCGGTGCCGGAGTTAAGGGTGCCGGTAGGCGTGCCCAGCTTATAGTTACGCACCATCATACCATTTACATCCTTGGTATAGGCCAGGTCCACGGTGAACACGGTACCGAATGGAATGCGTATATCCGTACCCAGGTTAGAGCGCCATACCTGTGGCCATTTAAAGTCACGGGCCGTTACGTTAAAGAAGGTGCTGTCGGGGTTACCGATCTGGTTACCCACCCATACAAACGGAAAGCGGCCGGTGAACAAACCGGAACCGCCACGCACCTGCAGGGTCTTATCGCCCATCACATCCCAGTTAAAACCTATGCGGGGCGAGAAGAGTGGCTTGCTGCTGGGAAAGCGGGTATTATCTATCTCCTTGCCTACGCCATTGGTAAGCCGGCGGCCATTGGCATCAAATAAGATCATGTTCTTATTGTTAGCCACAGTGGGTTCGCCTTCAGTAAAGGTGCCGGCAAAAGTGCCATCGGGATTTATGTTGGGCGAACGGTAGCTGGCATTAAAATAGAACGGCACATCTATCCTTACGCCATAGGTTAAACGAAAACGTTCAGATACCTGCCATTCATCCTGCAGGTAACCGGATAATTGACCTACGGTTAAATAGTACCAGGTCCATTCACCGGCGGCGGCGCGGTTGCGGGCATAGTTCACATCCACATCCAGCGGGTAAGCGCCAAATACTACATTGCCGCCCCTGGGCACTTCTGTGATAAAGGTATTAATGTCTATATCCCCGAACAACGTAGGCCCGTAACCGGTAAGGTTAAAGGAGTTGCCGAACTTGTAAGATTCAAAGGAAGCACCGGCTGTGATTGTGTGCTTGTTCATGAAGATGTTGAAGTTATTGGTAACCTGGAAGGCATCCTGGTTCAGGCGGTTGTTAATGGAAAACGGTTCATGCCCGGCAACAATATAACGTACGCCGTTTTTGGAAATGTTCACCACAGGGAAAGGTGCAGAGAACGGGTTACGTTTATCCCTGAACAGCGTATACAC
>NZ_DATCRF010000604.1:0-12682 GCF_036569125.1 Chitinophaga sp. | reverse complement strand
ACAGTAGTTTAAATGCATCCTGGCAGCAAAGGGCAGCTCGTCCGTGATCACATCGCCAAAATTATTTTCCAGTGTTAGCAGGTTTAGATTTTGTGGTACATACAGCTCATAATCAATGTTCACATAATCCTTTGAATCTTTACGGTTGCCCCAGGAGAACCACTTACTTCCCTTACTGGGATTGTAGCTGGTTTGCATGCTCACAGCGCCGGCATCTGCATTGGTTTGTATATCCACGCCATTGGCAATTTCCTGTGCTTCTGACGAGCTTTTGCCGTAACCGGTGATGATAACGGTTGCCTTTATCTGGTTCTTTGCCCAGGTGTGCACGATGATCTTGCCATACTTATTGTACACATCCAGTTTAGCATTGCTGTTTACGGTAAATTCTTTTGCTACAGTGCGTTTGAACTCAATGTCGCCCTGGTGGGCGCAGGCCCACAACGGCAGTAAAAGAAAGAGTAGAATTTTAGATTTCACGTTCATGATGATTGAATGTTTTGGTTCCAGGCTGTTTGGCCTGCAGTTCTTCCAATATTTTATCTAACAGGTCCAGCTTCATTTGGTAATAGCGGACCATTGCAGAGCGGATGCGTTCATTGCCCGGGTTAGCTTCCAGCTCTTTTTCCAGCAGCAGGTAAGTATCATTGCGCAGCTCCAGCTCCCTGCGGGCAGTGCTGTCCAGGCCAAGTGCCTCCGGGGAGTACTGGCGAATGTCTTCCAGCTTCTGCTCTATCTGGGAGGTATAGTACAATTTTGCTTCCTGCAGCTCCGGTGAGATGGTACCCAGGTCTTGCTGCTGTTTCTTAAACTGCAGGAACTGGTATATCATAACACTGTTCACCACCAGTACCAGCACTGCTGCAGCTTTCAGCCAGTGGCGCTTTAACAGCTGCACCACCTTAGGGGTGTGCGTTTGCTGCGCTTTCAGCTGCTGCTCCAGGCCTTTCCACACACGGGCATTAGGCCCCGGCTCCTCAAATCCGGCCCTGTGCTGCCGGATAAAATCCTCAAAATTGTTTTCTGACATGCCTTATCTGATTTTTTGAAACAGAAGTATGATCATTACTTCTTATTTCTCACTTCATAATTTCTGACTCACCATCTGCCTCACTTTCTCTTTTGCCCGCATATACTGGGTTTTTACGGTAGATTCCGATATATCCAGCATGCCGGCAATTTCCTTGTGGGAGTATTCTTCAAACAGGTACAGGTTCAGCACAGTTTTATACCCTACCGGTAAAGCTGCAATGGCCTCTTTTACAGCGTTCACCGTTCCGGTAAAGCCCGCCTCATCTACGGAGGGCTCCTCCTCTACTTCCACCCGGTCTACCTCTTCAAAGTATACCTTCTTACGGCGCAAATGGCTCAGACAATGATTCACCACGATCCGTTTAATCCAGGCAGTTACACTGCCCGCCTGCTCCAGCTTGCCAATGTTTCCGAATACCTGCATAAAGGCCTCCTGCAGCGTATCTTCCGCATCTGTTATATTACCTGTCATTCTAAGACAGATATTATACATAGCGGCGGAATAAGCATCGTACAGCTCTTTGAAAGCTCGTACGTCGCCCTTTTTACATCGGGCCACTAATTGGTCTGTTGCGGGCGTTGGATTCAAGTTGTCGGTTAATCTTTGCATTATAAAGACGATAAGGTGAGAAAAGGGTTGCATGCCCACCGGAAAAAATTTCGTGAAATAGAAACGCGGCCTACAGGGCCGCGCTTCTTCCATCCTTATATATACCTAAAAACCAGTTGGCAGTTGTTAGTGGGCAGTGGGCAGTTTATCAGGCACTTCTGGGGCGGACGAAATTATTTGATTGATTACTAATTCTTTACCTGATTTCTTAAGAATGGCGGCTCTTTTAACTGCCAACTGTCCACTAACAACTGCCAACTGACTAGTTACCTCCTCCTTTTACGCGGTTCTGCTCATCTTCCAGGCCGGTTTTCCGGTTACGGGCGGCTTTTACATTGGTGTTACCAAAACGATAGGTGAAATTGAGGCGTACCTGCTGGCTTTCCCACTTGCTGCTTACACGGGTAAAATAGCCGGCATTGTCAAACGTACCCTGGAAACGCTGGTTATTGAAAACGTCGCTCACATTCAGCTTCACCGTACCTTTCTTGTTCAGCACTGATTTGGAGATACCCCAGTCCAGCGCGTACATGGCCTTCATTTTAAACAGCCCTTCCTGTGATACCTGCGGCGACATATAGAAGAACACCAACTCTGTGCTAAAGCCCTTGGGCAGGGTAAAAGTGTGCTGGGTACGGCCAAAGAAGCCGGCAGCATCCACATTCACCAGGTTGTTATTCACCACTGTCTGGTACTTGCTATAATTGCCGGACAGGTTGGTGAAGCTGGTCCACCATTTGGTAATGGGCATGGGTACAGAAATGTTCAGGTTAAAATTGTCTGACTTGGCTACGTTCAGGTACTTATACTTCATTACAATGGTATCGCCGGTTACAGCATCGCGGTCAGCTTCCAGCATCTGGGTGATCATATCCTTTGTATGGCTATAACCTACAGAGGTGATCAGGAACTGCTTGAATGTATGGGTGATCTCAAAGTTATTGGAATACTGAGGCCGCAGGTACGGGTTACCGGATGCCTTGGTATAACGGTCCAGGTAAAATTCAAACGGGTTCAGATCTTCGTAGCTGGGGCGCTGTATGCGGCGGCTATACGAAATACCCAGCTGATGATTCTTACCTGCAGCATAACTTACAAACACACTGGGAAACAGGTTAAAGTAAGTAGTATCATTTACAGTGTTCAGTGTTAAAGAAGTACCTTTTACATGCGTTTGCTCCCCACGCAGGCCTAACTGCACCCCTACCTTTTTAAACTGCTTGTTGAAGTTAATGTAACCGGCATTGATGTTCTCCTTATATATAAAGTGGTTGGAGCGGTTGGCATCGTACACCCAGTTTGTGTTCCGCAGGGAATCAAAGCGGGCATCGTTATCAGATTCCACAAAGCTCACCTTGAAACCCGCTTCCAGCTTGGCCTGGTTCTTCAGCGGGTTTGAATAATCCGCTTTAATGGTTTTAATATCTATAGTAGATGGCTGCAGGTTGCGGGAAGTATCCCCACGCAGGTAGCCTTTATTATTACCTTCAAAAGTAGAGGCATAGATGTTGGCATTTTGCCTGGATGTGTTCCTTGCATAGTCCAGGTCAACATTCAGCTCTTTACCACTGCTGTCCAGCACTCCTTTATAGTTCACGTTATAGGCCCAGCGGTCCCATTTGGAAGCATTTTGTGTGCGGGTGATCAGTGTTGAATCCACACGCTGGCCATTGCCGATCAGGGTAGTTGCCGTACCGGGGCTGCCCCACTTGTTAAAAGAAGCATCTACCATTACACCAATTGTGTGGTTCTTGCTTATAAAGTAATCTGCACCGGCTTTAGCTGAATGATAGTCGGATTCGTTCTTCATAAAGTTGTACTGGTCAAATACATTCAGCTCTCCTTTGTTGGTACCCGTGCGGTACAGGCCCAGGCGCTGGTCGTTTGCACGGTGATTGTAGTTATAGGAGCCAAAGAGGTTCACCTTGGCAGCACGGTGGTTCAGGTTTAAACCACCGTTGTACTTGGAGCTGCGGCCCTGTGCAAAGCCCAGGTTCAGGCTACCGTTAGTACCATAGCTGCGGTTCTTTTTCAGCTTAATATTAATGATCCCGGCGTTGCCCGCTGCATCGTATTTGGCGGAAGGATTAGCAATGAGCTCTATCTGCTCAATATTATTGCTTGGCATATTTTTCAGCATCTGGGCAACGTCCTGGGGGCTCATATTGGTAAGCTTGCCATCGATCATGATGATCACACCGTTCTTTCCTTTCAGGGAAATGTTATCGTCTTTATCAACGGTAATACCAGGTGATTTTTCCAGCACTTCCATGGCGGTACCGCCGGCGGCTACAATGCTGTTTTCCACGTTCACCACCATTTTATCGGCTCTTTGTTCTATAAAGGGCTTCTTGGCGGTTACATTCACCTCTTTCAGGTTCCTGGTATCTGCTGCCAGGGTAATGGAACCCAGGTCTACGGGCTGGCCGTTCACTTCAAACGGTTTTCCGTAGGCTTTAACCATGCCTACATAAGCGGCAGCTACCAGGTAACGGCCCTGTTTAATATTCTCAAATTCATAACGGCCATTTACATCTGCTATGGCTCCTTTTACCAGGGACGAGTCTTTTGCTTTTAATAAGGTAACGGTGGCAAACTCTACCGGTTTGCTGTCGGCCTTTACTACCTGGCCGTTCAATTTTACGGGGTTGGATGATTGTGCTAAAGCTGGTTTTAGGGGAGCGCTGCCGATGATGCTACTCAAAGTTAACAGCGCAATCAAATGTTTCATATAAGGCGGATTTAGATTTATAAACTTTTAATCATTAACGGTTTTTAGAATGCTATAGTTCCTTTCTTTATCAACTACAGTGTAAAAGTAGGTATTATGCATTACACAGTACATAGTATTACACAAACGGTCGCTATATGGGGACGATTGGTAAAAACATTGAAAAGGAACATTACAAAGACGTTGATGCTACTATTTTGTTACAGACGATCTTATAAACTACAACCTATTGGTAGGTGGAATAACCCTTTTGTTACAACTATGTTTCACTTTATTGTACTCATAACACATCAAAGGTATCCCTGCTAATGGGTTAGTACAAACCCTTTTAGGTAAAATGAGGTTTTTAACCGGTAAGTGGCGGCCGGTAGATAAGTTGCGGTAAAAAAGGCGGTAAAATTACTTGTTTTCCCAGCGGATGCTGTCCAGCAGGGCGGCCTGGCTTTGCTGCAGCTGCTCAAAGAACACCCGTTCTTCTTTACGGATATGCTCCTCCAGGCTGCGGGCCAGCTGGTCCATCGCGCTTTCCAGGTCGGTTTGCTCGGTAAGAGCGCTGTACATACGGGAGATCTGCTGATGCTCCAGCACCAGCTCCTGTATTAAAGCATCCAGGGCCGGGTCTTTGCCGGCGCAGGCTTCAAATAAGTACTCTTCTTTCTGGATATGCGGTACCATTACCTCCTGGAACACTTTTACTATATACTCCAGTTTAGCGGGTATTTCCAAAGGAAACCCTTCATACGCGGCGGCATCTTTTTTCAGATAACGGCATACAAATAACAGGCGGTTGTGCTCCTGTGATAATGGCACTAAGGCTGCATGACGAACCATAAGGAAATCAGGAAATGGTTTTTGCGGAATAGGCTTTACGACGGCTATACCAGATGAGCAGCGCTCCTCCTATTACCATGAGCGTGGAGATGATCTCTGCCTGTGTAGGATGGAAACCAAAAATGCTATACCGGGTGTTCACCCTTATTTTTTCAATAAAAAATCTTTCAATACCATTCAGGATCAGGTAAATACCAAATATTACACCAGGTACGGTAATTTTTTTACGGATGCTCCATAACACCACAAACAGCAGCAGGCAGGCAATGATCTCATATAACGGTGTAGGATATACGCCAGGTTGCAGCATGTGGCAGTACCGGCCATCACAACCGGGAATGGGAACACCTTCATTCACTACATTGTGCGCGTAGTTAAAAGACCAGGCCCAGTCAGGCAGCCAGGAAAAAGGATTAGGATGCGTGTTCACAATACCCCAGTCGCCATCACCTGCAAAGTGGCAGCCCATACGGCCCACGCCATAGGCCAGCATTAAAGCCGGCGCAGCGCTGTCTATTAAATGAAAAGTGTTGATCTGCTTTTTATTGGCATACCTTATTATAACAATGGCTGCTACTATTAACCCTCCATAAAAAGTAAGCCCGCTGAAAGATATCAGGGAGCCAATGGGATCCTGCACAAAATCATTCCAGTTCTCCAGGTTATGAAATATTTTGGCGCCTATTAACCCAGCAATAGCGGCCATTACGGTAAAATCCGGCACCCGCTGATGCGGCATTACCATGATGGTTTCTTTTTTAGGCGTTGGCAGGGCTTTCTTTTTCCGGTTATTATATTTTAACCACACAAATAGCGCCGCCAGTACAATACCGGCTGCCCAGCTGCCCTGTGCAGAAAAGATAAAACCCTGCAGGTCCTGGGAAACGGCCTCCTTGGAAAGGATAGCCCCTATTACCTTAAAGCCCAGCAGAAAACCCAGTACCCCGTTCCATACCAGCTCACCGGTGCTGGCCGGTTTACCTACCTCTATTACATCCGGCACCCCATGCAGCCATCCAAGCTTTTCCCTTCTTCTTAATTCAATGGTTAATACATAGGCCGCTGCCAGGAAGGCAATGGCTACAAAAAAACCAAATGTTTGAAAGATTTTCAGGAAAGGGAGCTCAACGCCAAACAGGTCCTTAAAAGCGTAATAAAGATTAGGATACATAGTAGCTATAAAAAAATTTGGTGATCTGAGTTTTCCTATGAACAAAGCCGAATTAATCAAAAGGAAAATCAAACCACCAAAGTAAGCTGGAAAAATCGCAATTTCCAAATTCCCCCCGTTAAGCGGAGGGGAATTTTTTAGCAGTACTGTTCAAAAGCGTCTGCCAGGTTAGCGGCGATCATCTGGGCCGGACGGCCTTCGATCATATGACGCTCAATGAAATGTACCAGCTCGCCATTCTTAAACAATGCGATGGAAGGAGAAGAAGGCGGGTAAGGTAACAGGTGAGAACGCAGCTGTTGTACAGCAGCCATATCAAAACCTGCAAAACTGGTTGTTAAACGGTCCGGTTTTTTCTCGCTGTGGGCTACTGCCATCAACACACCGGGACGTGCGCTACCGGCTGAACAGCCGCATACGGAGTTGATCACTACCAGGGTAGTGCCCTCTTTCTTTAAGATCTCGTCCACTGAGCCAGGGGTCAGCAGTTCTTCAAAGCCATTATCTGTTAACTCTGCCTTCATTGGCAATACTAATTCCGCGGGATACATATCACTATAATTTTTTCTGGTTTTTAAAGATTTATTGCTTCCGCAAAGTTAATTATATAGCATCACTTTTTAAAAATCATTCAAAAAAGACTTTTTGACACATAAAATCATTCCACACAGACAACATGTCATAACACCTATATCAAAAACTGGCAAAATTGCCTTTTTCAGGGCATGGTATTTCATTTGATTAGGTAAGGGCGTTGAACAAAACAACAAATGGTTAAACCAAAAAAAATTAAAACTTAATAGCTATGACATTCGTAAAATTCAATCAACACCCGGCTCACAGGACTTTAGGCGGTCTTATGGATGAAGTATTTAACAATACCTCCAAATTATGGAAAGATGATATTTTAACCAGCGACTTCTTCGGTACCTATCCCCCGGTGAACATTACTGAAAACAAAGAAGCTTATGTACTGGACATCCTGGTACCCGGCTGGTCTAAAGAAGATTTTAAGCTCAATTTAGAAAACAATGTGCTGACTATCAGCGCAGAAAAGAAAGCTGAACAAAAGGCTGAAGATCAGAAACAGATCCGCCGCGAGTTTAACTTCCGTTCGTTTAAACGTTCCTTTACCCTGGATGAAAGCGTAGATGCTGATAAGATCCAGGCTAAATACGACAATGGCGTACTAAACCTGCAGCTGCCTAAGAAAGAGCAGGCACAGCCTAAAACCAAATCCATTACCGTTGCATAAGTGTTGAGGATGAATAGATTTTAGTGGATTTTGCATAGTCCCGGGGCCTTACCGCCCCGGGATTTTTCTTTTATGTAACACGAAATAGTACCCACAATTCACACAAACGTTTAACAGGTATGCTATTTTAATATGATAATTTGCCCTCTGAACCGAAAATTCTATGGCACCTAAAGCCAAATATAGGTGGGCAGTCCCCGGAAAACTCTATGTTACAGTTGAAAAGGCTGTAATAGGTATAGCGTTGAGAAAGACCCTCGACAGCCGCGAGCACTATAATATTAAACTCATATTCGATTACCTTTTCTTTCATATTTTGTTGATAGTACCGGAAGTGTTCTTTACGCTCTACTTCCAGAATACAACCCAGCTGATATTATATCCCTTTTTCCTAGCCATGTGCCTGCTGGGGATGAGCATGCTGAAGAAAAGGGTCGCTACCCAGTCCGTTGGTGCCCTGGCATCTTTTACCACCCTGATATTTGCCATGTTATCCTCTTTCCTGAACAACCAGGATATTTCAGTAACATATGGCACCATCTGGATATTAAGTATCCTTTTCTGCTACCTTACCACTAACCTGCCCACCACCCTGCTGCTGGGCAGCCTGTTATGCGGGTACCTGGGACTGGCTGCATATATAAAGGTGCATCATGTAATATCTTTTGCAGCGCCCGGCTATTCCCTGGAAAATTCTTACGGCGCCGCCCCCATCACCTGCGCCCTGTATATCTTATTTATTATACGGGTAATAGGCCGGCACTATAATAATATTATGATCCTGGAGCAGCGCATAACGCTGCAAAAGCAAAAACAGCATGCGGCCCTCATCCGCCAGAACCTTACCAAACAGTTTATACTGGTAAAAGGCCTGTCACGCTCCGGCAAAACAAAATACCTGGAAGGCAACCTGGAACTGCTGGAAGCCTGCCTTACCGAGATAGAAAAGCAGTGTGAAACCGCTATTGACCTGCTGCAGCATACCCATAAAACATTAGAGGTGGAATCCAATAAAAAAGCTCCTCATTAACTGAGGAGCTACTCCAAGGCATAGGCTAAGAAATTCATTTCATAGATAGAGTGGAAAAAACGTTCCATTCCATAGGATAGACAAAAAACTGCATTTCACCAGGTATAAGGGAAAATAGCATTTCAAAAGGTACAAGGTAATAGTGAACTTCACATGGTACAAGGAAAATAGCACACTTCACAAGGCATACAGGGAAAATAAGACGGGCATATTCGGTTAGAGATACAAAGATAGGGAACCCCAGAAACCCCGGTAATACCAAAAAGTTGTAATTTTTAACATTCCTTTCACTCCTCATTTATAATAATATGATGTTATTCAATGTTTATCGCCTCCTGATAATTTTACTGCTGTATACAGCTCCCGGCCATTCAAACACAGCACCACCGCAGGAAAGCGAGGAAGCTGCCGTGAAAACCGCTATCGGGCAACTGTTTGAGGGCATGCGTAAGGGTGATAGCACCATGGTAAAGGGCGCCTTTGCCCCCGGGGCTATTTTACAGACCATTGCTTCTCCTGCCGGGGGCGGTACCCGCCTGCGCACGGAGTCCCTGCAGGGTTTCCTGGAAGCGGTTGGAAAGCCTCACACGGACGTGTGGGATGAGCGGATCACCTATGGCCATATTGCGATTGACGATAAGCTGGCCGCCGTGTGGACACCCTACGAGTTTTACCTGGGCGGGCAATTCAGCCACTGCGGGGTAAACTCTTTCCAGCTGGTTAAGCTGGATGGTAACTGGAAGATCGTGTACCTGGTAGATACCCGGCGTAAAACGTGTAAGTAATGGAAATGAACGTGTTAGAATGCTGATATTCCCTGAAATGAGTAGGGGCAAAAAATAAACCCCTCGAAGAATCGAGGGGTTTTCAGTGGATTACTAACCCATTTTTTTAATAACCCAAAATCTTTAACATACTCTGGGCGGTTTGCTCTTTGGCATACAGCCAATCTTTGAGCTGCCCGTTTTTGTCGTATCCTACAATAACATGTTTCGGTGAAGGGATCAGGCAGTGCTTAATACCGCCATAACCGCTCAGCTGGTCCTGGTAAGCGCCCGTATGGAAAAAGCCGATGTATAAAGGCTCTCCGTTATTGAGCTTGGGCAGGAACACTGCGTTAATATGCTCTTCCGAAGTGTAAAAGTCATATCCATCGCAGGTAAGCCCTCCCAGGTGCACCTCCTGGTACTCCTGGTCCCATTTGTTAATGGGCAGCATCAGGAACTTTTCTCCTATGCCCCAGGTGTCCGGTAAGGTAGTAATAAAAGAGCTGTCTATCATATACCAGTTCTCACGGTCGTTCTGCATCTTCTCTCCCACTACACTATATATAACCGCGCCGCTTTCGCCTACGGTATATGAACCAAATTCTGTGTAGATGTCCGGTACGGGCACCTTGTTCTTTTTACATACACTTTTAATAGTGGCTACGATCTCATTCACAATGTAATTATAGTCGTAGTCAAAACCCAGTGAATGTTTAATGGGGAATCCCCCTCCTATATTAATACTATCCAGCTCCGGGCAGATCTTCTTTAACTGGCAGTACAGGTTCAGCACCCGGTTAAACTGGCTCCAGTAGTAAATATCGTCCTTAATACCTTTATTCATGAAGAAGTGCAGCATTTTCAGCTCAAACTTCTCATTACCCTTTAGCTTGTCAACATAAAACTCCAGTATATCACGGGAGCGTATGCCCAAACGGGAGGTATAAAAGTCAAAGGTAGGCTCTTCTTCAGCGGCTATACGCAGCCCCAGCTTCACGGGTTCTTTGGTGCGTATATGCTTCTGGTATTCTTCCAGCTCCTCCTTATTATCCAGCACAGGTATCACATTTTTGAAACCGCTGTTGGCAAGGCGGGAAATAGCCCGGGTATATGCTTTGGTCTTATAACCGTTGCAAATTATGAAGGTTTCTTTATTGATCTTCTTCCGTTCGTATAATTTATTGATAATATCAATGTCATATGCGAAAGAAGTTTCGATATGCACCCCTTGCTTCAGGGTCTCCTCCATAATAAAGGAGAAATGGGAGCTTTTGGTGCAGTAGCAATAATAATAGTTCCCGTCGTACCGGTTCTTTTTAATGGCATCCTGGAACATCTTTTTAGCCTTATTTACCTGCATCCCGATCTTGGGCAGGTAAGTGAGCTTGAAAGGCGTGCCATATTTATCGATCAACGCCTTGATGTTCAAACCATTAAATTCCAGATAATTATCGTTCACCTCAAATCCTTCCTGCGGAAACTCAAAGGTTTGATTCACGAGATCTGTGTAGGTGTTGTTCATCTAAATCTGCGAATGAATTTTAGGTTAGTAATAAAATTTAAACTCAGGTCTAGCTGGAGAAACTCCTGGTTTACACACCTACGTCAGTTCGAAACCCAGCAAAATTGGTTGCAAAGCTAAATATTTTGTTCTATTGCAGAAGCAAAAAATTTGGCCCTTTTTACAGGGAAACGTCATATCAAAGTAAATAATTACGAATCAATTATTTAAGGGATGTGTTAATTTTTGAGCGCGAATGGGACCGGCGCTGGTTTTAATCCCGGCAGCGCACTAATATTTTGTAAATCAATTAATTAAGGAGCCTTGCCTTTCCTATGGCCTGTTTGACCAGTCCAATTTATTAAAATATTAATAACCAGCTAGTTACATTTTTACCGGCCATCACATTCCCGCTGGTAAACCCGACAGGCACTACTAAAATAAGTAACACAAGAATGTACCTGATGCTTAAAATTAAATAATCTATTGATAAGCAAGTCCTTATATCCTAAAAAGCATTAAAAGCTCTTACCAGCCTCATGGTTATTTCTCTGGTGTTTATGTGGTCATTCCTCTCCTTAATGTTCAGCCCGTCCGGAGGTCTCCAATAGTGTTAAGCTGCGTTTGCCTTCGCAAAAAAGCAGGTCCAGGATGCTGAGGTTAGGCAAGAAACCGGTGCGGTCCTGGAACACCTGGGTGTACTCCGGTCCCTCCCAATTTTGTTCCCGCTCACCCGGCTTAAGCTGGTCCCGGGCATCGGTGATCCCGGAGGCGGGGTCAACCTGCTTTTCAAACCGGTCGGTAAAGGTGGGTGCACAATCATATCCCATTACCCGGTTAGCCCATTCAAAGCAAGCCATGTTCCAATCCAGCAAAAACTGGTGGGGCTGCTCAAATAATCCCTGAAGGTCCTCCTCATAAAATTCAAACCATGGTGAACGCCGGTAAGCGGAAACCAAAGTCTTCCAATGCAGGGCCTGCCACTTCTCTTCATTACTGATCCGTACATCCTTCATTATGGTACGCTGATTTTTTCCTTTGGCTAAAGGAACACTGAGCAGGATGGTTCCATTAGGCCCGGCAATGTAACAACGGTTACGATAACTGAGCTTTTGGTAGTGTTCATATCTCTCTATCTGTAATATGGAGTGGTTAATTAAAGCTTTATAGTAGGAAATTGGTGGAAAGTATTGTGATTCAATTAATAAAATTCCATTTTTTTGTACTGCTGTCATAATGTCAAAATTTGGTATCTGCTATGTAAAAACCTATGATGTCAGGTGTTGAATTAATTACCATTTGCTATTTAACAATTAATTGCAACTGCTTCTGAAACAGTTCATAGAAAAATAAAAAATATGCTATTTAAATTAGCATTTAGCTGTTTAAAGCAAAATTTAAGTTACATGCAAAAATACTAAAGTTATTAGTAGTTTTTTTGTTCATTTTCAAGGCTTTTTTGACTGAAGTAAAATGTAAAGCAGAGTTGGCTGAAATGTCACTTATACCCTACCGGGCCCTGGGCAGAAAGTTGAAAAACGGAAGGACCGTAAAAATGGAAAAGGTATAAAATGGATAGGGCGAAAGAAAAAGGCCTATCAGAAAGCGAGGTTTAAAGGTGAATGGGCGATTGCAAAAATCAAACATTTCGTAGCACCTTATTTTGAGAGAACGGAAGCCAAAAAGTGCCAATTTGGAGTACGGGTGAATTTTATGAAATGGTGGCTTCAGGATAAAATGGAGTTCAATGACGG
>NZ_DATCRF010000603.1:0-5900 GCF_036569125.1 Chitinophaga sp. | reverse complement strand
ATATAACATTTATTGATAACAACACAAATCCCCCCAACTTTTCAACTTGATCCCCTAAAACCCGGACTGGGTATGCAGTTTAAATAAAAAAGGCGCAACTTGTGTTGCGCCTAAGTGAACCGGATTGGATTCGAACCAATGGCCTGCTGCTTAGAAGGCAGCTGCTCTATCCAGCTGAGCTACCGGTCCATACTATTTTTTAACTCGAACTAATTTTATTCTTTTAGAACCAATGGCCTTCCCGACCTCAAATCGGGATGCTCCATCCAGCCAACCTTACGGTCCTAAATTTGCTGGTACTTCCACCCAAACTAAAATAAACACTATATTTATCTTTCATTTTGGGAGTGCAAATTTATATAAAATTCATCCAATAATTCAAATTTAGCCGTTTTTATAATACAATAGCCATGGACGTACAAATAGAAGCCAGTTGGAAAGAAGTTTTAAAGGACGAATTTGCCAAAGCCTATTTCGGAGAGATCGTCATGTTCCTCAAACATGAAAAAGCCCTCGGCAAAACCATCTATCCCCCCGGTAATCTCATTTTCAACGCATTCAATACCACCCCTTTCGACGAAGTAAAGGTGGTAATACTGGGACAAGATCCCTACCATGGGCCCCGCCAGGCACACGGCCTCTGCTTTTCGGTACAGGACGGCGTGCCCCCGCCCCCGTCGCTGGTCAATATTTATAAAGAAATGAAAACAGACCTGGGCCTTACACCGCCCAGTGGTGGCAACCTCACCAAGTGGGCCGAACATGGCGTACTGCTGCTCAACGCCTTCCTGACCGTACGGGCCGGCGAACCCGCCTCCCATAGCAAAATAGGCTGGGAAAACTTTACAGATGCCGTAATACGTAAGATATCCGATAAAAAAGAAAATGTGGTGTTCCTGCTCTGGGGTAAGTTTGCCCAGGATAAACAGGTGCTGATAGATGCCACCAAACATCATATCCTGAAAGCAGCCCACCCCTCCCCCTTTAGCGCCGACAAAGGCTTTTTCGGCTGCCGCCATTTTTCAAAGACCAATGAATTATTATCCAAAGCAGGCCTGGAACCGGTTGACTGGCGGTTGGAGTAGGCGCTATCTGTTTAAGACCAGAAGCATTAACCAAATGCTGGAGCAAACACTCATTTTCATCGTGATAGCTAATCTGTTTAAGATCGATCAGCTAACCAAATGCCGGTTAAGCACCATTTTCGTGTTGATATATTAATTAAATTTATCCCTTAATAAGAAAAACACTGGCCTCCAAAGCCGTGGTTCTGTGAAATACTGACTGTCAATTGTTTATGAGCAGGTTAAAGAATATTCTTGGCCGGTTATACGCTATTTATGGCTCATTGGTATTTGCCGCCAACATCCTGGTTATGTTCCTGCCAATGTGGGTGATCTCCCGGTTGCCGGAGCCTGAAAGAACACGCCGTTTTTTTCCACTGGTGCGTGCATGGATGAAGGTATTTATGCCGATGCTTTTTTGCCCCGTAAGAAGAAAAGGACTGGAAAATTTTGAACCCGGTGTTACCTATGTGGTAGTATGTAATCACAACTCTTTAATGGATGTACCGGTTACCACACCCGGCGTGCCCGGCTACCATAAAACCCTGGCTAAAATAGAAATGGCCAGCACGCCCCTGTTTGGTATTATGTATAAGATAGGCAGCGTGCTGGTAGACCGTAAAGACGAAAACAGCCGACACCGCAGCTACGAGGAAATGAAAGAAGTGCTCAGCAAGGGCATGCACATGACCCTATACCCCGAAGGTACCCGCAACAAAACCAACGATCCCCTGAAACCTTTTTATGATGGCGCTTTCGCGCTGGCCATAGATACCCAGCACTCCATTATGCCGGCTGTATTATTCAATACACGTAAGATCCTTCCGCCGGGCCGTATCTTTTACGCGCTGCCGCATAGGGTTGATTTTCACTTTCTGCCGCCCATCTCCACAAAAGGATTAACCAAAGATGACCTGCCGGCATTAAAAGAAAAGGTATTTAAAATAATGTGGGATTACATTGAACAGCATAACAGCCAAAAGAAATAACGCTTCCAATCCATTAACACACACCAGCACATTAGCATATTGACACACTAGCACATCGAAAACTATAAATCATAAAACTGCCGCGTTCGATTTATACGCAGATCACGCAGCAGCCCGGATTTGGGACTAATAGTAATACTGAACTGCCGGTACGTACCAAAGGGTATCAGGTTAATAGACATTTGCCAGCAGTGCAGATCGCGGGAAATATACATATTCGTATAGGCAATCTCGTGATTAATGAAATCATAGCCGCTGTTCAGGCCTATCTTCCACTTGGGTGTTAAGCTGAAATCACCGTTAAAGTTCACATACTGGTTAAAGTTCACCACCACCCCACCGGAATCCGGTATAATAGATTTGCTGTAGGTTAAGCTGTAAGAAAGATCAATACGCCAGGGAATATCAAAATCCACATACTCACCCGGGTTGTTACGCACCATCTGCAGCTGCCGTTGCTGCGCCTGCATAGCGGCATCGCCGGTGAGCTCATTCTCAATATCATCCTTCTGCTTTTCCTTTTCCTTGCTCTTTTTATCGGCCGACTGGAACGAGGTGCTCATGGTGATGTTCGCATTCGTTAAGCGGCCCAGGCTCAGCTTACCTGCCTGCCATACATACTGGTCCAGCCGGTGCCCCCGCTGATCAACAACATACGGATCAATATTACCACTGGCAGAGATGTTCAGCTTCTCAAACAGGTTGGTACGCGCATAAATGCTAAAAGTGCTCAGCTTAAAGGAATCCGCTATCAGGTTATAGCTGCCGTTAATACCAAAACCATCCAGCAGCTTAATCTTCTTTTCTTTATTGGCAGAGGTGTCCTTCTTGGAGGCCACCTTCATTTCCAGGTTGTTATCCAAACCAAACGATATTAACCCGGCCCTCCCTTCGCCAGGCACGCCCACTACAGATCCGTCAAAATAAGATACACGGCTTACATCCTCCGGCTGAAAACCATAGCGCAGGGAATCATACGCGCTGCGGGCCAGGTTAGGCTGGTAGCTTAAGCTCATGGTGGGGCGCATCACATGGCGGATGGCCTTTATCTTGGAAGTCTTTTTAAACACATACATCCCGTACACCGCGGTAGATAATGATACGCTGGCGCTGGCCTGCCGGGCGGCAAAAAAGCCCGTCTGGTAAGTGGTATCTATCCCCCCCAGGGTATCGGTAGCAGGGTTAAACCGCTGCGGGTTCCATTTACGGATCATTTTACGGGTATACCAGTATTCTGAATAGTTAATACCGGGCGATAAGGTGAACGTACCTACCGGTATGGAAAAAGAGATGGGCACCGTATGCTGCATACCGGTTTGCAAACGGTCAAACATTTCTTTTTTCAGGAACATGGTATCCTTGAAGTTCACACTGTTACGCAGCACCGTGCTGTAGGAAACCCCTATTTTCTGGTACCACTTGGGCGTACCTACCAGCTCCTTGGGTTGAAAAGGATAAATGGTGTTTACGTTAAAAGAGGCGTCCGGGAAAGAGATAAAGATATCCTTGGTGGAAAGGTTCTGCTGGTGGTTCAAACTCATGGTAAAGTTATAGGGTTTGCCCTGCCAGGTTTTTGAAAAGCTGATGGACGATCCTATGTTGTTATTTACCCTGGTATAATAATCAAATACATTGTACTGGTTGTAGGAGGAGGTACCAAAATTCACGTTGGCGCCAAAGTTCACCCCCGGCCGGGCCTTGCTGTCCATGCTATGGTTCCAGGTTACCCGGAAGTCACGGGAACGGGTAAACTCTGATTTTACAGCAGGGTCGCCAAAACGCGTAGTGGCAAAGCTCAGGTTCAAACCACCATTATAGCGGTACCGTACGCGGTAGGTTGGGCTGGCCGTTAAGCTCCAGCTGCCGTAGGAATATACATCACCGCGCATGGTCAGGTCAAAATACTCTCCCAGGCCCAGGTAATAACCGCCGTTTTCAAGGCCTACGCCTTTCTGCGCATTCACTACGTATTGCGGTGGCAGAATGCCGGAACGCTGCCCCTGTGTGATGGGGAAAATGGCAAAGGGTATAAATAACGGCGTGGGCACCCCTTCTATTTCCAGGTTAGCCGGGCCGGATATAACCAGTTTGTCCGGTATTACCTTTATCTTGCGGGCGCGGAACTGGAAGTGAGGGGTATCCAGGTTACAGGTGGTATAACCATTCTTCCAGCCGAAAATGCTGTTATCCGCCTCCCTTTTGGTTTGCTGGCTGTGAATAAAGCCTTCGCCATACTGGGAACGGGTATGATAGATCTTAGCTCTTTGCGTATTGAAGTTGTACCGTAAGGTGTCGGAATCAAAATTCTGCTCGCCATCTTTCAGCACCGGCCGGCCATAAGCCTTACCGCTGGTATCCTGTGCGGTGGTGGCTTCCAGCACACCGGTAGACTGGCTAAAGTTCATCCGTTCTGCTGTCAGGTCTACCGTTTTATACTTGGTATTGGCCGTACCATATAAATAAAAGCGTTTGGCAGGCACCATCAGTACAATGGAATCCTTGGCCTTATAGTTCACCGGGGCATCTAGGCTGTCTTTTGACAGTTTGGGCATATACAGGGTGTCTACCACGGTAGTGTCAGTAGCGGTGCTATCAGTAAGCCGTGGTGTGGTATCCCGTCCGGCACGGGTGGTATCCTTTATCCTGGGCCTCGAAAGCGGCACTGTATCTGACTTTCCTGGCACGGTATCTGTGAAACTTTTGTTAAAATTCACATTTCTGTGTGGCCCGGCCCAGGCAAATGCATCTATAATAAGGATAAAAGCAAAGACGGCACCTGCCACGAACAGGTACTGTCTGAAAAATTTTTTATAATTATTTTTGTAGTCAGGGATCATGTGTCAAGCGGGCACAAACCTACATGTTTTTATACAAATTATTATCATTCGTAAAACGAAAAAGAACGCCTGGGGATACACTGGTTTTCTACAATTATAAAAGTATTAACGATTTTGGATGATTATCAAATTATGAATTGTCAATTACAGATTGAGTAGAGCGATGGATCACAATCTCCGCTGCATTATAATCCGTAATTCATAATTCCGTAATTCGTAATTAAACTAACTAAATGCCCATTAAACTTTGAAACATGCGCTGGAACCGATTTTGGATCTTAGGATGCGGAACGCTATTTATCTTTACCTTATTTATCCGGGCTACGGACAAGCCCTTTAAAAGAAAGCAGGACAAACCTCTCCGTACCATTGTAATTGATGCAGGCCATGGCGGGCAGGATATTGGCGCCCGTGGCAGCTACTCCACCGAAAAAGAAGTAACCCTGGATGTTGCTTTAAAGCTGGGAAAGATCATAGAAGAGAATATGCCGGATGTAAAGGTGGTGTATACACGTAAAGTGGACCGCTTTGATGATCCCCGCCGTAAAGCAGAAATTGCCAATGACGCCCGGGGCGATCTTTTTATATCCATTCACTGTAACTCGGCCCCTAAAAGCCGCCACGTAACCGGGTATAAAACCGTATACCGTAAAAAGGGAAAACGGAAAATAGCTGTGAGGCAGCCTATTTATGAATACTCCCCCAGCCAGGCACAGGGCACGGAAACATATGTATGGGCCACCAGTAAGAACAACGCCAAAATGGAATCCCTGAAAACCAGCTCCGTAATGGTGCTGGACGGCAACTCTGAAGAAGCCAAGGAAGTAATGGATGCTGCCGACCCGGAAACCTTTATTATGCTTAATACCCTGCGGAATGCCTTTTTTGATCAGAGCCTGCGCTTATCTACCATGGTGGAAGATGAATTCACCAAAGTAGGCCGCATTAGCCGCGGCGCCCGCCAGCGTAATGAAAAAGGCATCTGGGTGCTGCAGGCAACCGCCATGCCC
>NZ_DATCRF010000602.1:0-15292 GCF_036569125.1 Chitinophaga sp. | reverse complement strand
CGATATCCTGGTACACATCCTGCAGCACCGCGATGCGGAGAACGGTAGTGTGCGGGATGCCGGCTTATGCCATGGCAGTATGGGGCTGGCGCATATTTATAGCCGTGTGTACGCGGGGAGCGGTAATGAGCTGTTACGCAGGGGCATGGAGCACTGGCTGCAGCAAACCCTGGCTTTCCGTAACTGGCCCGATGGGCCGGCCGGCTTTAAATGCCATACCATGAGCGGTAAGGTGAACAGCTATAACCTGCTGGAAGGTATTACCGGCATAGGGCTGGCCCTGATAGCCGTTCTGGATCCACAGGCAGCAGCCTGGGACCGCTGTATGCTGTTATCCTGATTAGTTATAAAAATGGGGAACAATTTTGTAGCTTTGAAAACAGCTCACTACAGTATATGGTACGCGTTTTCATTGTCGATGATCATCCCCTCGTTTTAGAGGGGTTACGTTCCCTGCTTGGCTCCGAAAAAGACATTCTACTCACCGGACATGCGCCCAACGGCCAGGCGTGCCTGGACTATTTTACAGAAAATAAGGCAGATGTGATCCTGATGGACATTGGCCTGCCGGATATGAGCGGTATAGACCTGTGCGGCATGATCAAAACAAAATACCCGGAAGTAATGGTGCTGGCCCTCAGCTCTTTTAACGACGGCCACCATGTAAAACAAATGATGGACAAAGGCGCCAGCGGTTATGTGATCAAGAATGCCGATAAGGAAGTGCTGCTGGAAGCCATTAATGAAGTAAACAGAGGTAAAACCTACCTGTGTTTTGAGGCCGGCCATGCCGCCCGCAAAGAAGATAATAGCACCCTTAATAAATTACCTCCTTTAACCCGCCGCGAAAAAGAAGTGCTGCAGCTGATTGCCGAAGGTTATACGAACCCTGAAATAGCCGAAAAATTATTCGTCAGCGCATCTACTGTTGATACCCACCGCAAAAGCTTACTCGCCAAGCTGGATGTGAAGAATACTGCGGTGCTTATCCGCTTTGCGCTGGAGAATAAGCTGGTCAGGTAGGGAATTAATAATGAAGAATTAATAATTAATAATCACGAGGAATGTACTTCACTTGAAAAGCTGGCACTACGTCTATTAATTATTCATTCTTAATTATTAATTAGAAGCGCACCTCCTCCACTTTTAAGGTCAGCCCTTTCTGATCGGTAGCAACATGGCAGGCATAGTCCGGGAAAGCTTTTATTTCATGCAGGTACCATTGGTTCTTTTCCAGGGTAACCATGCTTTTATTGGTTACATCCAGGCTGGAGAGCGCGGTATTAAGGCCGCTGCCATCTGCTTTCAGAATAGCTTCCTTGCAGGTCCAGTGGGCATAGAACGCATTTAATGGATTGGGGGCATTATTAATGGCAGCCCATTCGGTATCCGTAAACTGGCCTTTAAAATCCTGGATGTTAATGGGACGGATAGCCTCTACGTCAATGCCTATACGCCCATGCGGGCTTACCACACAGGCTACCATGCGGCCGGCATGTGAAATATTGAAATCCATATTATCTTCCAGAAAAGGACGCCCAAACCCGGTATACCGCAGCATATGCAGGTTGGCGGTACGGCCATGTGCTTTCAGCGCGGCCAGTAACAGGTGTTTGCCCAGCAGGCTGGCATGAGCATCTTCCCAGCGCCTGAACTTTGAGATCTTTGTTTGCAGGTACACCGGTAATTGTTCCACTAAAGCCTGGAAGGTAGTGGTAGGCAGCGGTATAGGATAGTTGGCAAAATAAATGGTTCCCGCCATGTAATAGGATAATTGTACGTTGTAAAAATAATTTAAGCCTGCAAGTTTAGAAAATTCCCGAATAAATTATAATTAATCCTATACCTACATAAATTACCCCATTTTAAAACCGATGGCTATTATTTAAAACCATAGGGTTTTGTTTGACATTTTTATTTTATGCAATTTTCATTTTATAAGCAGATGCCGAAAAGCTTTGAATAGAGTAGGCACATAAAGTAACCAAGTTAAAACCAAAAACTATGAAAAACTTTCCAATGGAAGGCCTCACTGAGCTGTCCCCCAATGAATTAACAACAGTAGAAGGCGGTGGTTTGTTAACCAATGTATTAACCACTGCTGCAGGCCTGTTAGTGAATCTGCCGAACACTGTAGGTAGTGTGAAAAACACCGTGAATGGCTTGCTGGATTTCCTGATCTAACAGCTGCGCTTTAACAATTGTACTATTACAAGCGGCCGCCGAAAAGCTTTGAAAGAGTAGGCATATGTAATTACCTCAAAATATATTAAGCATGACAAATCTTTCAACGGAAGGTTTTACAGCGCTTTCCCAGGATGAGCTGCTGGAAACAGAAGGAGGCGGATTGTTAACTAACCTCGTTATAGGGCTCACTCCGGGCACTATGCAGCTGTTAGGTACCGTTTACAATATAACCAACGTAACCAGCGCATTCCTGAAAACGCTGCTTGGTACTATTGTTTGATCTCTACACTAATTAACGCATTTAGCACAAGGATTTAAGGCGTCCTGCTCCGGTAAACGGACCGGGGCGCTTTCCTGTTCCGGTAATATAGATCTCCTGCCAGCCCTTTACCGGAAAGATCCCAAAAAATACTGTCTTCCCTGCAATCCGCTGTGGTTGTTTGCCCGTAGGTATTTGTTAAGCAGCAGCTTAATGAGAGCAATTATAGTGTCCTATGGTGAAACCGGAAATGCAGAGCGCTGTTATCCCGATTCCTATTAACCAGCATCATTATGGAAGGCAGAAAACTAAGATGCACCCAACAGGTGGCAATCCTGATCAGGCATTTGCGCAGAAAGAAAGAATATTCCCAGGAATACATGGCCGCTCACCTGGATATATCCCAGAACGCATATAGCAAGCTGGAAACCGGGAAGATCCCTATGACCATTGACCGGCTTTGCGAAGTGGCCCGTATCCTGGACATTGCACCCACCGACCTGCTGGCAGAAATAAATGTAAGCTGATCACCACCTGTGATCATTTAACCGTAAAACCGTATCATGCCCCAGTTGTTCCCGATAAGTATTATGCAACACTCCACCTATACCTGGCTGCCCCGGGTAAAGGTGAGAACGCAGATGCTGTATACTACCGTGCTGGCAGCAGTTTTCATTGCATTGATCTCATTACCCTTTATTAAAGTAGATGTGTCGGTAAAAGCCACCGGCCTGGTACGCCCCATTACAGAAAAGCATGAGCTGCGCAACCTGGTGGCCGGCACCATTGCAGCTATACTGGTAACCGACGGGCAAAAATTATTGAAAGGGCAGGAGATCCTGCGCCTGCAGGAAGCTGTAAGCGACAGCAAGCTGCAGCAAAACACCTGGGAGCTGGACCAGCGCGATAAATACATCCATGACCTTACCTTACTTACCTCCGGCCGTGGTGGCGGCCTGCAATCTCCTTTATACCAGCAGCAGTACCAGCGTTATCAATCTACCCTCAATGAGCAGCTGGCCACTGTGAATAAGCTAAAGGCCGATATGGAGATGTACGAAAAGCTGTTTGCTGAAAAAGTAATTGCCAAAAAAGAATATGCCGACCGGCAATATGAATATGTAAAAAGCCAGGCCGCCTACCAGCTGACTATCCAACAGCAGCGCAGCGCCTGGCAGGAGGAGCTGAGCCATTTGCAGGCAGAAAGCAGCCGCCTGCATGCAGATACCCGGCAGCTGCAGCAGGAAAAGGAATGGAACGTGATCAAAGCCCCGGTGAGCGGCACCCTGCAGCAATTCAGCGGAAAGTATGCCGGCGGTTATCTCCAGGCAGGCGAGCTGCTGGGCATTATCTCACCGGATTCTAACCTGGTAGCGGAATGTTATGTAACACCCAAAGATATTGGCTACCTGCAGGCGGGCATGCCCGTGAAATTCCAGGTAGATGCATTTAATTATAATGAATGGGGACTGGTAGAAGGCAGGATCCAATCTATTGACAACGATTTTATACTGGTGAACAACCAGCCCGTGTTCAGAGTGAAATGCAGCTTTGCCGGTACGGAGGTGCATACCCGTAATGGCGTAAAAGGCAACCTGAAAAAAGGGATGACCTTCCAGGCACGTTTCATTCTCACCAAACGCAGCCTGTTCCAGCTACTGTATGATAAAGCCGATGATTGGATGAACCCGGCCCGTAAGACCACTTAACCTTTTAGTATATAACATGATGCTATGACCAATGATGCCAGATTAAAACGGAGTGCCCGGGTAAAACAGCGCGATATCAGTGATTGCGGCGCCGCCTGCCTGGCATCTGTAGCAGCGTACTATCATTTGCAGCTACCGGTGGCCCGCATCCGGCAATATGCCGGTACCGACCGTAAAGGCACCAATGTATTAGGGGTGATAGAAGCTGCGCAAAAGCTGGGCTTCCAGGCCAAAGGTGTAAAAGGGCCGCTGGAAGCGCTGAACAATATACCCAAGCCTGCCATTGCGCATGTGGTGGTGAACGGCCTGCTGCAGCATTTTGTAGTAGTGTACCGGGTAACTGCCAAACAGGTTGTTGTAATGGACCCGATCGACGGCCAGTATCACCACCTTAGCCACGAAGACTTTAAAAAAACATGGACCGGCGTGCTGGTGCTGTTAATGCCGGATGAAGATTTTAAAACAGGTAATGAAAAAATATCGCACTTGCAACGTTTCTGGTACCTGTTGCGCCCTCACCGGTCGGTGTTAACACAGTCGCTGTTTGGCGCAGTGATCTACACCGTGCTGGGACTTTCCACCTCTATTTATGTACAAAAGATCGTGGATAATGTGCTGGTAGAAGGTAACCGTAACCTCCTGAACCTGTTAGGCGTAATAATGCTGGTGATATTGCTGCTGCAATTATTTGTAGGCAATCTTAAAAGCATTTTTGCCGTTAAAACCGGCCAGCAGCTGGATGCACAGCTGATATTAGGCTACTATAAGCATTTATTAAAGCTGCCGCAGCAGTTCTTTGATACTATGCGGGTAGGGGAGATCACCTCCCGTATTGGCGATGCCGTAAAAATTCGTGTATTCATTAACGATGTAGCGTTAACCCTGGTGGTGAATGTTTTTATTGTCGTCTTCTCTTTTGCTTTGATGTTCACTTATTACTGGAAGCTGGCGCTGATCATGCTGGGTATTATCCCGGTGTACCTGCTGATATACCAGGTGAGCAACCGGGTAAATAAAAAGCTGCAGCGCAGGCTGATGGAAGATAATGCGGAGCTGGGCAGCCAGCTGGTGGAATCGCTCAATTCGGTAGCCACTATCAAACGGTTTGGCCTGGAAGAATATGCCAATATGAGAACTGAGCACCGTTTTATACGCCTGCTGAAAACTATTTACCATTCTACCATCAGTAATTTGTATATAGGCAGCGCTGCCACTGTTGTAACCAGCGGTTTTGTGATAGTTCTTTTATGGACCGGTTCCGTGTTTGTGATAAACCGGGAGCTGAGCCCGGGGGAGCTTTTATCTTTTTACGCGCTGGTGGGGTATTTCACCGGGCCGGCTATGGGCCTTATCACCGCTAATAAAAGCATGCAGGATGCGCTTATTGCCGCGGACCGTTTATTTGAGATCATGGACCTGGAGCAGGAGGAAACCGCGCAAAAGGTGGAGCTGCAGCCCGGCATGATCGGGAATATTGTGTTTAACAATGTTACTTTCAGCTATGGCAGCCGGGTGCCGGTGTTCCGGCATTTTAACCTGGAAATACAAAAGGGACGCATTACAGCCATTGTAGGGGAGAGCGGTTCGGGTAAATCTACCCTGATGTCGTTGCTGCAGAATATTTACCCTTTAAAGGAAGGTACTATTGCTATTGGGCATACGGATATCCGCTATATTCAGCATGAAAGCCTGCGCCGCCTGGTAAGTGTAGTACCCCAGCAAATTGACCTGTTTGCAGGCCCTATTACAGCTAATATTGCGGTGGGTGAGTTTGAGCCGGATATGCAGCAGGTATTGCGTATTTCACAGCAGCTGGGCATCCTGGAATTTATAGAAAAACTGCCGGATGGCTTTAATACACTACTGGGTGAACATGGCGTAAACCTTTCCGGTGGCCAGCGTCAGCGTATTGCTATTGCCCGTGCACTGTACCGCCACCCGGAAATACTGATCCTGGATGAAGCCACCTCCTCCCTGGACCCTGTTTCGGATCTTTATGTACAAAATGCTATGCAGGAGTTGAGGGATGCCGGTAAAACAGTGATCGTGATCGCCCACCGGTTAAGCACCGTGGTAAATGCCGATCAGATCGTAGTGCTGCAGGATGGCGCGCTGGCAGAAGAGGGCACGCATAAGCAGCTGCTGGCCCGTAATACGGTGTATGCAAAGTTATGGAGCCATCACCAGGGTATGCTGCAGGGCTGAAGCGTACTGCCTTTGATGGGAAACTTGCAGTGGTATAGGCAAGGAATTTTATACCCATGTAAGGGAGTACAGGAGCAACTACAAGCAGGCATCCTGTAAAATCAATGAGGCAGCTTTTCCCTTAATAAGCCATATACCCAGGTACCTGCCATGGCGCTCAGGATCATTATTATCACCACAAAAGCGCCGGTACCTATTTGTGCAAACAACGGTCCCGGACAAGCGCCGGTAAGCGCCCAGCCGGCGCCAAAAATAAGCCCGCCAATGACCTGCCCTTTATTGTATTTCTTAGGCGTAAAATCAATTTTTTCCCCGCTGAAAGTTTTAATGCTGAACCTTTTGATGATCCATACAGAAATGGCTGCCACTACTACCGCTGAGCCAATAACCCCGTACATATGAAAGCTTTGTAAGCGGAACATTTCCTGTATGCGGAACCAGGAAATAATTTCTGCCTTTACAAATACAATCCCCAGCAAAATGCCTGCTACAGCGTATTTGAGCAAATGCCACCAGGGCCTGGGAGCTGCGGCGGCTATGCGCTCTAATGAGTGAACTTCAAAATCAGTATTGATTAAATCAGGCATCGTTTACAATTGAAGAATGAAAGGTAAGATCCAGTTGGCGGTTATAAAACCACCTGCCATAAAGCAGCAGGTTGCCACCAGGGAAGGCCCCTGCATATTGGCCAGCCCCATAATGGCATGGCCGGATGTACAGCCGCCTGCGTAACGGGTTCCAAAGCCTACCAGGAAACCGCCAATTACAATAAGAATAAGACCACGTGCTGTTAGCAGGTTAGCAAATGAAAAGAGATCAGCAGGCAGCAAATGGTTATAGTCATGAACGTTATAGCTATTCATTTCCTTCACCAGCGCCGGGTGCACCTGTATGGGTTGTGGATTATGTAATAATATGGATGCCAGCCATGCGCCTGCTATAATGCCTGTTGCAAAAAAGAGGTTCCAGCTTTCCTTTTTCCACTCGTATTGAAAAAAGGGAATTTTAGCCGGCAGGCAGGCCGCACAGAGGTGCCGGAGGTTGGCGGATATTCCAAAGTGCTTATTGCCCAGGAGCAGTAAAACCGGTACTGCCAGACCAATTAAGGGGCCGGCTACATACCAGGGCCAGGGCTGGGAAAGTGTTTGTAACATGCGGTTGGTGATTGATCTGTTAGGAGATGAAAAGTACATCTTTTTCCTTAACGCCGGATTAACCTTCTTTTGAGCATGGTGTGGTTAATATTGTGTGCTAAAAAAAAATTAGGGGAAAGTTCGCATTCCGAGAACTTTTTTTGTATGTTTGTAAAAGGAAACCCATGAAAGTACATCTGATCAAACTTCAGACTATTGAAAAATATGTAGGGAGGCATGCAAGCAGCAGAAGTAGCTTTGAACTCTGGATTGTAACGGTAAAAGGTGCAACCTGGAATATACCGGAAGATATATTGAACACATTTGGCACCGCAGATCTTTTAGGAAATGGCAGCCAGCGGGTGGTATTTAATATTGGGGGGAATCATCACCGCATGATCTGCCAATACGCATTTGGGGCATCGCAGGTACATTTGTTTGTGTGTTGGATAGGTACACATGCAGCCTACACAGAGCTATGCGCCAACAGAAAGCAATACATTATTAGTGATTATTAAAACAGGGGTTATGGAAAAGTTAAAATACAAGGTAATTAAATCTGAAAAGCAGTATGATGAATACTGTGATATGCTGGCAGAGTTAGTAGCCAGCCCCCGTAAAGGCAAAGAGCTATCAGATGAAATAGAGCTGCTTACCCTGCTCATAGAAAAGTGGGATGAATCACACAGCACCTTTAAAGATGCTAACCCTATTGAAATATTGCAGTACTTAATGTCAGAAAATAACCTGAAAGCTACAGAGCTGGCCGCTATGCTGGGTATTGGCAAAAGTCTGGTGTCTGATATGCTGCATTACCGCAGAGGGCTTTCCAAAGAAAATATCCGTAAGCTCGCCGAGCATTTTAAAGTGTCACAGGAGCTGTTTAACCGGCCGTATAAGCTAATATCCCCGTTAAATGCACAGCTGAAAAATGCCAGCGTAATGAATACAACTAAAGAGTTAAAGGTAGTAAGGTAATTACTACTTGGTTTATCCTAATATTTTCTTCACTACCTCCTGCCCGTTCACCAGGGCTGCTTCTACCGTTCCCATAAGCGCACCGTTATACAATCCTTCCCCTGCAAAGAATAATGTGTTCGCCACAGGCGTAGTTAATACAGGCAGTGCTGCTTTGGTATGAATAGTAGGGTATGAATAAGAGCCGCGTGTAAACGGATCATTCGTCCAGTTAATGACCTGCGCGCTAAGCAATAAAGATTGGAGCGCAGCTACCGGCATATTAAAAATATCTGAGAGAGAATTTAATGCCATTTCCAGCACTTCCGCATCTGCCGCCTCTTTGAGCGCTTTGGCAGGCGGGCCGCCCAGCCAACCGGTAAGCAGGGTAGATGTTTCCGGGTACTGCGTCCACCAGGTGGGCACTGTTTGCCGGGAAAACAGGAGGGTCAGATCTTCCACGCTTTTGCCGTTAAAGATCTGCTTTTCCCAGAAAGCTTCCCGGAACTGCAGCAGTATCTTAATAATGCCGCCCATTCCCATTTGCTGTGCCGCTTCATACTGTGCTGGTAAGGGCGGAAAATATTGCAGGCTGCCTAATTCTGTGGGCGCTGCCTGTAACACACTAAGTGGTACTGTGATCAATACCTGCTGAGCGGTGTAATGTTGCTCATTTGTAGTAATGACCTCAACCTTTCCCGGTTGCCAGTGAATATGCTTTACAATAGATGAGAGCTGAATGGCGCCGCCACCCTTTGTAATTGCTGCTGCCAGAAAAGCGGTGAGGCGGTCGTAGCCACCGTTGATGCGGTATTGAGTGGCTTCATGCTCTGATACCCATTCCTCGCGCATGGCCAGGGTACTGGCATCCGCCGGATCAGCGGTGTCATAGCCGGAGGCATAGCGTATAACAGTATCTCTCAGCTCATGGTATTCATCATCTGCAAAATGAAGCTCCAGGAAATCCTGCAGCGGCAGGTCTTCTTGCTGCTTTTTCAGTGCGGCTACAAAAAGCGGCCAGTGCGGTATTTCCAGCTCTTCTACAGGTATCAGCTGCCCATTGAATGATTGCAGCATGGTGCCTTCAATGGCATGATAGGGTATGTTTGCTTCTTTCAATAATGCCAGCGTCAGGGGCACATCCCCATGAATAAATTCAGCGCCTGTATGCTGATGGATACGCCCGCCAATATGATCGCGGGCTTCCAGCACCTGTACTTTCTTCCCGGCTTTTACCAGCTCCCTGGCTGCCATTAAGCCTGCTGCGCCGGCGCCTATAATAATTACGTCTGTTTGTGCCATATGTATTAGCCTTCTGATCCTTGCTTTTTCTTAAGATAATATTTCTTCGATTTTTCCATGCTGCCGCAGGTAACCGGGCTGCACCAGCGCCGTTTATTATTCTTGGTGTGGTCCAGGAAGATCCAGCCACATTGCCCGCATTCCTTGATCCGCTGATGATCTTCCAGGGTGAGGATATCATAGGCTGATTTCATCACCACCCATAAAGGCAGGAGCAGGTCGGTAGCATCTTCTTCCCAATCCTGTTCAATATGTGTGCCTTTTATGGTAAAGCGGATATGCGATAAACCAGCGGATAACACGGTGTTAAATTTATGCAGCAGCTCTTCCTGCATTTGCTGTGGCTCCTGTGCCGCAACCGCGGAGAAGAAGTGGTACAACAATTCCCGCACGCGTTTCATTTTTTGCAGGGCTTTATCAGCCGCTTCGGAATTTTTGACGGCATATTGCTGCAGGGCTTTACGGCTTTTGCCGCTAAGGATGTTCACCTTACTACACCATTGCAGCAGGGTGGCATAGCTGTCTAAATACTCATGCAGGTTAATGCCCCGCCAGGAATGAACGGTATTAATAAAATGAAAGCAGAGCGCGCCTCCATCCAGGGGAAGGGTATTGATATTTCTCTCTTTGCTCATAAGATACAGGTGGAAAGGTACATTATTTTTACCAGCAAAAAAGCTTTTGACGGTATTAAATAATTGTATAGATTTACACTGGTAAAACTCGTTTTACTGGTAATGTAAACTGTAGGCATTTAACCCAAACGAACGGATATGAGATCGGAAAACTCACCGCAATGGCTGGTTATCCTGGCTTTCCTTGCTATTTATATTGTATGGGGTACCACTTATATGGCTATTGCTTTTGGATTAAAGGGATTTCCGCCGTTTGTGCTAACGGCTTTCCGGGGAGTAATAGCAGGCAGCATACTGTTAATATGGTGTTTGGCGCGTGGTGAAAAATTACCCGGTGCTGCTACCATAGGCAATGCATCTGTTAGCGGTGTTTTAATGCTGGTAGGCGGTACGGGCCTGGTAACCTGGGCAGAGCAATATGTGAATTCAGGTTATGCTGCTATTATTATGGCTACTGAACCCTTTTTCTTTTTACTGCTGGATAAAAAGGAGTGGGGGAGCTACTTTTCCAATAAATGGGTGCTGGGCGGATTGGTGATCGGCTTCACCGGTATTGTGCTGTTCTTTCATTATACCCAGGCTGCGGCAACTGAAACAAAGGATCCCGGTATGTTACTGACCGGTAACCTGGTGTTGTTGCTGGGCGCCATTCTATGGGTAGTAGGCTCCCTGTACGCTAAATATAAATTGGACCACAGCCATTCCAATACCCTGACAACCGGCCTGCAGCTCATGGCTGCAGGCCTTTTTAGCGGCCTCACCGCATTGTTCACGGGGGAATGGGCTGACTTTAATATTAGTACCGTGTCACTGCCGGCCTGGGGAGGTTTGTTATACCTGATCACTATGGGATCACTGGTAGCTTATTTGGCCTTTACCTGGTTAATCACCATTCGCCCGCCGGCATTGGTAAGTACGCATACCTACGTAAACCCGGTAGTGGCCATTCTGATAGGCTGGGCTTTTGCCAATGAGCACATCTCTTTGCCGCAGATAATAGCGTTGCTGGTGATCTTAGCCGGTGTACTGTTCACCAATGTGCCGAATTACAAATTGGCCAGGGGTTAGAAAAGTGTGGAGGCTGTTTCCGTTATCCCAAAATAGGCTTGCATCACGCTTAATGCCTCTGCCTCCGGAAAATCTTTACAGGTATAAATAATGGAAGACAGGAATTGTTGCTGGCTCCACACGGCTATATAAATGCCGGAATCGATCAGCGGTACAAAAGCATCATAACCCTGGTTGGCTTCTTTGCCTTCCCCGCTGGTAGTGTGAACAATCGGGGCGCCATAGGTGCGCATAGAAAGCCGGGTAGTAAAGTGCTGAAAGAAATGGATCAGCGTTTGTTCATCTACGGGAATGGTAAAATATCCTTCTACTAAAAGTCTTTTGCGGAATATATCAGGGGCTAAGTTTTTCATGGCGGGGCAGTTTTCATAAATATAAAAAGAAAAAGGCAGCGATTGATCATCGCTGCCTTTTCCGTAGAAATAATTTGCACTAGCTACGTTGTCTTAGTGGTTGGTTACCTAATTACTTTTGAGCAGTAGTGTCTTTCTTAATTTTTTCCTTTTTGATGTGTTTTTTACCGGTGGTATCTACTGGTTGAGTAGCAACGGTATCACGGATTACTGCTGTATCGCGACGGATAGTAGCGGTATCTTTTGCAATAGCAACAGTGTCTTTTACAAAAGATGCAGTGTCAGCACGCATTGCTGCGGTATCCTTAACAATAAAGGATGCGGTGTCTTTTGAAAAGAAAGCAGTATCCTTTTTGAATGCGGCTGTGTCTTTAGCAAAAGCGGTGTCTGCTACGAAGTTAGCAGTGTCTTTGAAGAATGCAGTGTCAGGAGCGGCAAAAGCAGCAGTGTCTTTTACAAAAGCTGTGTCCATTTTAAAGTTGGCAGTATCTGCTTTAAAGGCTGCAGTATCTACTGCAAAAGCAGCGGTATCCACTTTAAAATTCGCAGTATCTGCTTTGAAGGCTGCGGTATCTACTGCGAAATTTGCAGTATCTACTTTAAAGTTAGCGGTATCAGCTACAGCTGCAGTGTCCAGCGCAAAAGCAGTATCTACTGCGAAAGCTGCGGTATCTACTTTAAAGTTCGCAGTGTCTGCTTTGAAAGCTGCGGTATCCACTGCGAAATTTGCAGTATCTACTTTAAAGTTTGCTGTATCAGCTACAGCTACGGTGTCGCGGGACATTTTTGCACTAACACCATTCTTTGCGTTTACCTGTGTAAGCATGATTGCTCCTACGCCTGCCATAAGGCCAAATTTCAAGATCTGTGTTTTCATCGTTTTTCAATTTTTATGGTTAACGATCCGGTTTAACTTTTTTGACTGAAACCATTTCGTTTGGTTTCTTGCCATGGAATAAGACAAAAACCCTGCGCAAAATCAGAAAAGAATTGTTAAAACGGCCCAATCCCTTTGAGAATAGGGCATTTCAGCGTTTCAATGTTTTTATGTAACATTTCTTTAACGGATATATTTTGTAGAAGCTACACCCAATCAACATCTTATTCTGTTGACTATGTCCCCACGTTTTTGTTCCGTGCATACCTGCGCGTAGCATGGTTTAGGGCCATTATCTTTGCAGGATGGAACGGCACATACAGCTCACAGATGACGGATCACATACCATTGGCCTCACAGGTACCAATGTTACGTACCACAGCACCCATGGCGCTATACAGGAGAGCGTACATATATATATTAATGCAGGATTGCGGCCCCTGCTGCAACAACATTCACCCTTATATATATTTGAAATGGGCTTTGGCACCGGTTTAAATGCGCTGCTTACCTTACAGGAGGCCATTGCACAACAGCGCCCCGTTTATTATGAGGCAGTAGAATTGTACCCCTTATCTGCCCCGGAAATGCAGGCCTTAAATTATAATGATCTGTTAAAAACAGCTGCCGGCCATGACCTGGAAGCCTTACACAGCGCGGCCTGGGAAGAAGTTGTACCGCTGCATCCACAATTTTCACTGTTAAAGAAAAAGCAATCACTGGCTGCATACCTGGCAGCTGCCACACCGTTATTTCACCTGGTTTATTTTGATGCTTTTGCGCCGGAGATACAGCCGGAACTGTGGAGTGCTGCCATGTTTGAGCAGGTAGCGGCCCGCATGCACCCCGGAGGGGTGCTGGTTACTTATTGTAGTAAAAGTGCGGTACGGAAAGACCTGCAAGCTCTTGGTTTTACCGTGGAGAAACTGGCCGGCCCACCGGGTAAAAGGGAAATTATAAGGGCTGTAAAGGGGTAAGGGGGCATTTGCTTTTGTGCGGACAATTACTATATTTAGGAATAATATTTTACTGTATCGTAGTTTTTCAAGTAATTATTAATACCTATGACAGGGGACAGGGACATCCAACATTTCCGTTTATGGAAAACAGATTAACCCGGCATCCTTGAACAAATTGCCATAAAATGAGATATACCTATTTTATCCCGGTGCTGCTTTGCCTGCAGCAGAGCTTTGCACAAACACCCGCTACCCCTGCCGGCACTGTTGACCAGGTTACTGTTTTCCTGCAGGGGGCACAGGTTACCCGCAGCATGCAGTACAGCGTTACACCAGGTAATAACAAGATTGTTTTCAGCGGCATTTCCCCGGATGTGGATCAGAAAAGCATACAGGCCAAGCTGCCGCCCAATACCATGTTATTATCCGTATCGCATCAGCCCAATTTTATTAAGGAACAATCGCAGCGGGAAGAGATTGATCAGCTGGAAAAACAGCGTCAAAACCTGCAGGACAAGCTGGACCGTGAAAAAAATAACCTGCAGGTATACACGCAGGAAGAAAGCATTCTTACCAAGAACCAGGATATTGGCGGCACTAATAATGTTTTAAAAGCCACAGAATTAAAAGATATACTGGACCTGCAACGGCAGCGCCTGACAGAGGTGCTGGATAAGCAGCTTGGTATTAAACAACAGATCCGCACGCTGGAAAAGGACCTGCTGCAAACAACCAATCAATTGCAGGGCCTGCGCCAGCTGAAAGAAACGCCTACCAGCGATATTGTATTGGATGTACTGGCTAAAAGCGCCACCACCGGCAAATTCACCGTTAGCTACCTGGTAAAGAATGCAGGCTGGCTGCCGGCTTACGATATACGGGTAAAAGATATTACCCATCCGCTGGATATTACTTTTAAAGCCAAAGTATTTCAGCAGTGCGGTGAAGTGTGGAAAAAAGTAAAGCTGCAATTAAGTACGGGAAACCCCGACGAAAGCAGCGTACGGCCGGTGTTACGCCCCTGGTACCTACACAGTTACAGCAGCTATGATGAGCTGAGCCGTAGCCGCCAGGCGCAGCAAATGCTCAGCAATGGGGAAATAAGTGGCCGGGTTACAGATGATAACGGCATGCCGCTGGCGGGCTGCAACGTGCAGATCAAAGGCAAAACATTGGGTACTGTAACGGATGATAAGGGTAATTTTCAGCTGCAAACATCCGGCGGAGAACAAACCCTGGTGTTTTCCTACATAGGTTTCAATAAAAAAGAAGTGCCGGCAGATGGCGGTTTTATGCGCATCAGTATGCAGCCGGACAACAGGAGACTGGAGGAAGTGGTGGTAGTAGGCTATGGCGCGGAGAAAGCATTAGAGGGCCGTGTAGCCGGTGTGGCTGTGGGGAACAGAAAAGCTAAGCGCATAGGATCATCCAGCATAGTTGAGGATGTTACGGAGCAATATGTAGCTACTACTTTTTATTATGATATACCGGTGCCTTACACTATTGAGCCGGATGGAAAGCCTTATACCGTGGGGGTAAAAGAGGTAGAGGTACCGGCCAGCTATGAATATTATGCAGTGCCCAAGCTGGACAAAGCAGCCTACCTGGTAGCCGGTATTACGGACTGGGAATCCCTGAACCTGCTGGA
>NZ_DATCRF010000601.1:0-4555 GCF_036569125.1 Chitinophaga sp. | reverse complement strand
AAGCTTTATGCTTTATGCTTTCCGCTTTATGCTTCACCCCAACTAACACCAATGTGTTAATTGTTAAAATATACCTAAAATAAATTTCTTTAATATAAAATTAGTAATACATTTGTTCGATCTTTTTAACCTCTATCCGCTTATCCGAAGAACCTACAACTGTTTTATCCTTGTAACTGCGAGCCCGCGTCGATTGAGCAATCTCTAATTTAGTTTTGGAACGAATTTATCTCTATGCATGTACCCGGAAGAAGGCATTTCCTTAAAAATGCAGCTATCCTTGCACCTGTTTTAACGCTATTACCTACCTCACTGTCGGCAATAACGTCTTCCCGCTTACGTATAGGAGTAATAGGCGCAGGGCCCTGGGGCCGCCAATACCTGCAATGGGCCTTACAGCACCGCCAGCTGGATGTTAGGGCCATTTGCGAAAGTAATACCGCTGCGCTGCAGGCCTGCAAGCCCTTGCTGAACGCCGCCGCCTACACGCCGGATGTCTGCAATGATCATCAGCAGCTTTTATCCCGTAAAGATCTTGATGCTGTGATCATCGCTGCACCCTGGGATCAGCATTACACTATTGCCAAAGCCGCGCTGCTGGCCGGCAAGCATGTAGCCTGCGGCCCGGTAATGGGCGTTACGGTACAGGAGCATGAAGATATTATCCGCATCAGCGAGCGTACTAACCGCCAGTATTTTACGCTGGATGAGCACAGCTACCGCCCCGATCTCATGGCCGTTTCCAATATGGCTGAACAAGGTTTGTTCGGTACCCTGGAAACCATCCATGCCGGCGCGCACTACCAGGCTTTAACACCCGCACATACTACTAACCCCTTACCTTACCCGGTATTTCCGGCAGCCGCCATCGCCGGAATACTGGGTATGAACAAGGGTAATAAATATGAATCATTACAGGTGCAGCCGCAGCAAACGGAATATGTGGTGAATAAGCTACATCCTAAAACCGCTCAGCAACGTATATACCTGATGCGTGCGCAGCTGGACCTGATCTGTTTAACCACTGCGCAGCAGCAAACCGTCTATTTGCAATCTCATACAGGAACCGGGCAGCCGCTTAGCACCGGCTTCCGGCTAAAGGGCAGCAACGGCCACTGGATGGATGTTGCACGGGCCATTCACCTCAAAGGGCAAAGCCCGGAGAATTTTATGTGGGAGCCGGTAAAGCCTTACCTGGAGCAGTATGATGACCCTCAGTGGAATGAGAGCAGGAACGTATATAAGCAAACCCGTATACCTGATGGCTGTGCCTATGCCCTGAACGATTTTGTGCAGTTGCTGCAGCAGCAAACCTACCGGTCGGTATACGACGCTGCAGCCAACAGTGTGATAGGAACCCTGGCCGCTATCTCCAAATCAAAAGGAGGAGCGCCGGTAGCAGTACCTGATTTCAGTGCCGGCAAAAAAAATCTTGCATAAGTTTAAACATTTTTTAATAACCGCTGTTAAAACAGCACATCCCTTAACTTAACTAATCTAAAATCGTTATGGAACCTTACTTGGCAATGATCATTCTCTTTGGCGGCAATTTTGCAATCCGTGGCTGGGCTATGTGCTGGGGACAGATAGTGTCCATCGCACAGAACACCGCGTTATTCTCTTTGCTGGGCACTACTTACGGGGGAAACGGACAAACTACTTTTGCATTACCGGACCTTCGCGGCCGCGCGCCTATCGGCTGGGGACAGGGACCGGGCCTTTCCAATTATTCCCTGGGACAGATCGGTGGAACAGAGAGCACAACGCTGATCATCAACAACATGCCTGCGCATAATCACACAGGAGTGATCAGCGGCGGAACATCAACTATCTCTGCCAGCACCGCTGCAGGTACCAGCAACACACCCGGGCCTTCCCTGGTGCCGGCTGTGCTTCCTACAATTGGCAGTGGCCCGGGCGCTACTGCTATCAAAGGTTACGCTGCGCAGGATAACACTACCACGCTGGCGCCGGGCACTGTAACGGGTAACGTTACCATAGGCATTGCCGGTGGCAGCCAGCCGTTCAGCATCCAGAACCCTTACCTGGCTATGACCTATCTGATCGCACTGGAAGGTATCTTCCCTTCAAGGAACTAATACCGCCCGGAAACAATTATCATTATTTACATCCATAGCTGCAGCATCCCTATGCCGCGCCCTATGAATGTTACTATCTAACTACAAAAAATGAACGCTCCGCTAACCGTCGGATTCCTGACGCCCTATTCGGGTATTTATCCTTATTACCATGCACACCTGGTAACCGGGTGGATATTAGGTATGGGCCTGGATCCTGCACGGCAGCGTACCATTGAGTTCATACCGGAATATACAAATCAGGGCAGCTTGAAGGCCAGCGAGGAAGCTGCGCGCAAGCTGCTCTTTTTTAACCGGGTTGATATCCTTTCAGGGTTAATAGGCTATAAAGCCATTCCCGATATGGTGCCTATTATAGAAAAGGAAAAGAAGCCCGCTTTCTTTTTTGATATGGGGGAATATGTACCGCATTTTCCCTATCTCAGCCCCGACATTTTTTATGCCTCCCACCAGCTATGGCAGTCGCAGTATGCGCTGGGCCACTGGGCGCAAAGCACCTTTGGCAGCGGCGGGCATATGATCATGCCGGTATATGAAGCAGGTTATCACCTGGATAATACCTTCCAGCAGGGCGTGGCCGCGGCAGGCGGTACATCGCTGCAGCTGAATGTATTGCCCTTTGATCCTGCCGACCCGCTGAAGCTGGATCTGGATGGCATCTTTAACAAATGGAAAGAGGAGCAGCCCGCCTATGTGCACGCTATTTTCTGCGGCAGCATGGGCACCCGCTTTTTACAGCAGTGGATCAGCAGCGGACTGCATAAACGCATACCCCTGCTGGTACATGAAACGATGGCCTATGATGATATCCTGGAGGATGTTAAGCACATAGACATGGAAATGTACACCGCACAGCTATGGATGCGGGAAGATGAGAGCCAGGCCAACCAGGCCTTTGTAAAGAAGTTTGAAAAAACCACACAGCAGCCCGCCAATATCTACGCGCTGATGGGTTATGAAGCAGGCCTTATCTGGAAAGAACTATTACCCCACGCCAAAAAAAGAGACTGGGATACCGTAAAGCAGCAGCTGCGTACCGGTATCATACAGGGCCCCGGCGGCGAAAAGAATTTTTACCCGCTCTCTGGTTTTGCGTTACCTAATACTAACATCATTAAAATATCAACATCACGAAATACCCTCCACAAAATAATCATTGACCAGGGAAAAGGGATGCGCTTTGATGCGAAAGAGTTTGAAACGATACATGATGCCTGCGTTACAGGCTGGCAAAATCCCTTCCTCTGCATTTAATACCCTTATATGAAACATACATTTACACAAAGTATGAAAGCCCTTTACTTACTGCTGACCGGCCTGTTGTTCGGCTTTGCAGCCACGGCGCAGTACACGTCCACTACCATAAATTCAGGCACATCACAGTGTGCGCTGGCAAAAGATATTGCCGGCAACATTTATGCTGTGAGGGAGAATGGTAGTAAATATACCGTGGTAAAATATGTCAATGGAGCAGGTTCGCCCGTTATATTAAACCCCGCCCTGCAGCTGGATGCCAATGCTATTGAGTATCCCTGGGGCCTGGCGGTTAACTCGCTGGGCGATGTATATGTAACGAACCCAACTCCGGCCGGAACCGATAACTGGGAGATCGTTAAGCTTACCGCGCCTTCCTACTCGGCATCGGTTATACAAAGCGGCAAGTTCTATTCTGCGCTTACCATTGACCAGAATAACGATATTATTACCACGGAATATATAGATCCCGATGGAACATTCAATAATGGCGATGATAAATACCGGGTGGTTAAATACCTGCACACGAACGAAACCGGTGCAGGTACTGTGCTTTATGCGGGTGTGCCTTATGAGAACGATGCCTCCTATCCCTGGAGCATTGTAGTAGATGGCTTCGGAAACATTTATTTCCTGGATTTTGTAACCAATGATCCGGCCCCCGGTACCAGTACTGATGGTGGCCAGCTGATAAAGCTCACCTATCCTGCATATACCGCCAGCGTTATTAACAGTGGCAAGGGTACCAGTACCCTGGCAATAGACGCCTCTAATAACCTGTATGCTGTTGAAGCAATAAACCCTACCACGTCGCATGTCGTAAAATATACGGCGCCTGTAACTGCAGGTGCATCAGGCACTGCCATCACACCGGTAACGCTGGTAAGCGCAGCCGGTTTTTATCCCTGGGGTATGGTGGTAAAAGGAAGCAGCATCTTTGTAAATGATGCAACAGATGATCCAAGCACGCCTGGCGACCCGGCCGATGGCGCTTTCAAGCGCCTGGATCCGCCTACTATTTCGGTAGTCAGCGTAAACCGTGTAAATTCAACGCCTACCAGGCTGGCCTCCGTGCAGTATACGGTTACCTTCAGCGGTTCCGCTACCGGCGTTGCCGCCTCCGCGTTCAACCTCACCACTACCGGCAGCATTGCAGGCGCCGGCATAACCGGCGTATCGGGCAGTGGTACTACCTATACGGT
>NZ_DATCRF010000600.1:0-2491 GCF_036569125.1 Chitinophaga sp. | reverse complement strand
TTTGTAATGACCGCAGTATTTATCCCGGTGGCATTTATGTCTGGCCCGGTAGGGATCTTTTACCGGCAGTTTGCTATTACCATGGCTACCTCCATTGTACTTTCGGGCTTAGTGGCGCTTACACTTACACCGGTGCTTTGCGCCATGATATTGAAAAATAATCATGGGAAGCCGCGGAAGAAAACAGTGATGAACCGGGCGCTCGACAGCTTTAACAGAGGTTTTGAAAAGCTTACCGGTAAATATGCGGGCCTGCTAAGATTGATCGTGAACCGGAGAGTGGTCACCTTTGCCATACTGGCGGCTTTCGGCATCGGCATCTTTGGTATCTCCAGGGATCTTCCCTCCGGCTTTATTCCCAGTGAGGATCAGGGAATGATCTATGCCATTATTCAAACGCCTCCCGGCTCTACGCTGGAAAGGACCAATGACCTGGCCAGGAAAGTACAGGAGATCGCAGAACATGTTGAAGGCATTCAATCTGTTTCTGCGCTGGCAGGTTATGAAGTGCTTACGGAAGGCCGTGGATCCAATGCAGGCACCTGCCTCATAAACCTGAAGGAATGGTCGCAGCGCAAACATTCTGTTAATGAGATCATCCGTGAGCTGGAAGAAAAATGCAGGGATATTCCCGGGGCAACCATAGAATTCTTTGGGCCACCGGCAGTACCCGGGTATGGCGCAGCCGGCGGTTTTGCTTTGCGCCTGCTGGATAAAACCAACAGCGATGATTATAAAGAGCTGGAAAAGGTGAACGACCAGTTCATGGATGCACTGAGAAAACGTAAGGAGCTGACGGGCTTATTTACTTTTTTCAGCGCCAACTATCCGCAGTATGAGCTTCAGATCGATAACAAGGCTGCCATGCAAAAAGGCGTTTCCATTGGTAAGGCAATGGATAATCTTTCTATACTGATAGGCAGCAGCTATGAGCTGGGCTTTATCCGCTTCGGTACCTTCCTGAAAGTATATGTACAGGCCGCGCCTGAATACCGCAGGCTGCCGGACGATCTTATGAAGCTGTACGTTAAAAATAACCGCGATGAGATGGTGCCTTATTCAGCCTTCATGAGCATAAAAAAAGCGCACGGGCTGAATGAGATCACCCGGTATAATATGTACACTTCATCGGCCATCAGGGGCGAGCCTGCACCGGGTTACAGCAGCGGTGAAGCCACCAGGGCTATCCAGGAGGTTGCGGCACAAACACTGCCGCGTGGCTATGGTATTGACTGGGAAGGCCTTTCAAAAGATGAAACGGAACGTGGGAACGAAGCGCTTTACATTTTCCTTATTGTATTAGCATTTGTATACCTGATACTGGCCGCGCAGTATGAAAGCTTCATACTCCCCTTAGCGGTAATATTTTCTTTGCCTGCAGGTGTTTTTGGCGCGTTCCTGCTGGTGAAGCTTATGGGACTGGCCAATGATATTTATGCGCAGGTGGGCCTGGTAATGCTGGTTGGCTTGCTGGGTAAGAACGCAGTGCTGATCGTGGAGTTTGCCGTTCAGAAACACCGCTCCGGCGTGCCGCTGTTCCAGGCGGCTGTGGAAGGCGCTGCCGTACGTTTCCGCCCGATATTAATGACCTCACTTGCCTTTATTGCCGGCCTGATACCGCTGCTGTTTGCTACAGGTCCGGGCGCCATCGGCAACCATACCATAGGCGCTGCCTCTGCCGGCGGTATGCTGCTGGGAACTGTTTTCGGGGTGATCATTATTCCCGGCTTGTATTACATATTCGGCAGCATAGCAGCAAAACGCAAGCTCATTAAAGATGAAGACGAGAATCCTTTAACAGAAGAAATTGATCATAATGTTTAGAAGCAGAATATATAAGCACTTAGGGGTAGCCTGCATTTCCTTCGCTTATGCAGCTTGTAAAATTCCTGCTTTGGTTGGGAAAACAGAGAACAAAACCGTTCCTGCAAGCTATAACAGCTCGCAGGATACCCTTAATATGGCAAAAGTGAAGTGGAAAGATTATTTCACGGATCCCTACCTGGGCGCCCTGATAGATACGGCTTTGAAGAACAACCAGGAGCTGAACATCACCTTACAGGAAATGGAGATTGCCAGCAACGAAATAAGGGCCAGGAAAGGAGAATATTTACCCTTTGTAGGGGTAAAAGCTGCGGCCGGCGTTGAAAAGGTGGGCCGCTATACCAGCCAGGGCGCCGGTGATGCTACCACTGAAATTAAACCGGGAAAAGAAATGCCGGACCCGCTGCCGGATTATTTGTTAGCAGCTTATGCATCCTGGGTAGTAGATATCTGGAAAAAGCTGCACAACGCTAAAAAAGTAGCCATCAGCAGGTACCTGTCTACCGTTGAGGGAAAAAATTTCCTGGTCACTAACCTCGTTGCCGAAATCGCTAATTCCTATTACGAGCTACTGGCCTTGGATAACCAGCTGGCTATTGTAAAACAGAATATCGACATCCAGAATAATGCCCTGGAAATAGTGAAGCTGCAGAAAGAAGCCACCCGG
>NZ_DATCRF010000599.1:0-5207 GCF_036569125.1 Chitinophaga sp. | reverse complement strand
AAATGGGCGATCCCAATGCATCCATTCCCACACCGCAACCGGTTATTTACCGGCATATGTTTGGCGCGCACGGCAAGGCCTTGCTGCATACCAGCGTAACCTTTGTATCTAAGATCTCTTTGCAGAAGAACATTGCGGAGGAATATGGTTTGCAAAAAACTTTATTGCCGGTAAGCGGCTGCCGCAGCATTTCCAAAAAAGACCTGATCCATAATGATCAAACGCCGGATATAACCGTAAACCCGGAAACATATGAAGTAAAGGTAGATGGGGTGAAGATCACCTGCGAACCTTTGAAGGAGCTGGCTTTGGCGCAACGATATTTTTTGTTTTAATTAACGGGGCTAAAAAGAATGTAAAATGTAAAATAATAAATGTTAAATGTAAAAGGGGAGAGCAGCAATACCGTGTACAAGGCCATATTCGATGCATTTAACTTTTACATTTAAAATTTTACATTTATGATTTTACATTCTTTTAGCCCATACCGTATATTATGATCATCGAAGATGTAATCGGCAATATAGGCACCTTATCCATCGGCTCCCGCCAAACGGACCTGCTGCAGCTGCAGTGGTACGAAACCTCCCGCCGCATACAGCGCCGTCAAACCGTAAGCGGCCGTGAGCTGGCCCTGCGCCTGTTAAAACAGGGCCAGCGCCTGCAGCAGGGCGATGTGGTTTGGATGGATGATACCACCGCTGTAGTAGTGGATATACTGCCTTGCGAGGTAATAGTAGTAACACCGGCCTCCATGCTGGAAATGGGTACTATTTGTTACGAGATCGGCAACAAACACCTACCCGTTTTTATCCAGGATAATGAAGTGCTGATACCCATGGAGGAGCCGCTGTACCGCTGGCTGGAAAGCGCCGGTTATACGCCGCAAAAGGCCACCCGCAAGCTCACCAACATGCTGCGCTCCAACGTAACACCGCATAGCCATGGCGGAGGCGGGGAAACGTTGTTTCAGAAGATCATGAATCTCACGAAGTGAGAATTACGAATTATTTAATTACGAATTACGAATTGGGTAGTGCGTAATTTAACTTCGCAAGTCTAAGGTGAGATGCCTGATCTTAATCAGACTATAAAGCCTGGTATTTGTAATTAAATAATTCATAATAGAACATAACGTATTCATCCGCTGCATTCATAATTCGTAATTCGTAATTAAATAATTCGTAATTGAACCTGCTCGCACTTCTCCACCTTTCCGATCCCACCTTACCAATAGGCGGCTACACCCATTCCAATGGGCTGGAAACCTATGTGCAGGAGGGTTTGGTGTATAATGCAGCTACTGCAGAGGAGTATATCCGCAGCATGCTGCAGCATAACCTGCGTTATAACGATGCGGCCTTTGCCAGCCTGGCCTATGATGCCGCTTTGCAGCAGGACTTTAACGCCTTGTTGCAGCTGGATGAAGAATGCACCGCCTTAAAGCTGCCCCGTGAAATACGGCAGGCCAGCCAGAAGCTGGGCGTTCGTTTAATAAAGATCTTCAGCCGGCAGCAGGCCTTTGCGTTTATGCAGCAGTATGAACAGGCCATGCAGCAGGGTGCTGCCAGCGGGCATTACTGCCTGGCATTTGGCGTATATGCCTGCCTGTTACAGATCCCCAAACCGGATGCCCTGCAGGCGTTTTTCTATAATGCCGTAGCCGGTATGGTTACCAACAGCGTAAAGCTGGTGCCCCTGGGCCAGCTCGACGGGCAGGATATTTTACACCGCCTGCAGCCGCTGATGCAGGAGCTGGCTGCCGCCACGCTAACACCCGACCGTAAATGGCTGGGCTGCTGCAACCCGGGTTTTGATATCCGCTGTATGCAGCATGAAAGATTGTATTCAAGATTATATATGTCGTAGATCTATGAGCAGAACATACGTGAAAATAGGCATTGCAGGCCCGGTAGGATCGGGTAAGACCGCCCTCATTGAGCGGCTGTCGCGCAATATGCTGCACCAATATGACCTGGGTGTAATTACCAATGATATTTATACCAAAGAGGATGCAGAGTTTTTGACTAAGAACAGCCTGTTACCGGCAGAGCGCATTATCGGTGTGGAAACGGGCGGATGCCCGCATACCGCTATCCGCGAAGATGCCAGCATGAACCTGGAAGCAGTGGACGAAATGGCCGCGCGTTTTCCCGGCATACAGCTGATCTTTATTGAGAGCGGGGGCGATAACCTGTCGGCCACTTTCAGCCCGGACCTGGCAGATGTTACCATTTTTGTGATAGACGTAGCAGAAGGTGATAAGATCCCCCGCAAAGGCGGCCCGGGTATTACCCGCTCCGACCTGCTGGTGATCAATAAAATTGACCTGGCCCCGTACGTAGGCGCCAGCCTGGAAGTAATGGAGCGCGATGCCCGCCTGATGCGCAAAGGCCAGCCCTTTGTATTCACGGACCTGATGAAAGGCACCGGCCTGGATGCAGTAATAAACTGGATTAAAAAATATGCGCTGCTGGAAGAAGTGGCTGAACCGGCCCTGCAACGATGATCAGTGAGCTGCGCATAATAACCGGTTACCGTTCCGGCATTACCTTCCTGCAGGAAGGGTATTATACCCGGCCCTTTAAGCTGGCGGATATTGGCGCGTACCGGGCCGATAAGGCTTTGTGCCTGATGCTGATGACCGCATCGCCGGGCATGCTGGAGGGGGATGATTACCGTATAACAGTTACCGTTAGTAAGGATACGCGGCTGCAGCTGCAAACGCAGGCTTACCAGCGTTTGTACAGCATGCAGCAAGGCGCCAAACAGCATATGAATGTGCAGGTACAGGAAGGCGCTACCTTCAGCTATGTGCCGCACCCCATAGTGCCGCATAAGGATGCCAGCTTTGAAGGCTATAACCGCATTGAGCTGGCAGAGGACTGCCGACTGGTTTGGGGCGAGATCCTGACCTGCGGCCGTAAGCTGAACGGGGAGGCCTTTCAGTTTAAACAGTTCCACAATATAACAGAGCTGTTTTACCGGGGTAAGCTGGTGTTAAAAGATAACCTGCTGATACAACCCGCACGTATAAACGTAATGGCGCCCGGGCAAATGGAAGGGTATACCCACCAGGCTACGCTGATCTATGCAGATACCCGTACCGGTACAGCGCCGGTAGCCGATAGTTTGCTGGAAATACTGGCGCCGGAAAAAGACATCGCCTACGGTGTGTCACAAACCGCCGGACCGGCCCTGGTGCTGCGTGTGCTGGGGCATGGCGCAGAACAGCTGTTCGACTGCCTGCGGAAAATAGAGAATTTATTATGGAAAGAGGAAGTGCCGGTGGCGCAAACATAAACCGTGATTAAATATGACTACAGAGCTCAGCGCATTAATACTCACTGCCATTACCATCAGCTGTATACATACCGTTACCGGCCCGGATCACTATGTGCCGTTCATTGCGCTCTCGCAATCCCGGAAATGGTCGCCGGCTAAAACCGTGTTCTGGACTATCATATGCGGGATAGGGCATGTGGGCAGCTCCGTGTTGTTAGGCCTGCTGGGTGTGTTCCTGGGATGGGAGATCTCTAAGATCAGCTGGCTGGAAGGGGTGCGGGGCGGCATTGCTGGCTGGGCGCTGCTGTTCTTTGGCCTGGCCTACCTGGTATGGGGCCTGCGCCGCGCTTACCTGAATAAACCGCATAAGCATTTTGATATGTACGAGGACGGCTCCGTGTACGTGTACGAGCATAAGCATGGAGAAGGGCCGGTGTACCCGCAGCAGCGTACCAAAGTAACGCCCTGGATCATCTTCATCATTTTTGCGCTGGGGCCCTGCGAGCCGCTGATCCCATTGCTTACGTATCCTGCTGCGCAAAAATCAACGCTGGGCATTGTGCTGCTGATCGTAACCTTCACCGTATTTACCCTTATAACCATGGTGGTGATGGTAATGCTGGGGTACTACGGTTATTCTTTCCTGAGAACAGATAAGCTGGAACGTTATATTCACGCCATTGGCGGCGCTACCGTTACCATTTGCGGTATAGGCATGGTGTTTATGGGGTGGTAGTGGTCAATTACGAATTATTCAATTACGAATTACGAATGGGTTGTGTTTGGTTGATGACAATGTTTGTTCATTGTAATTCGTAATTACAGCAATAGTGTTCATTCGCTGCATTTTAATTATTCATATTCATAATATCTTTTCAATGGCATTCATGCCCCGTTTGGCGGGGCCGTAATTCGTAATTGAATAATTCGTAATTAAGCATTATTTTCGGGCCAGGAAATGGTGTCTTCCTGCACAAGAACCGTCCGCTCAGGACTGATGGCGCCTACAAATAAAACAAAGATGAGGTTTGCTGGGAAGCGATGCGTGAAGTGCTGCATAAAAGCAGTAGCTGCACAACAATTCACCGAATAGGAAAAATGCTTTTAACCAACCCGTCGCTTACTTGTGAAACTATTTGTAGGATTATGTATCAGAAAATCAAAACTTCTTTCGAGCAATTCTCTATCGCTAAACATCTGATCCGCTGGACTTTACTGGCAATTCCCCTGGCCCTGGTCGTAGGCTCGCTGGTAGCGTTATTCCTATGGTTGCTGGAGGAAGCTACCCGGCTGCGCTGGCAGCAGCCCTGGTTATTATACCTGCTGCCTGTAGCCGGCATCGGCATTTACTTCCTGTATAAAAAGCTGGGTAAAAATTCAGAAGCGGGTAACAATCTCATTATGGATGAAATACACCAGCCCGGCGGCGGTATACCAGCCCGCATGGCGCCCCTGGTGCTGCTCACTACCGTTGTTACGCACCTGTTTGGGGGCTCTGCCGGGCGGGAAGGTACTGCGGTACAAATAGGCGGCAGCATGGCCCACCTGCTGGGCCGCCGTATGCGCCTCACGGAAAAGGATATACGTATTTTACTCATGGCAGGTATTGCCGCCGGTTTCGGCGCAGTATTCGGCACCCCGCTTACCGGCGCTGTGTTTGCACTGGAAGTGCTGGCCATAGGAACTATCCGGTATGATGCGCTGGTGCCCTGCCTGATAGCCGCCGTATTTGCAGATATTGTTTGTTCCGCCTGGGGTATTCATCATACCCATTACCATATTGATTTTGCGCCGCATAACAGCACGCCTTTCTTACCCTTCCTGCATATGGACCTGTTGCTGTTAGCTAAAGTAGTATTGGCTGGTGTGGCCTTTGGTATGGCCAGCTACCTGTTTGCCAACAGCATGCACCTGATCAAACA
>NZ_DATCRF010000598.1:0-5215 GCF_036569125.1 Chitinophaga sp. | reverse complement strand
CAGGCTATCTATAATAAAATACATACTCGGTACTACAAACAGCGTAAGGATCATGGAGCTGGTAAGCCCGCCGATAATTACCCAGGCCATACCGTTCTTGATCTCAGATGCTGCGCCGCTTGCAATAGCTATGGGCAGCATACCAAACACCATGGCCAGGGTGGTCATTAATATAGGGCGCAGCCTTTCCTTACCTGCTTCTACCAGGGCCTCTTTTACACTATAGCCTTCCTCTTTCAGCTTATTGGTGAAGTCCACGATCAGGATAGCATTTTTTGAAACAAGTCCCAGCAGCATAATGATCCCGATAATGGTAAAGATGTTCAGCGTTTCCATCGTAAGCGCCAGGGCTAACAGCGCGCCAATAAGCGCTACTGGTATGGAGAACAGCACTACAAAGGGGTACACCGCATTTTCTTAGAGCGCCACCATAATAAGATACACCAGGATAATAGCGGTAAGCAGCGCCAGGCCCAGGCTGCCAAAGGCATCGCCCTGGTTTTTGGAATCGCCCAGGTAGGCTATGCTAATGCCATCCGGAATTTTTACAGCCTTCGCTTTCTCTTTGATCTCGCTGGTAACAGTGCCTGTTGGCCGCCCGGCCACATTGGCCTGTACGGTAATGGCGCCCAGGCGGTCTATACGCTGCAGGGTAGTTTCTCCCAGTGCTTCCCTTATTTCTGCAAACTGGCTCAGTAAGATCGTTTGCCCGTCGGCGTTAACAAAGGGCAGGTTGCTCACATTCTTAACATCAGAGCGGTTAAACTTGTCCAGGCTAACCAGGATGTTGTACTCATTGCCGGCCTGTTTGTACTGGCTTTGATCATTTCCGCTAAAGGAATTTTGAAGCGCGGCGCCTACCTGGCTGGCATTGAGGCCCAGCAGGCTCATTTTTTCCCGGTTCAGCTTAATATCTACCTCCGGTTTTTTGTCCTTAACGGAGAGCTTTACAAACTGTGTGCCCGGTACTGCTGCTATTATTTTTTTATAGGCTTCTGCAACCTCGCGTACCGCTTTGAGATCTACACCTTTTATGGCTACCTGTATGGGCGCATTGCTCACCCCTCCGGTTATAGAGGTGGCAGATGCGGTGAATTTAACACCGGTGATGGCGCCGCTTAGCTTTTGCTGCATAAAGGTTCCAAATTCTTCTGCTGATAAGCGGCGTTTTTTCTTGTCTACCAGCGTTAAGGTAAGCTCTGCAAGGTTGGCATTGCTGCTGGTACCGGCTACACTTCCGTTCACAAACCCGATGCTGGAAAATACTTTTTCCACTTCCGGCTGCTGCATAATTATTTTCTCTGCCTGCTGCACCAGCATATTGGTTTTATAAATGGTGGCCGTTGGTTCCAGCTCCATATTGATGATCAGGTCACTCTGGTCTGTTTTCGGGATAAAGGAAGCGCCGATAAAACCGGTTGGGATCAGTGCTATGGACCCGATGATGAGCAGTAAAGTGGCTGACAGGATCCACCTTTTCTTATGGAGCACTATTTCCAGCATTTTTCCATAACCTTCTTTCAGGTTATTAATAAAGTACTCAAAACCCAGGTTGAGCTTTCCCCAGAGCGTATTTTTCTTCAGCTCTTCCAGCTTACCGAAACGGCTTACCAGCAGGGGAGTGATGGTAAATGAAACAAAGAGGCTCATCAGGGTTGAGCATACTACCACCAGGGAAAATTCCCGGAGTATGGAACCGATCATTCCCCCGGCCAGCGCCAGCGGCAGGAACACCACCACATCCACCAGCGTGATGGAAAGGGCGGTAAAACCTATTTCATTCCGGCCTTCCAGGGCGGCTTTCCGCTTATCTGCGCCCATTTCCATGTGGCGGTAGATATTTTCCAGCACTACAATGGAATCATCCACCAAAATACCTACTACCAAAGACATGGCCATGAGCGTCATCAGGTTCAGGGAAAAACCCAGGAGGTACATGGCAATAAAAGTGGGGACAATGGATGACGGTAACGCCAACAGTACAAACATGGAACTTCTCATACTGTGCAGGAACGCCAGCATTACAACTCCTACGATCAGAATGGCCAGGCCCAGGTCTACTATTACGGCGTTTGCAGAATGCAATGTATAGATGCTCTGATCTGATGAAATATTGAATTTCAGGTCTCTGGATCTGTATTGTTCCTCTATGCGTGTAAATGTTTTTTTAACCCCGGCGCTTACATCCACCGCATTGGCATCTGTTTGTTTGATGATCTGTATACCAATGGAGGGGATACCGTTAATATGATTGATGGCCGTGGTTTCGGCCGTTGCGTCCACCACTTCCGCAACATCCCGGAGATAGATGGCCCCCTGGCCGGGAGCTTGCTTTATGATCAGGCTGCGCAGCTGATCCAGCGAGCTAACATTGGCATCATAGCGTATGGAAAGCTGCTGGTTCTTTGTTTCAATGCTGCCTGCGGGAAATGAAAGATTGGCATTACTAACAGCCTGCGTTATTTGTGTAATAGTAAGACCATAGGAATGCAATTTCTCCTGGTTAATATTAACCTGGATCTCGCGTTCATCGCCGCCAATAATATTCACCTGGCCCACACCCGGCACATTCTGCAGCACCGGTCTAAGCTGGTTATCTACCAGGTCGTACAGGCTGCGGGGGCTCATGGTAGCGGTTACCCCGGCTTTTATAACCGGGGTTTCTTCCGGGTTCACTTTGTTGATCTGCGGTCTTTCCGCATCATCAGGCAGGTCGTTAATAGTTTGGTCTGCCCTGCGCTGCACATCCCGTTCCGCCTTATCTATGTCGATGCCATTTTTAAAAGAGATGGTGATGATGGAAACGCTTTCCTGGGAAGTGGAGCTGATCTGGTCAAGCCCCTCAACAGAGGAAAAGGCATCTTCCAGCTTTTTGGTAACGGTTGTTTGCACTTCTGCTGCTGCTGCGCCGGGATAAAGGGTGCTCACAGAAACGGTTGGTACTTCTATTTTGGGAAGCAGGTTATAGTTCAGGCTAAGGTAACACTGCACCCCGAAAAGCGCCAGGACTGTAAATATAACGATCAGTAATAACGGCCTTTTAATGGCAATTTCGGTTAATGACATACGCCTGGTCTTTATTTTGAAATATTGATTAAGGAACCGTCTTTTAGATTGATCTGCCCGGAGGTGACCACCTGCTCACCCGGCTGCAGGCCTTCAATAACCTGGATATTGCTGCCATATTCACTACCGGTTTTTATGCTGCGTAAAACGGCTTTGCCATCTTTTACCACGTACACGGAAGCATCCTGGGTGCTTGCATTCAATGCCTCCCGTGGGATCAGCAGGATCTTTTGGGATGTCTTTTTAGAAAAATCGGCATAAACAGAAGTACCGGAACGTAAAGGCGCATTTTTATCATTGCCTGCGGTGATCTCTACCAGGTAGTTGTAAGCCTGGTTGGCCTGCGGGCTGATAAAAGTAACGGTACCTGAAAATGATCTGCCGGGATACACATCCGTGGTAAGCCTGATCTTTTCACCTAAAGCTACCTGGTACACTTCTGATTCAGTAAGGTTTACCTGCACTTTTAGCTGGGAGAGGTTTACAATAGTGGCTATCTCGGTACCGGCGCTTACATACATGCCTTCTTCAACGGATTTAAGACCAATAATGCCGCTGGTGGGCGCTTTGATGCTGGCGTCGGCTATCTGCCTTTCCAGCTGTGACGACTGGTTCACTGCATCGTTATAGTTCTGGCGGATCTCGTCTACCTTTTCCCGGGTGGCAGCATTCCCTGCCAGCAATTCCGAATAGGTGAGCAGATCGTTGCGAAGCCTGGCTACATTGGTAGCTGATTTCTGCAGGTCAAGCTGCAGCAGCCGGGAATCAATAACGGCCAGCGTTTGCCCCTGGTGTACATTGTCGCCCAGGTTAAAACGCAGCTGCTGCACGTTGCCGCTGCTTACCGATAAAACCTTTGCCTCCTTAAAAGGAGCCAGCATACCGGTTTTTATGATGCCTGTTTGCTGCACATTCTCTGTAGCGGTAGCAACGGTTACGGGTATACGGATATTTTCAACGGAAGCCGGCTGGTTCTTCTCATTGATCTTTCTTTTATTGGAAAACAGTTTGAGTACGATCATCCCGGTGATGCCAATACATACCAGGGTTATTATAAATTTTTGTTTCATGGCGCTTTAGAGTGAATTATAAAAGGTTTTCAATGTTCCTGCCGACTTTTCAAGGTCTATTTTAGCCAGGTAATAATTGTACAGTGAGTTCAGGTAGCTGTTCTGCGCTTCCCTGAGCGAGTGCTGTGTATTCAGCCAATCGGTAAGGTCAGTGATCCCCTTCTGGAACTGGAGGTCCGTAACCTTGAGCACTGATTCTGCCAGGGCAATATTCCGCTGGTCATTTTCCACGTTGGCCTGTGCCTGCAGCAGCTTGGTGCGGTTATTCCCGTATTCCATTTTATACTGTCCTTCGGCCAGCTTCAGCTTTTCCTCCGCATTTATACGGTTAATCTCCGCCTGCTTGTACCGGGCATTACGTTTATAGAAATCAAGAATGGGAATGGTGAGCTTCAGGCCTACGGCGGAAAACGGCAGCAGCGTATTATATGCTTCCTTCAGGTTATTGCCAAAGCCAACGGCGCCATAGCGGGCATAGCCGGTTAGCCTGGGAAGCGCTTCGGCCCTTATACGGGCCTGCTCTATTTGCAGCGCTTTTATATTCACCTGGGAAAGCCTGTAATCGACCCTTGCTGTTGGGGAAAAGTCCCCGGTGCTGTCTCCTGGCTGCAGGGCAGGGATCTCCACCGGTGTTGAAGTATTTACTGCAAGCTGCTCATTAATGGGATACCCCATTTCATATTTCAGATCGTTTTCCGCCAGCTGCAGGTTGCTTTCTGCTACGCGGATCTGGGAAATGGTATTGTTATAGTCAACGGTAACCTTATCCTGGTCTTTTTGCAATGCGGTGCCCTTACTTACCTGCAGGCGGTAGATGGCTATCTGCTTTTCATACGTGTCTTTATTGATCTGCAGCAGCTCTAACTGCTGCCGGTACACGAAGATCTGGAAGTAAGCAGTGCTGATGTTATAAATGATGGCTTCCTGGCTTTGCTGGATGTTAAGCGCTGCCTGCTGCCGGCTGTATTTATTGGCTTTGAGGCCGGTAAGCATGGACTGGTCGAAGAGCACCTGGTCCAGCTGCGCTGTAGCGTTGCTGCTATATTGCTTGCTTAAAGATACCTTTACATCGTTAGGAC
>NZ_DATCRF010000597.1:0-12138 GCF_036569125.1 Chitinophaga sp. | reverse complement strand
GCCCCGGGGAGATCAGAGCGATGGAAGAGCATTATGTTGGTGCATCAGATTCCTTGCATTTACTATTATGAACCCAGGGAAATGAGAGCAATAGAACCGATGAAACTCCTTTATGTCAGTTGCTGCAAGTTCTTCACATTACCCCGTATTGCTTGTTTTCTTTTAGCCCCACCGTTAAAACTTTTGATAGTGCGTTCTCTTGCCGTGCCTCCCACCCATCCGAGCAGCGAACCTTGGCCGGCGTGATACGCTTGATAATGCCCCATCCTTATTTACAGCCCACACGACCCACTAAGCCCAATAGACTTACCGAACAGGCGGGCGCAGTTCGATGCCGGATGGGTGGGAGAACAAACCCGAGAAATCAAACCAAAAAGTCCAAGGGTTGCTCCCATATAACTACCAAACAGCGGGCGTCGGATGGGTGGGAAAACAACCTGAGAAATTAACTTAAAGTCCAGGGCGCTTATCTCCCATATAACTACCAAACAGGCGGGCTTAATTCGCTCCGGATGGGTGGGAGGAACGAACATACTCCCTTAATACTTCATTCAACCGCGCAGTAACAGCTCCCGGCCTCCCATTGCCAACAGGCCTGCCATCCAGCCGCAGTACAGGCAAAATGTATTTAGTAGTGCTGGAAATAAAAGCCTCTTTCGCAGCACGGAACTCTTCTAAGGTAACATCCCGCTCCTCCACTTTGTACAACTCGCTGGCTACTTTTAAAGTATGCATCCGCGTAATGCCCTTTAAAATATTGCGGGATGGTGTTACTACAATATCATCCTCCGTAATCATGAAAATATTCGCCCGCGGGCATTCCGTGATCAACCCGTGCCGGTAATACAGCAAGTCATCGGCCTGCTGTTCTTTTACAAACGGCTGCAGCCAGATGGCCATCAGGTAATCAATGGTTTTTATCTCCGGCAGCTGCCGCTGATGATTATAGCTTGCCAGGCGCAATCCTTTTTCAAAGGCATCTGCAGCAAGCGGGGTTAAAGGCTGTTGCGTGATCACCAGGTTAGGTGAGGCAATGCTATATCCGTCCTGCGGGTAACCACCGGTGCAGGAAATACGGATGCCGGCATCAGGGATCTGGTTACGTTGTATCAATTCATGAATGATAGCTTTCAATTGCTCCGGGCTTTGCTGCAACGGTAACCGCATTTGTGCTGCGGAATTGTAGAAGCGGGCCAGGTGGTCATCCAGGAAAACCGGTATGTTATTGATCGTTTTAAAGAAATCAAAAATGCCGTAGCCACGTTGCGTCGCCAGGTCAGTGACCAGCAAGGCAGCCTCGCCGGCCGGTACAAATGTATCATTGATAAAAACAGCCGCTTGGTTCATGCCGCGTAGATATTTGCCGAAAGATAAGGCAGCGCGCGGGTATTTCTATATTTTGATCACTACTTTTCCCATCAGGCGGCCTGCAGCAAAATATTGATACGCCTGTGCAGCTTCCTCAAAGGAGAATACACGGTCTATTACAGGATGCAGCAGGTGCACAGCTATAGCGCGGATCATGGCTTCCAGATTGCTGCGGTGGCCAACAAATAAACGGCGCATGGTAACCAGGTTGCCGGCCAGTATCAGGGGATCTATTGTTATCATCTTTTTTTGGAAGCCCAGCACGCTCACCAGCGCTACATTGGCATTGAGCGCAGCTACCTGTAATGATTGCTCAATGGTATCGGCTCCGCCGGTTTCTATGATATGATCTATGCCCTGTCCGTTGGTAAGTGCCTGTACTGCAGGCGGCCAGTTAGGTATGGTGTAGCGGTTGATCACATCATCCGCGCCCAGCTCAATGAGCCGTGCCGCTTTCTCCGGGCAGGAGGTAATGGCAATCACTTTTGCACCCAGCATTTTGGCGAATTGCAACGCAAACAATGCTACGCCGCCGGTACCTATGGTAAGTACGGTTTGCCCTGGTGTAACAGGCCCGCCGCCGGTAAGTGCGTTCCACGCCGTTAATCCCGCGCAGGGCAAGGTGGCCGCTTCTTCCCAGCTCAGGTGTGATGGTATATGCACCAGGCTTTCTTCTTCCAGCAATGCATATTCAGTGAGCATACCGGGGAGTGTACAGCCTAACTGGTACCGGCCAAGCTCACGGCTAAAAGGCCCGTCTATCCAGCGTGCAAAGTAGCTGCCGGTTACATGATCTCCTATGGCAAACTTTTGTATAGCTTCGCCAACAGCCACTACCTCCCCTGCCCCATCGCTAAGGGGTATTACGCCGGGTACTGACGGCAGCGGGTACACGCCGTTCAGGATATAGGTATCCCGCCGGTTCAGGGACACGGCATGCATACGTACCAGCACTTCCTTCGGGCCGGGTTCCGGGATGGCATGTTCTTTCAGGATCAGTTTATTGGCGGCGCCGGCATTTTCCAGGTGATATGCTCTCATCATCATTATTTTGATGGCAAAGCTAGGCCAGGCCGGCGCCGGCGGGTTTATCCAAACACGCCAATCATTGATCATTTTGCGCCATGGCATCACAGCCAGTTGTATTTACAATTATCTTGGCACAAATTTCAGAATGTATGGATCTGCAAAAAGCATTAGTAAAAAATCTGCTGGCCTATGCAGTGCGGCGGGAAATATCTGCGGAGCAATTATGCTCCCTGGCAGGACTTTCCATCTCGGCATTGCAAAGCAAAAACTCCCTGGTTATTACACCCAAACAGCTGAACGATCTGTGGCTGAACGCCAGCCACCTGAGCAACGATCCTTTATTTGGGCTGCACCTGGGCGAATCCATGCAGGCATCTGCCCTGGGCATGGTAGGGCTCATTATTCAGCATAGCAGCACAGTAGGCGAAGCGCTTACACAGGCCGCCTCTTTTACGCATCTTATCACCGACCTGTTTGGAATGCAGGTTACGCAACATAAAACGGGTTTCAGTGTACAGTTCATTCCATATAAAGATGGTACCCGGGAACACAGCTTTGCGTTTCAGCAAATGATGGACCTGTTTATGGCCTACACCCTGCATGAAATGGACGGACTGGTATTGCAGCCCATTCAGCCCAAACAGGTGAAGCTGCCCTTTCACAGTGATCATGAAGCGGAATATCAGCGCGTGCTGCGCTGTACGGCTATCCGGAAATCGAAGGAATATGTAATTGAGTTTGATAAACAGCATTGGGATACACCGGTGATCACTGCCAATTATGCTTTACAAAGCCTGCTGCTGCAAAAAGTAGGCGCGGTGGATGATGCATTAAGCAACATCCCCAACCTGCGTACCCGCTTAAGCAGCTATTTACTGGCCAATGCTTACCTGGGCATCCCTTCTTTGGAAGACCTGGCAGCCAATTTTAACACCAGCGCCCGTACGCTGCAACGCAAGCTGCAGGAAGAAGGCATCACTTACCAGCAGCTGGCAGAATCAGTGCGTAAATCGCTGGCGCTGCATTACCTGGAATCCGGTACTTACCCTATTAAAGAGATCTCGTATATACTGGGGTATAATGAGCTGAGTGCATTTACACGGGCCTTTAAGCGATGGACAGGCAGCAGCCCGGTGAACTATAAATAATGTGCGGATGTGCAAATATGCAGATGTGCAGATGTATTGATATATACTTTAATGGTTGTAATATAGAATAACACTACCAGGCAATAAACAGCAAAAAACAATCCATTTGCACATCTGCATATCTACACATCAAAACAGTTCCAGCTGCCCATTCGCCGGCGGCAGTATCTCACCAAAATTAGAGAGTCCTATCCCTAACAGCCGTACTTTATTATCCTCATAAAAAGCTGCGGTCATCAGCTGCCGGGCAGTAGCTTGTATGGTAGCAACATCATTTACGGGATAGCTAAGCGATAAATTACGTGTGATCTGCCGGAAGTCGCTGTACTTCACTTTCAGCGTAATGGTACGGCCCTTCAGATTATATTTCATTAAGCGGTTATGCACGGTTAGCGACAGTTTATCCAGCTCTGCGTACATTTCTTCCAGGGTGGTAAGGTCGTAAGGGAAGGTATCTTCTGCGCTCAGCGATTTGGTTTCGCGGTGTGGTTCTACGGGCCGTTCATCTATGCCCCGCACAATGCGGTAATAGAAACGGCCGGGTTTACCAAAGTGTTGGGTAAGATCTGCTTCCGTAAGTTTTTTCAGATCAGCGCCGGTGTGCAGGCCCATGCGTTTCATCTTGTCTGCCGTTACCCTTCCTACGCCAAAGAATTTTTCTACCGGCAGCTTTTCCATAAAATCCTCTATTGCCGAAGGACCTATGAAAGTAAGTCCGTCCGGCTTTTGCATATCAGAGGCTATCTTGGCTACAAATTTATTTACCGATACGCCGGCAGATGCCGTAAGCCGGAGCTCATCCTTTATAGCCTGCTTGATCAGCTTAGCCACTTCTATGGCAGAACCTATCTGTAGCTTATCCTGGGTTACATCCAGGAAAGCTTCATCCAGGGAAAGGGGCTCTATGAGGTCGGTGTAGCGGTGAAAGATCTCACGGATGCTGCGGGATACCTCTTTATATACATCAAAGCGCGGGCGTACGAAAATAGCCTCCGGGCAAAGCTGCAAGGCTCTTTTAGATGGCATGGCGGACCGGATACCGAATTTACGCGCTTCATAGCTCGCAGTAGCCACTACCCCGCCCCGGCCTTCAGGCAAGCCGCCCACTACAATGGGTTTGCCGCGATACTCCGGAAAATCGCGCTGCTCTATGGACGCGTAAAAAGCGTCCATATCTATGTGGATGATCTTGCGGAGCGGTTTAGAAGGTTCGTTTTGCATGCAGCACCAGGTAGCAAAAGACAAAGATAGGAAGGGATGGGAGAATAAAAAGGAAAAGGCCCCTGAGGACTGCTCCCTGACATTAACAAGAGATTAACCATTTCAATGATCGTTTATCATAATTTACGGCATTATTGTATCTAAGGACAGCATTACACCTACCGAGAGTAACTAACATAAGGAAGCGTTCAACTTATCACATGAGATTCATTTGATCCAGAATATGTATCCCCGCATATTTCCCCTCATTTTTTCATCCTGCCTTTTTATCACATTAATGGCAGGCAACTTCTATGCCTATACGCAGGGGAAAGATGCAAGGGTAACCATTACCTGTGAGAATCTTACATTAAGCGACTTCTTTAATGCAATCTGGGAACAAACCCAGCTGCAGGCTTTCTTCAACGACCAGCAAATAAATAGTTCGGAAAGGATCAGTGTAACATTTAAAAATGAGCCGCTGGATAACGTACTCGCCTATCTGCTAAGAAAAAGAGAGCTTACCTGGGACTACAGGGGTCAGGTATTTGTGATCTTACCCAGAAAAGAAGGCGATCCGCTGTTAGGTGAGATGCCGAAAAATGTTACCCGGATAGTAACAGGAACAGTACGGGATAATAATGGTATTCCTGTTAAGAATATTTTTGTTGGGGTGAGGGCCTCCTTTAAAGGTACCCGTACGGATGAAAACGGCCAGTTCAGGTTAAAAGATGTTAAACCGGATGCCCGTCTTGCAACACGCTCCATGCTCTATATTAATAAAGAGGTGATTGCAAAGGAAGACACCATCAATATACAGGTAGAACCCTATGTTGCCAACCTGGACCAGATAACCGTAGTGGGATATTCAAATCAAACGCTTACCGGGAATATCAGCAGGGTAAAAGAGGATGACATTACTGCACAACCGGTTTCAAACCCGCTTTTTGCACTACAGGGCCGCGTACCCGGATTAAATATTTCGGCTATCAGCGGGTTGCCGGGCAGTAGTTTGAACATCCGTTTGCGCGGAAGGAACAGCATTGACTGTAGCACAGACCCGCTGATAATATATGATGGGATGCCTTTCATTTCGGGACAATCCAATTCAGATGTAGCCAACACGCTTAGAAACGACGCCGGATTAGGAGCAAATGTTGCGGCCAGCACATTAAATCTTATAAACGTGCATGATATTGCCAGTATGGCTGTACTCAAAGATGCAGATGCTACCGCCATCTACGGCACCCGTGGAGCTAACGGGGTAATAGTTATTACCAGTAAAATGCCCGGAGAAGACAGGAAGGGAATGTCGGTAAGTGCCTACTCAGGCATTGCTGAAGCAGGCCATTTGATCAAATACCTGAATACCCAACAATATTTATCAATGCGTCATGAAGGATTGCGCAACGACAGGCGATCTGTTAACGATGAGGATTATGACCTCAAAGTATGGGATACCACGCGTTATACCAACTGGCAAAAAACACTGATAGGCGGAACCGGGCATGTTACTAATGCTAACATGGAAGTTGTGGGCGCAGGTAAAACCAGTAGTTACCGTTTAAGTGGCCTGTATAGGCGTGAAAGCACGGTTTATCCCACTAAAGATTTTTTTTACCTCAAAGGATCATTACGGTTTCAATACAACTTCAGCTCACTTAATAAAAAATTTAATGCTGCTGTTTCAGCAAATTATGTGGCTGACCGGAATAAGCTGCCCCCCCAGGACCTTGTCCAATTTTCCTCTTTACCACCGAATACACCGGAGCCTTATGTTAATGATACTATCAACTTTGCAGCAGGAACCTTTTTTGACAACCCTTATGGCTATATGCTTCGGCCTTACAAAGCCGGTTCACAGAATGCACGTGCTTATGGCACCTTTAGTTACCAGGTAACACCAGATCTATCTATAATATCCACGCTGGGTTATGGTTCCTTCAATGTACATGAAACACAGGTCAATCCATCAAGGTCATTTGGTGGCCTGGCCCCTGGCTTTAGCTATTTCGCGGATACTAAATTTTCAAACCTGATTGCGGAGATGCAAGGTTCTTGGAAAAAAAAGATTGGAAAAGAACAATTTAATGTGCTGATCGGGAGCACTTTTCAAAAGGATGGGAAAACTGCCCGTAGCTATGCAGCCTATGGCTATACCAACGATACGCAGTTGGAAGATAAAAAAGCGGCATCTTTAGTGGATACCGTTAACCAGCCCCGGCAAAACTACCGTTACATATCCTGGTATGCACACATCGGCTATAAGCATAACGACAAATATTTACTGAATATAACTATTAACCGGGACGGCTCTACCAGGCTATCTCCTATAGGTAGATATGGCAATTTTGGAAGCGTTGCGGCTGGATGGATCTTTAGCAGGGAAAACTGGCTGATACAAAACCGTATCCTGAGCTTTGGTAAGCTGCGTGGAAGCCTGGGAATAACAGGCAATGACAGATGGATGCCCAATGAAAGTAAAAACGCCTACCTCCCTTTTGCCGCTGCAGAAGAAAATATTTCCGTCGCCATACCGTATAAGAATTATACCTGGGAGAAAGTACGAAAAGCTGAAGTGGGACTGGACCTTGGTTTTCTTAACGATCAGCTGTTAGTGAACTTTAGCCTGTATAATAACCGCAGCACAAACCTGCTTCTCACATCAAAACTTCCTTATAACGGTGGTAAAAAAGATCCAGTGAATTATCCGGCCATAGTAGAAAACAAAGGCATAGAGGTAGAAATTATCTCCAATAATATAAGATCCGATAAGCTTACCTGGACAACAAATTTCAATATCAGTTTTCCCAGAACAGTGCTGAAAGCATTCCCGTTCCTGGAAATGACCACTTACTATAACTTCTACTCCATAGGGTTGCCGCTTGATATGTTTAAGGGACCTCATGTACTCGGCGTAGACCCGAAAAAAGGGATCTTCCTGTTTGGGGACAAGAAAGGAGACGGAGTTACTCTTGATGACAAGGTGTATGGCAAGGGTATTGGAGCTACCCTATATGGAGGGATACAAAATAATATCCGGTGGAGAGGTTTGGAAATGGAATTTCTCTTACGCTTTGTGCGGCAAAATAATTACGGATTCGAATATGCAGATTCCTATATTCCTGCGGGCGCTATAAGCAACCAGCCCATAACAGTACTGGATCGCTGGCAGCACCCTGGAGATGTGACCCATATACAGCGATTTACCAGTTCGTCATCTACACCGGAAGGAAGGGCTTTCGCCTATGCCATTGACGGCGATCAGCGGGTAACAGACGCTTCTTATATAAGAATGCAGTCATTATCTGTTGCCTGGCATCTTCCGGAAACATGGATGCAAAGGATCAGGATAAAAAGCGGTAAATTATTCGTACAAGGGCAAAATTTATTCACAATCACCAGGTATTCCGGTTTAGATCCTGAAACTGTGGCATCCTCTGAAAGATATCCAACAACCCGGATGGTTACTGCAGGATTACAAATAGCATTCTAAGAACAGGGGGCAAAGGCGCAGGCACCAGGTATTACACCACTCTTTAATTCAGGGGCTTGACTACTGTTATTACTTCTCGTACGGTGACGCGCATTACTATTAACTTATTGCGCAATCGATAGCAATAATGGGAGATGCTGAAAACCCATGTAACAGAGTAAGCATAAAACCAAAATTGATCATTATGAAAAAGTTCCTATGTAAACGCCGGCGTGAATCAATTACGCTTGCCGTACTATTATTGTCCACCCTGTTTTCACTGGGAAACACGAAGCGCACACTTGCCAGATACACGCAGAGCAATCTCCCCGGTTTTTGCCTGCAGGCAACCCCTCCGTCAGATTGCACGAGCATTGTAACTGGCATTATTTGCACTAGTACTTCGGGAAGTGTAACCACAACGTGGTACGTGGATAATTGTGTGAATGTACTCTATCGCCAGCCATAAGCCACACCGGGTAAAACGGGAACCATAACACATAACAACATAAAAACGGCAGGGTATGTTGTACCCTGCCGCTTCATTCATACCCCTCCTCTTACTTAGAAGCAATATGCAGCGTATCTCCCGAAAAATGACAATCAAGTTTAGTGACCGCTGGTATATTATTTATGTTAGCCATCAGGCCAATTGACTTATCGATCAAACCTGTATATTTTTTATCCAGCAGCCGCTCATCATCAATAACCACACAGGTATCAAACAGCCGTTCCAGCCTGGGAGCTATAGCATTTAGATCTTCATTGAAGAAATGGCACACTCCATTCTGCCAGGCCAAAGCAACATTACATGTGCAGGCCCGCAGCTGAAACGTGCTACCATGTGTATACACCAGCTCTTCGCCTGCACGTACAATAACGTCTTTGCCCATTGCTCTCACGCGGATCTTTCCCTTCACCAGTGAGATCTTTGTTACTCCGGAATCATAGGTATTAACATTGAACTCGGTGCCCAGCACCTCAATGGCGGCATAAGGCGTGTTAATGATAAAAGGCCTGCGGCCGGGCGCTACTCTGAAATACGCTTCCCCTTTGAAGCTCACTTTCCGGTCTGTTTTGGAAAACTGTACCTCCAGCCGTGAAGCTGCATTGATCCGTACTGTAGATCCATCCGGCAGGCTTACGCTATCTTCCTTTCCTCTGAATGTCATCACGGTGTGCACTGCAGTATCCTCCCTGTTAGCAAAAGAAAAAGCCAGTGAGCTATTCTTTCCTCCGAATGTGGGCGGCCCGTAATGGAAATAACAAATGCTGGAGATGATCATTAACAGTATAGCTGCGGCTATTCTCATAATCCCAATTTTATGCGCACGTCTTGCCCGGTCAGCAGCAATAACTTCAAGCGCATGGTGATACAGCTGCATAGCCGTAACAGATACTTTGTGACCACGAGAGCGATGCTGGTCTACTTCTTTGACATATTCCTCTGCAGCATCAGGATCGGCCGAAATGATCCCGCGAAGCAGCTGCTCATCATCAGGGCTGATGATACGCGCCAGTTTCTCGGCTACGAGATCTAAGAAGAAGATGTGGAGATTGTATTCCATATTTTATGACTGCGTGTTTTGGTGTGCATAAGGTTCTCCCACAATCGCTTTAACGCGATTGAGCGGCTTTTCCAGGTTATGTTATACTAACTCATGGAGGTTGTGGCAAGTGTTGCGCAAACTCATTTTGTCAGCTTTTATAATGTCCAGTCGACATTGATTGGGGCGCCATGACAGTGCATGATCACTCTATGCAAAGTCAGGGCAGCAGAGAATTATGCATTCTCCTGTTGTAAAAGTTTTAGCAGTGTGATAAATATTTACATAATTAATGGATTGATTGTTTGTCCCTAACTCATAGGTATTTAGGGTAAAAAAATCCTGCTCAATTTAACAGCAGGATTCGTAATAGATGGTTAAACATTCGTTAATGCACTTGTTATTGATCGATAATTTTTTATGGCGCTGCCCCAACTGGCCGGACACAATCCGCTAAACAATAATTTTAATTGCTATATGAACAATTAACAGACCTCCTTTGTATTCATAACAGGGGACCATAGTAAACAGACCGTCGCAGGAACCAGCACTTAATAGAAGCGGAAACCGTTTTGTAACCTCAAGCCGTGCTTATGCCAATTTACCTGTCTTGCCTGCTGGCCTGGCTTTTGTATAGCCTGTTCAATACTTTGTCAAAGAAACCGGTTGCATTAAGTAGCTCCCAATCCGCCGCAGCCATTGCCTTCAGTGCTTATGTCCGTATATTTTTTCTGGTAGCAGCTATTACCTATACGCTCCTGGCGGTGTTGGTTTTTATACTCAATAATTTAACAGGTGTTATTGAAAACGTTGTGCTTGCGCGGATGCTGTTTGCCCCGTTACGTGCCTTAAAACAGTTTCATGATGCGTTCCAGGCAAGCTGGCCATGGCTAATCCTGGTAGTGCTGCCCATTCTTGCGCTCGTCGTTATTTACTACCTTACCTCCGCCGGCATGCACCGCGCCCTTAATAAAGCCAATGCAGCACTCTCCATAACCGCAGGTGTAATACTCCTGGCTTCCCTTTTCATATTGCAGGCCATCCAGGTACCGTTTGCAACTGTAAACGCCCGTTACAACCTGGAAAACACTATAGTAACCCATCAGCTCCAAACCCTCAATGAAAAATGGAACCTCCGCTTCCCTCCGGGTACTGAAAAGCTCTCTCTCTCCGCAGATCTGAGCGCCGGTATTGCCCGATTAAGCCGCATCATGGAACGGGAAATTATGCGATCCTTTTTGCAGGACAGTATAAGCCTGGATAGCGTACAACAGTTCCGGTTAGTAAGCACCCAGCTAAGGCACACCTTATTAGAGGTCTACGTGGCGCAGAAACAGGCCGCCGCAGATCCGCATGCTTACCAGGTTATGAATCCATTTGATAGCTTTGAGACCGTCAGCCCCTCGCCGGCAGCTACCAGCTTCATTAAAGCCTACGCATACCAGGCAGCGCAGCCGGGACCTGTTACCGGCTTTGGCAAAAAAATGGAGTCCGGGCTTACTACCGCCGTTAGCAGGCTAAGCGCACGGGATCAACAGCTGTTCCGCATGCAGGTCAGTGACCTTAACAGCCTGTATAATGACCAGGTAACGATCGATGATGTAATTACCATGAGCTTTGAAAACCTGCACGACAGCCAGGCTGATAACTGGTCAAAAGAAATATTGAAGAACCTGTTAGGAGAGCCTGTTTTCCTAAGGTTTTTCACCGGCGCCTTTCCCCGCAGCTTTCAGAAAGCATTTGATAATATCCTGGAAATGAAAGCCAGGGAGCTGCTAACATCTATTTTCATTGATCACAAAACCGTGATGGCAGCCATCCATAACATCCCGCGCACGCCTGCGGGTAACGTGATCCCCGATCATCTCACAAAGATCAAGGACCATCTCAAAAAGCATCCCCTTCCTTTTGAAAAGATGAACAGCGCCATCCGGCAGTCGCCGCCCGCAATGATCTATAACCGCATGCAGGAGCAGGAATACGAAATGACCGAAAACCGGCTGGATGCATATGTAGAAAAAGCAGCCAACAACCTGGTAAGGCCCTATATTAAAGCCGCTTATGCCGGCGGACTAAGCGCCTATGAAGATTATTTCCCCAATTCCCTGCTATCATCAGCTCCCACGCATTATGCTGTGATCATGAAACCCTTGAAGCGGTTCTCGCCCGGCAGCATTGTTTCCTTTACCCGGGAGGAAGCTTTTAATAATGCCTTCAGCTTTTCCAACCTTTCCGCTAATCCCTGGATCGGCGGAGTGCTGATAGGGCGAAGCCCGGACAAGAATTCCACAACACCAGACATCCGGGACATGCAATGGTTGGACTCCGCAGGCTTTGTGCATATTACCCTTGTTGATGCAGCGGGTAAAAA
>NZ_DATCRF010000596.1:0-10821 GCF_036569125.1 Chitinophaga sp. | reverse complement strand
ATTTATGGATGGGATCATCCAGCTGCATATGCCCCTGTTCTATTTGCTGTAAGGTTAGCACAGCGGTGATCTGTTTGCTGATAGAGCCAATATAAAACTGGTCATCCGGTTTCAGAGGAACCTGCTGCTCCCGGTTAGAGCAGCCATATGCTTTTGTATACAATGTTTTTGCGCCGCGTGCCACCAACACCACACCGTTAAAGGGTTTGGCGGTTTTTGCATTCAAAAGCGAGTCAATGCGTGTAGCCTGCGCCGTTACGGCCGCAGTATTGCAAACGGTTAACAGTAAAACCAGTAAATGTTTCATGAAAAGGGTTATTGTGCAAAAGTACGGTTCCGCATATATGCATGCACAAAAAAAAGGGTTGTCCCAATAAATTGGAACAACCCCTTACTATGAAGTTTCTGAATATTACTTACCGGGAGCAGCAGGTGCAGCGGCAGGCGCTTTACCGGGCTTTACATCAACCAGTTGCACGTCAAATACCAGTACAGAGTTGCTGGGAATGGCCGGGGGGCTGCCCTGCAGGCCATAAGCCAGTGACGAAGGTATTACCAGCGTGGCTTTGGAACCTTTGTTCAGGGAACCAATACCAGCATCCCAACCTTTAATTACAAAACCCTGGCCAATAGGGAACTTAATAGGTTCCAGCGGCATACCGGGACGTAATGTAGAATCCAGGCTGGAGTCAAAGGTCTTACCGCTCAGCAGCTTACCGGTGTAATGTACAAACACGGTATCGCCGGGTTTAGGCATATCGCCGGTACCGGGCTGGCTAACGGATACGTATACACCTTCAGCATTCTTGGTAGCGTTCAGCTTATGAGCATCCAGGTATTCCTTTATTTCCTTTTCTTCTTTGGCAGTTTGTGTTGATGCAGAGTATTTGTTCTCTACAGCAAAAGTTACCTTCAGCTTGTCGCCTTTTTTACCAAACGGCGGACGGGGCTCTGGTAAAGAATCCCAGGGAATAATGAACGTAGCGCTATCACCTTCTTTCAGCAGGGCCAATCCTTCCATCAGGTCATATTTATTCACTGATTTAGAGATCAGCACCGGCACAGGCGCACCCACCAGCTTGCGGGATTCGGCCAGGATAGAGTCGTTCAGGCGCTGGGTAATGTTCATCAGCACCGTATCGCCCAGCTTCAGCTGTGCACCGCTGCCCGATTTATGTACGGTGTATTCTACACCACCTGGTGTTTTCTTGGGCCCACCGGCACCGCAGCTAGCCATGAACAAGCCTAATGCTGCTACAAGTAACTGATTGTTTTTTTTCATCTGTAGGTATTTGTCTTTATTTTTTTTGGTCAGTCTTTAACGGTGAAAGCCTGAAGGATGTTGCGCCCTCAAACTTTTATATGATCCTGTAATAATGCTTCATTCTCTTCCATGGCATGAATAAAGCGCTGTACTGTTTTTTCCAGCGTATCCGTGCTTCTGCCGCCGGCTGCATTAAAGTGGCCGCCGCCTTCAAAGTATTTGCGGGCAAAGGTATTTACGTCAAAATCGCCTTTGGAGCGGAAACTCAGCTTCACCTCTTCCCGGCGGTCTATGATCAGCGCTGCCATTTTAATACCCTGTATAGATAATAAAAAGTTCACCAATCCTTCCGTATCCCCTGTTTGCAGGTCAAACCTTTTCAGATCTGCATAGGGAATTGCCATCATAGCGGTATTATATTCGTAGAAGACCTCCATCCGGTGCAGCAGGCTGTGGCCAATAAAGCGCAGGCGGTTTTCCAGGAAATTGTCGTAAATGTTCTGATGAATGATCTCATGCTTTAATCCCCTGTCCATCAGGTCTGCTATCATACGATGCACCCTGGCGGAAGTAGAGGCGAACCGGAAAGAGCCTGTGTCTGTCATGGTTCCTGCATAGATACACTGTGCAATCTCCTCGGTAATATACTGCTCTTCTCCCAATTTATAAAGCGTTTCATATACCAGCTGGGCGGTAGAGGAAGCTTTAGTATCACTTACACCATAGTCAAAGGTTGGCTGCGGCTCCAGGTGATGGTCAATGAGTATTTTAGGACATTTCAGCTGCTCCAGGTACGGCGCCAGGTTCTTGGTGCGGTATAAAGCATTGAAGTCCAGGCAAAATAACAGCTCCACCCCTTCCAGTGCGCTCATGGCCTTGTCCTGCATGGATTCAAAATCCACCACCAGGTTGGCGCCGGGTAACCAGTTCAGAAAATCCGGAAAGTTAGTAGGCGAAATAACAGTGATGTCATGTCCCTTCTGACGCAGGTAGTGATACATGGCCAAAGACGAACCCATGGCATCTGCATCCGGTTTCTGGTGCATGGTAATCACCACTTTTTTAGGGGCTCCCAGCAAAGGCTTGATTTCCTCGATCGGCTTCATACCAAGAATAAGCGGATGATAAAATATTGTTATGCGTTCATTTAAAACGAAGTGCGAAGTTCTTTATTTGGTGCAGAATTTCAAAATTTTGACCCGGATTTATCTGATAAACAAATTCTGGTTACCTTTGCGCCCGTTGGTTGGCAGTTGGCGATTAGCGATTAGCGATTAGCAGTTGGCAGTTAGCGATTAGCAGTTAGCGATTAGTGGTTAGTGAACCTCAGAACAAACAATTTAACTTGGAATAACAATATATGGGTAACAGAACATTTACGATGATTAAGCCGGACGCTGTAGCCAATGGGCATATCGGCGCCATTTTGGAAAAGATCAATGGAGCTGGCTTCCGCATTGTGGCACTCAAAATGACCCGGTTATCAACCGAAAAAGCGGGTGAATTTTATGCTGTACACAAAGAGCGTCCTTTTTACGGGGAGCTGGTGGAATTTATGAGCAGCGGCCACATTGTAGCGGCCATCCTGGAAAAGGACAATGCCGTGGAAGATTTCCGCAAGCTGATCGGCGCTACCAACCCGGCTAATGCTGATGCCGGCACCATCCGCAAATTATTTGCAGAATCCCTGGGCCGTAACGCTATTCACGGTTCTGATTCTGATGAGAATGCAGCTATTGAAGGCAGCTTTTTCTTCAGCGGACTGGAGCAGTTCTAAGCCAACACTTTTTCATAATAGAAAGGGCCGTCTCAATTGTTTTGAGACGGCCTTTTAGCTTTATAGCCTTCCTAATATGTTATTGGCGCCAGGAGTGCCGGCTTTCAGGTATTTAATGTGGCATTGGATTATGGGAGCGATAGAGCTGAATATGGTGCGAAGTGAGCTGCCTGATCACCCCGGCTTTGTCTTTCCGAAGGGCCGCCGTCAATTCTTTTTTTAGGTCACTATTGTTTTGGGATACGCCCCAAAGCGCCATTTCTATTACGATCGGGATAGTGGTTACGCCCTTTTCGGTTAAACAATAACCCACTCTTGCCTTACCTGCAACAGGATATTTCATAAGTAACCCCTGTTCCTCCAACATTTTTAACCTATCCGTCAGGATGTTGGTTGCAATGCCTTCCGCAGATTGAAGAAAGTCTCCAAACGTATGTTTGCCATGCAATACAATGTCTCTGATAATGAGCAATGTCCATTTATCTCCAAAAAAATCAAGACTGAAACTAACAGGGCATTCAGATCTTTTTTTTATCTCTTTCATGTTATTATAAACGCTTGATCTTACTTGCAATTTGAAAGTGCAAAGTTAGCCATTATTATTCATTTTATGCTTTTGCACTTGCAAAATACAAGTAAATACCTGTATATTTGCACTTGTAAATAGCAAGTACAAATATTACACTAGAATCTTAAACACATGAAAATGAATAATTTATTGGAGCTTGTGATTGATGCTTATGGCGGGCTAAACAACTGGAGGAAATTTGAGAGCATATCTGCCAGCTTAAAAATCGGAGGCATAACCTGGGCGTTAAAGCAGGTGCCTGGCATTATGGATAACATAAACGTTATCACCAGCACCAGGAAGCAGTTCACATCTTTTTACCCCTTCGTTGAGAAGGACTGGCATAATTCATATGAGCCGGATAAGGTAGCTATCCTCAACAACAGGAATGAGGTGATAGAAGAGTTACTTGATCCACGTGCTACTTTTTCGGGATATGTAACAAATACTCCATGGTCGAAGCTGCAATTAACTTATTTCACAGGTTATGCGATGTGGAATTATTTCAATGTTCCATTTTGTCTTACAGATCCCGGTTATAGTTTTAAAGAGCTGGAACCCTGGGAGGAAGATGGCCAGACGTTCAGACGTTTACAGGTTACATTTCCTAAAGAGGTGGCAACCCACGGCCCGGTGCAAACTTTTTATATAGACAGCAACGGATTGATAAAGCGGCATGATTACAATGTAGAAATTCTCAGTGGTGCAAAAACCGCTCATTATCTGGCGGACTATGTGGAAGTGCAGGGAGTTAAATTTGCGACTAAAAGAAATGTTTATCTAAGGCAGGAAGACAATACTGCCAAAAAACCGGAGCCATTATTCATATCGATTGACATTCATGATATAAAGCTTGTTTAATGTGGTGAGGAGAGGCTTTATTCCGTCCGCAAACTCTTCACCGGATTCGCTACCGCTGCCTTTATGGTCTGGAAGCTTACGGTTCCCAATATCAGCACCAATGCGCCAAACGCTACCCCGGCAAAGATCCACCAGGATAATGCCGCCCGGTACTCATAATGCTGCAGCCAGCCATGCATAAAGTAATACCCTGCAGGTATTGCTATCAGCAATGCAATAGTAACAAGCAGCATGAAGTCTTTGGATAGCAGGCACCATACATTAAACACCGTAGCGCCCATTACCTTACGTACGCCAATTTCCCGGGTGCGCTGTTCCGCCACAAAAGCAGCCAGCCCATACAGGCCCAAACAGCTGATGAAAACAGCCAGGATGGTGAAAAAGGCCGCCAGCTTGCCCAGGCGCTCTTCATCCTGGAACTTGGCCTGAAAATCATCATCTGCAAAAGCATATTCAAACGGCGTAACGGGGTTATATTTTTTAAAGATGCTTTCTATCTGCGCCAGGGCCTTACCGGCACTCAGCGCAGGGTTAATACGCAGGCTGATAAACTTTACCCGGTTAAATGCATCCAGGTAAAATATAGTAGGCCTCACCGGGTCGAACATAGACTGCATCACCATATCCTTTACCACGCCAATTACATGGTACTGGCGGCCAAAGGCATTCACCATCTCCCCTACCGGGTTTTCAAAACCCATGTACTTTACGGCAGCCTGGTTTAATACAAAACCGGCTGAATCTGTGGCAAAGAGCTTATTAAAATCGCGCCCATCCGCCATTTGCCAGTTAATGGTTTTTCCAAACTCGGGGGTAATGGCCATGGTTACAATTTCATCCTGCATATCGGGGTCTTTACCACGCCAGCTGAAACCAATATTGGTAACGCCTGCATACATAGCAGAGCTTTGGGATTGCGCCACACTGGTTACTACCCCGCTTTGCAGCAGCGCATCGCGGAAGGCCGGATAATTTTTACGGGTTTCCTCCGTGATCATACGCATGGTTAATAAGCCATTGCGGTTAAACCCAATAGGACGGTCTTTTGCATACAGGATCTGCTTAAAAACAATAATGGTGCAAATGATCAGCGTTACTGAAATGGAGAACTGCATTACCACCAGTGTTTTACGCGGCACAGCGGCAAAGCGCCCCGCCTTAAAAGGTCCTTTTAACACCTTTACCGGTTTCAGGGCCGAAAGGTATAATGCAGGATAGCTGCCGGCCAGCACGCCGGTGAACAAGGTAAAACCCAGGCACAGTAACCAGAATATAGGTTGCCCCCATAAGATGGTAAGCTTTTTATCTGCGATCCCGTTAAACCAGGGCAGTATAAGGCTTACCAACAACAGGGATAATAAGAAACAAATGAATGCCGTAAGCACAGATTCTCCCAGGAACTGCAGGATCAGCTGCCCCCGGCCGGAGCCGATAGCCTTGCGGATACCCACCTCCCTGGCCCGTTTTTCTGACCGTGCCGTGGCCAGGTTCATAAAATTAATGCAGGCCAGCAGCAGCACAAACCCGCCAATAATGCCAAAGAACCATACAAACTGTATGCGGCCGCCTGCCGCTACCCCGTTCCTGAACCTGGAATACAGGTGCCAGCGGTTCATAGGGTGCAGGAATGTTTGCGGCTTAAAGGCATCGCCATTGATCCTTTGCAGTCCTACATTCCTGATCTTGGCAGATACCTGCTGCATATCCGTATTATCCGCTATTTGCACATAGGTCTGGAACCAGCGGTTCCCCCAGCCTGCTTTGCTTGCCAGGTCTTCGCTTTTGGCATATAAGTCCCAGGGCGATATGAAGCCCAGGTTTGAGAAGGTGGTGTTAGCAGGCAGGTCTTCATATACGCCGGTTACCTTTACATCCAGCTTGTTATCAATTTTCATGAGCTTACCTACGGGATCGGCCTCTCCAAAAAAAGCTTTAGCTACAGATGCGGATAACAAAATGGAAGCAGGGTCCTGCAAGCCGGCGCGGGTGCCTTTAAGCATCTGCAGGGTAAGCATTTCCGGCGCCTGCGGCTCCATATAACTGCCGTTCTTATTGAGATTATTATCTCCAAAGGAAAGGATGTGCCCATTGGGATAGGTGGAGGTAACCACGTACTTAAAATAGCTGCCGTACTTCACCCGCAGCTCAGGGGCCATTTGCATAGGCTCATCACCGCCGGTTTGTATTTCCCCGTTCACATACTGGTTGGTCATTACCATAGCAATACGGTCATGGTTTTGATGGTATTGGTCAAAGGACAGCTCATCCCAGATCAGCAAACCAATGAGTATGGAAAGGGCTATACCTACCGATAATCCTGCAATATTGATCACTGACTGCGATTTGTTCTTAAGCAGGTTGCGCCAGGCTGTTTTGAATTGAGCATTAAGCATATGCAGCTATTTTCCCCGATTGTAAGATAGTATTTGACTTACTAATTGAATGCCGGAGTTTAATGCGGTTGATAATCAGTTTGTTAATTACCTGAAATTGTTTGCCTTGTCCGGTATTGGAACAGGCGGGTGTCCGCTTGCGGACAGGTGATGCCAGTTGTGTTTTTTTTCATACCTTACTATCGTCTATACTTAAACATCCCTCATTATATGCCGTATCAATACTACCCCGACCGGTTACAAACCAATTCTCATCACTCTGTACAGGATAGCAATACGCAACAGGGCATTCATAAATCCGCTGTTCCGCTGCGGCTGGAAGCGGAACATACAACCATACAACAACCAGTTGTCCAGGGTGTTTTTGTTTTTGATGGCCGGGTAGTGGTAAGCTTTCCAGGCGATCAGCCATTTCCCAATTGGGAAAAAACGCACAAAAAGATCTATGACGCCGTTTATGAAGATTATGTATATGTGCCTATTGGACAGGTGAAACTTTACCGGACAATCATGAAGCAGGTACGCGCCGAACATCCGCCGTTACCGGTACCCCCAAGCACGCTGGAAGGCCCGCGGGAAGATGATGAAATGCGGGAACATTTAATGACGCTCTATCATTATCATAATGAATTACCGCAAACAGGCAAGAAAAGGTTCAAGCCTTCAATAAATGCCTTCGTAAAAACCTATGAAAGGCTGAAAAAAGAGGATACTCTTGAAGGCATTACACCGGAAAAACTGTATCAAGAGGTAATGTCAGATAATGACCTGGAAGATTCAGTGGATGATTACCTGTCACAGGAAGGTGAAGCAGAGGAATTGTCCCTCCGGTTCCCGGAAATAAAACAGGTAAGTATGGAAAAAATAGAAGCGCTGTCTGAAAAAACCACTAAAGTGAGCGCAGACCGGTGGGACCAGGCAGTTCCTTCAAGAAGAGGAATTTATACGGATGAAATGAGGCCCTGTATTACCGTAGGGCTAACTGCTACTCTTGAAGGGGAGCAGGTAAGCGCCCTGTTTCACAGCATGATGCCTTCGCATAAAGCCATTTATATTTTAGGAAAATTAAAGGCTGCATTTGGTGAGAAATATAACCTGCTTTCATCCATAAAATATTTTGTAGTAGGCGGAAGCCACGAAAGCATTGGTAAAGCAGTGGATATATTGAAAACCCTGGCCCAAATGGGCCTTAGTGTAAGCGGGGTGAAGCTAACCACCACTTTAGAAGAAAGACATTTGATCAAAAGCGTAGTGGTTACCCCAACCGGCCAGATCCGTTATGCAGTGAGCGTTGCCCCGCCAACAACAGCACCTATATCATTTGGTCCCGATAGCCCGGGCCCGGATGATCAGATGCCTCCCAGCTTCTCATTCGGTTTTGGGAAACCGCCCGGCAGCGGCGGTCCCTTACCTGGATTCGGCTCCGCATCAAATATAAACAAGGGCGGTACAACGCCTTCCTTTAGCGGCGGTTTTACCACTGCTTCCTCAGTAAAAAAGCAATCTGAAGAAGGCACACCCACTCAATCACCCCTGCCCGGTTTTTCACTGGCATCCGGCATCAGGAGGTCGCCGGGCGGCCCGCCTCCCTCATCCGGTTTCAGGCTGGCCTCCCAGGTAAATGAGCAACAGTCTGCCCCTCCTGCTTCAACAGGTTTTACCTTTGCTTCCAAGCTAAAAAAAGAACCAGAGGATAAACCTCAATAGGCAGTTCAGCCTATTCCCCCAGCTCCACTACCAGGTCATCCTGCTGCACCATGGTGCCTTCCGGTAAATGCACGGCTTTTACCTTAGTAGTACGTGTTGCCGTTACCGTTGTTTCCATTTTCATGGCTTCAATAATAAACAGCGGGGTGTTGCTGCCAACGGTATCGCCTGCACGCACCAGCAGCTTGGAGAGCTTGCCCTGCAAGGGCGCGCCTATTTCCAGCTCGGGGTTAGCGGCTTTTTTATTAACCGGCACCAGGCTGGATACGGAATGATCCCTTACCTGCACGCGGCGGGTATAGCCATTGAGCTCAAATACTACGGTACACATGCCGCTTTCATCGGCCTTTTGCACGTACAGCAGCTTTACAATAATGGTTTTGCCTTTGCTAAGGGTCACCAGCATTTCCTCGCCCAGCTTTAACCCATAGAAGAAGGCTGGTGTGGGAATGGCTTCTACATTCCCGTAGATCATGGCATGATGGTAATACTCATCAAACACTTTAGGGAACATATGATAGCTGAGGTAATCCAGGAACTCGGCCTGCGGGTATTTCAGCTGGAACTTTGCAAAATCGCTGTCAAAATCAACAGGCGGCAAATGCTCATTGGGTTTGCCTTTCAGAGGCTGCTCACCCTTGAGCACAATGCGCTGCAGCTTTTCCGGAAAACCGCCATATGGCACTCCAAGATCGCCACGGAAAAAGCCTGTTACAGATGCGGGGAACGAGAGGTTGCGGGTTTCATCCATCACATCCTCTTTTGTTAGCCCGTTGGCTGTCATAAACAGGGCCATATCCCCTACTACTTTGGAGCTGGGCGTTACTTTCACAATATCGCCAAACAGCTGGTTCACCACAGCGTAGTTCTTTTTAATGGTTTCCAGCTGCGTGCCCAGGCCCAGTGATTCTGCCTGCTGGCGCAGATTGGAGTATTGCCCGCCGGGGATCTCGTTCTCATAGATCTGCGCGGTGCCGGCCTTCATATCTGATTCAAAGGGATAGTAGTATTCGCGTACATCTTCCCAGTAATTGCTGTACTCATTCAGGGAGGCCAGGTTCATGGGGCGGCTTCTTTCATGCCCGTCTAAAATGGCCACCAGCGCATTCAGGTTAGGCTGCGAGGTAAGGCCGCTCAGGGAGGCTATTGCGCCGTCTACCACGTTCACGCCGGCTTCTATGGCTTTCAGGTAAGTGGCGGCCTGCACGGATGATGTATCGTGCGTATGCAATACGATAGGCAGCTGCACGGCTTCGCGCAGGGTGCTTATTAATACGGATGCAGCCTGCGGTTTAAGCAATCCCGCCATATCTTTTACAGCCAGCATGTGGGCGCCGGCATCTTCCAGGCGTTTAGCCAGGTCCACATAATATTGAAGCGTGTACTTTTTATTGTCCTTGTTCAGGATATCGCCGGTATAGCTAATGGCTGCCTGGGCCAGCGCACCGGTGTATTCGCGCACAAAGCGTATGCTGGGGGCCATGGCATCTACCCAGTTCAGGGAATCAAAAATGCGGAATACGTCAATACCGTTCTCCCAGCTCTTTTCAATGAACTTGGCTATCAGGTTCTCGGGGTAGGCCGAGTAGCCGACACCGTTAGCACCGCGGAACAGCATTTGCAGCAACAGGTTGGGCATGGCCTGCCGGATCTGTTGCAGGCGCTTCCAGGGACATTCATGCAAAAAGCGCATGGATACGTCAAAGGTGGCGCCGCCCCAAACCTCCATTGAGAACAGTTGCGGGTTGTTACGCGCATAGCCTTCTGCTACCGCCATAATATCTTTGGTACGCACCCGGGTAGCCAGCAGGCTTTGGTGGGCATCGCGGTAAGTGGTGTCTGTAAAATATACCGGTTTTTCCTGCCGCAGCCAGCGCGCAAAGTCATCGCGCCCCATTTGCTGCAGCTTGTTCTTAGTGCCTTCCGGGAAAGGCGTAATACGGGAATAGGCCGGCACCTGCGGCGTGCGGAACCTGCGGTTGGGGTCTTTCACCTTCACATCCGGGTGGCCGTTCACCGTAACATCTGCCAGGTATAGCAGGGTTTTGGTGCCCCTGTCGCGGATCTGCGCCAGCTTAAACAGCTCGGGGTGTTTATCAATAAAACCAACGGTGCAGTTGCCTTTGCGGAAAATATCGTGTGTGATCACATTTTCCAGGAAACCGATATTGGTTTTTACGCCGCGTATGCGGAATTCGCGTAAGGTACGGTGCAGGCGGGCGGTGGCGCCTGACAGGGTGCGGCCTGAAGC
>NZ_DATCRF010000595.1:0-16362 GCF_036569125.1 Chitinophaga sp. | reverse complement strand
TTCAATAAAAATTATATTTTTGCAGTCAAGTTTTAAACCAAAAACACTTAAAATTATGTCAGACATTGCATCAAGAGTTAAAAAGATCATCATTGACAAATTGGGCGTTGACGAAGCCGAGGTAACTCCTGAAGCCAGCTTTACCAACGACTTAGGTGCTGACTCTTTGGATACGGTAGAACTGATCATGGAATTCGAAAAAGAATTTAACATCTCCATTCCTGACGAACAAGCTGAAACTATTACTACTGTTGGCCAGGCCGTAGCTTACCTGGAAGAACATGTAAAATAATCCTACTTAACCAGAATTGTTTTAATGCAACCAAAACGCGTAGTCGTTACAGGTTTAGGCGCGCTTACACCGCTCGGCAATTCCGTTCAGGATTACTGGCAGGGGTTGACGAACGGTGTATCCGGCGCCGATTTTATCAGACAATTTGATGCTTCCAAGTTTAAAACCCGTTTTGCTTGCGAACTGAAAAATTTTGATCCCACCCAATATCTTGACAAAAAGGAAGCGCGCAAAATGGATCCGTTTACCCAAACGGCCGTTATTACTGCGGACCATGCTGTACAGGATGCCAACATCAGCCGCCACACTGTAGATATAAACAGGGTAGGCGTTATCTGGGGGACCGGCGTAGGGGGAATGATCAATTTCTGTCATGAAATGAGAGATTTCTACCTGGGGGATGGAACGCCACGTTTCAGCCCTTTTCTGATTACGCGCCTGATCACCGACATAGCTGCAGGCCACATTTCGATCCGGCACGGGTTCCGGGGACCTAACTTCTCAGTAGTTTCTGCCTGCGCCTCCTCTACCAACGCGATTATTGAAGCCATGTACCAGATCCGGTACGGGAAGGCTGATATAATGATCACCGGTGGTTCTGAAGATGTGATCAACGAAGCCTGTGTAGGCGGGTTTAACGCTATGAAGGCTTTGTCTGAAAGAAATGATGATCCTAAAATTGCTTCGCGGCCTTTTGACCTTGACAGGGATGGTTTTGTAATGGGCGAAGGAGCAGGCGCACTGGTGCTGGAATCGTATGACCATGCGATGGCCAGGGGCGCCAAGATCTATGTAGAGTTAGCGGGAGGAGCCGCCACGGCAGATGCACACCATATTACAGCACCGCACCCGGAAGGACTGGGGGCTATGAATGTAATGCGGCTGGCATTGGAAGATGCCGGGATGAGCAACCAGGATATTGATTATATTAATGTACACGGCACCTCTACGCCTTTAGGCGATGTGGCAGAGGTAAAAGCCATTCAGCAGGTCTTTGGGGAGCACGCATACCAGTTAAACATCAGCGCCACCAAATCCATGACCGGGCATTTACTCGGCGCAGCCGGCGCGGTAGAATCCATAGCAGCCATCATGTCTATTATTGACGGCATTGTACCTCCTACCATTAATCATTTTACAGACGATCCTATACTGGACGCCCGCCTGAACTTTACTTTTAACGTCGCACAAAAAAGAGCTGTCAACGCTGCATTAAGTAATACCTTTGGCTTCGGCGGCCATAATGCCTCCGTTATTTTCAAAAAATTCGTTGCTTGATTGTGTTGTGAAATTACTGCCAGGATTTTTATATCGCTTCGTAACCAGGAAAAGGCAACTTTATAAAGACCTTTACAACCTGCTTGGCTTTGCGCCAGGTAACTTCTCATTGTATGAAGTGGCCCTCAGCCACCGTTCCAGCAAAGAAAAGTTCCTGGAAAGCAATGAAAGGCTGGAATACCTGGGTGATGCCATTTTGGGCGCCATTATAGGCGATTACCTGTTCCGCAAATACCCCTACAAAACAGAAGGCTATTTAACTGAAATGCGTTCCAAGATCGTGAACCGCCAGCAGCTGAATGAAATAGCCATCAAAATGGGCCTGCGCAAGCTCACCATTTACGATAAATACAACAGCTTTCTCAAGATCAGCCAGATCTTTGGCAATACCCTGGAAGCCCTGGTGGGTGCGGTATACCTGGATAAAGGTTATAACCGTACCAAACAGTTCGTGTACAAGCGCATTATCCTCCCCTACATTGACCTGGAAATGCTGGAAAGCGTGGAAATGAACCACAAGAACAAGCTTTACGGCTGGGCCAATAAGAACGGTAAGGTGCTGGAGTTTGAGCTGCTGGAAGAGCAGATGGACAACGGCCGCCGTATTTTTACCGTAGGTGCAGTGGTGGATGGAGAGCTGATCTGCAGCGGCAAAGCCTTTAATAAGAAAGATGCCAGCCAGATAGCTGCCCAGCAAGCCATAGACCTCTTAGGGCTGGGGGAATGATGCAGATGTGCAGATGGGCGGATATGCAAATGTGCAGATGAATGCGTTTACACCAGCCTGGCGTATTATAATTCCCACATTATTTTTCACCTTACTTCTCTCCATCGTAGTCCGTAATTCCGATCACATTCCCCGCCGGATCCTGTAACTCTGCTGCCCAACCGGTATTAATGCGATAGGGCTTTTTTGTAAAGCGCACTCCTTTTCCTGATAATGCCATGTACAGCTCCTGTACGTCTGATACCTGTAATAAGATGGCCGGCCTGGCATCCGGGAATTTTGTGCTGTCTTTTAAGATAATGGCTGCTTCATCATTGCCTATCCGGAAGGCCAGCAATCCTTTTTCTGAAAAATCAAAATGTATGCCCAGACCCAGGGTGTTGGCGTAAAACCGGCGGCTTTCCTGCAGGTTATTAGCCGGCAGGAAAAAGTTGTCGATGCAAAGGATCTTGTTAGTATTCATTACACGATGTTTTAGTTTATTGTTGTTCATCCAAAGGACTATCACCAGTAGCCAGGGCAGCCAGATGTGCATTTTCATGCGGGGTCAGTTTTAATACCTACCTGTACCCGCGTAATGTTAGCCGCAGGGTTTTCAAAGTCGCAGTGAATGTATTGCTCCCTGTTATGGCCGCTCATGGGCAGGCCGCCTGACAGCATGCCGTTAATCAGCTTTTCGTAAGTCTCATGCAGGTTATCCCAGTCGCCGTTGTGCTGCATGCTTACACATTGGAAAGCCGGTACGGTTTTGCAGGCATAAGGGGCCGGCACTTCTTTCAGGGTGGTTACCGGTACGCCTATTTCCAGGGTGAAATAACTTTCAGGATCGCCGTTGAAACCATAGTAATGCCAGTGCTGCGGGCCGGCCAGCTCCAGGTCGTTCGCTATTGCGGCACGTACCAGCTCTTTGGGGGCCATGCGTACTAAACCCATCATACCGGCCAGGTTGGTGTAGTAGCTGCGGTAAAAGAAGCGGAAAGGGGCTATGTGCTCAATTTGCGGGGCGCCGCTTTTCAGAAAGAACTGTAACCAGAAGGAGAGGTTCTCGTGCTGCGCTAAGCCCAGCTCCTGGTAAATTGCCTGTGTAAATTCTACCATGGCGGTGCCGGTGGCCGTAATAATATGCCGGTCGGTGATCACCGGCGCCTGCACATAGTTCTTTGCTGCCTGATAGTCCGGTACCCGTGTTTTTAATAATTGCAGGTCATTGCTGGTATGCTGCACATGATCCAGGAAACCATGGCGGGCCAGGAAAACCGTGGCGCCACAAATAGCGGCCAGGGGTTTTTGCGCCTGCACCAGCTGTGTTACCAGGGGAATAAGCGCCTGGTGTTTGCCATTTTCCATTGAATGGCCGCCAGGTAGCAGTAAAAAGTCGATAGCTGCGGCATCCACATCAGCCAGGCTTTTAGCAGGGTTTAACACAATGCCTCCGCCGGAAGTAACGGGTTTCCCATCTTCAGAAAAAGTGACTACCTCCACACCGGTAAAGGTGTTTAAACCATAGAGGGCAAGCGCAGGTTCCCAGTCGGAATAACCATCAAAAACAAACAGGTAACAATTTTTAGCCGGCTGCATAACATCAGTTTTTTAATACTGTATGTAAAGCAACACCGGGGGAGTGACAATGTTATGTCAGCAGCAACAAAAGAATTTTTGGATTATACATTATAATGCGTAACCAGCTCCCGTGTAAGCTCCTGCATACGCAGGGTTAGCTCATCAGGGGTAATAATCTTTACATCGTTGCCCCACATTAAGATCCAGCGTGCAAAATATTCAAGCGGGTAGCTGTTCATGAAGGTAAGCGTTACATGCTGGTCGTCTGTTTTTTCTTCTACCAGCCCGTAGTAATATTTCTGGCTGCCCAGGTAACGCGCCACCCGCAGGCTGAAACATACCTTGTAAGTATGGCTGGGCGCAGGTTCTGAGTTATGACGTTCCAAAAACTCCTGCAGGGAAATATGTTTGGATTTATCGTAGCTGGTGTTGGTGATGTGCAGGTTGCGGATGCGGTCTGTACGGAAGTTGCGGTAGTCGCGGCGCAGCAGGCACCAGGCAATCAGGTACCAGGTATTGTTGTTATGATAAATGCCGATGGGCTCTACTTCCCTTTTGGTAAACTCGCTGGTGTGCGCGGCGCGGTATTCCAGCTGCAGCACCTGCTGTTTGCCCAGGGCCTGTTGTATATCTGTAAGAAAGCGGTTAGGGAATTCATCCAGCTGCGGTGCGTGGTTACGTACTACGGCAATATTCTCGTCCAGCACTTCCAGGAAATCTTTTTCGCTGCCGCGCAGCACGGCCCTGATCTTTTGCATAGCGCTGCTGAACTGCTGCCGGTTGGAGCGGTCGCTGAATTGTTCCATCAGCTTTTCGCCGGTAAGCAGGGCTGCGGCTTCTTCCCGGTTAAACATTACGGGCGGCAGGTGATAACCTTCTACTATATAATAGCCGGTGCCGGCCTCTGCTCCTATGGGCACACCGGATTCCTGCAGGGCCTTTACATCGCGGTACACGGTGCGCAGGCTAATGTTAAACCGCTCTGCGATTTCGGCGGCTTTAACAATCTTTTTACCCTGGAGCTGGATGAGTATAGCGGAAAGGCGGTCTATGCGGTTCATGAAATGCAATTTAATATTTCCCTGGCAACCTTATTATACCACATTCCGTATACATGATATTGCCAATTATTATATCTTTAGGTGGGACAATTCGAGAGAGAAACTAAAAAAAAATTTTTTACAGATTAAACCTTTCGTCAAACGGGCTGTCTGATAGATAGCAACTTTCCCGAGGAAATTATAAATAGTTGATACTGAGCACTTTTACATCGTTTTCCCCTGAAGATATTTTAAAGTTTTGATGCTACAGTACAGAATATAGGTTAAATGGTAAGTCCCTGCAATTTTTTGCGGGGACCTTTTTTTTACACGCAATTTTCCCCGCAAACGTACGAGTGTTAAATAGTGTTAACGATTTTAGCCGGTTGCTGAAATTTTTTTCAACTTTTTTTTGAAGCAGCAGCACTATTTTTTTTAATAGGTAATAACACTTTCGTGAGAGCATGAAAATCCCTGGATACCACGGCGGTACTGGTTGTAACCCTGGAAGAGATCAGGCCATCTTGCAATTCCCGTTCTTAGTAGTGATGATGTTGGGTGATACTACAAGTAACATTTTCTTCAAACAATGCTTTCTTGTTAAGACGAATGCTTTGGGATAAGTGATGCTGCAAGAGTATTTCCTGCAGATGAGTTTTTGTTGTTATCGCGGTACTTTAGATGGGTGCCATCTATAAGCACAATGATGCCGGGTTACAAATGGCAGGAATAGAGAATACAAAGGCGCTAAAACCCCGTGGATGAATGTGCAGAAACATTCTCAAAACCTGGTGGCAAAAAACGCAAACATACTCTCAGTAAGCAGCTATTTATTGCCTACTGCACCGGGATAGCAGTGGCCTGCTGCGGCCCAGCCGCACTCTATTGTGGCTGACTTCAAATCCGCTACCACAGGGCATTTCAGAAAGCACATGATGCAGCCTAAAAACTTTCTACGTTAACCGATGATTAACATATTAAAATTAGAATCTGTTTAATTTTGATCCTGAAACGAGGGAGATAATCAACCCATCTTCCGGTTCAGGAATCGCTGTTTATTTGAGTTCAAAATATTGGGGTATTGCATTTAAAAGATCATTACCCGGCCATATCTGGAAGGGGGGACATTTTTTATGGCTGCTTTCAGAGCACAAGTAATAAAACAAAATAAACAGCCATCCTCTTCATAACCGGCCCCGCATAAAATTCTTTTACCGTACGCTTTGTTACGGGTTAATATATTGTCATTGTCATGTGAATGTTTGCAAGAATCATTTTGTGTCTTTTAATGGTTAAACCAAATAAGGAATGAGCCTGATATTCATCAGGCTTCCTTTTTGGGGGAACATCATCTTTGGGACTGGCAGCATCGCCTTAAACTTACCGGATGATCTCATACATCATCCGTTTTTTACTAAACGTTGTGTCTTAATGGATAGCTTGACGGAGCTTGATGTCTATCCGGCTCTTACCTTTTATGCTGCTATTTTTATTAGTCTACAAAATTTGTAGGATATTATTTGGTAGTTTAATAAGCCTCTTTTATATTTGTATCACCACCCTAATTAATCACCACCATTAATTAGTTGATTTATAAAAACCAGCACCTATAAATTAACTAACATGCCTTCAAAACCTTTACTGATCTCATCTTCCGGCTGCATGCCCTGTTGTTGTTAACGCAACTATACCACCTTACTAAAATAACATACTAAGTAAAGATCCAAAACCAACGTTTAACTTTTGTTCTCTGTTGTTAGGCCTGCGAGGCTGCTACGGTGGCCTTGCAGGTATTTGTAACAGGGGCAGTCAATCCTTTTTTTATGCAATACGCAGCTTCCTTTGCCTCTATAGGCGTGATCGTTATACTCATCGCATATACTGTACAATCAACCGTAACACAGGTGAATAAGCTTAGCCCTTTTACTACCGGTACTGTGCAGCACAGCAACCATTTATTTAGCAGCAGCACCGCTGTTAAGTCCACTGTTTTCGTGGTAGATAAAACCAACAGCAGCCTAACCTGGACCGCCAGGAAAGTAACCGGGCAGCACACCGGCAGCATCCGTATCAGCAGCGGTACTTTGGAGCTGGATAATAACCAGCTGCAGCGTGGCAGCTTTGAGCTGGATACCCGCTCTATTACCGTTACTGATCTGAAAGATGCAGACAGCAACGCAAAGCTTACCGGGCATTTGAAGAGCGAGGATTTTTTTGCAGTGGAAAAATTCCCTGCAGCTAATTTTACTATCAGCAGTGTGACGCCGGTAAGCGGCAACCAGCATACGGTTACAGGTAAGCTTACTATTAAAGGCATTACGCATGACCTCAGCTTCCCTGCCACTGTTGTTATTAATGGCAGTAAGCTTAGCGCCAAAGCATCGGTAAAAATAGACCGCACCAAATACGATATTAAGTTCCGCTCAAAAAGCTTTTTTGAGAACCTGGGCGATAAAGCCATCTATGATGATTTTGACCTGGATATAGCATTGCTGGCCAGCGCACAGTAATATCATTTACCGGTGACAGGTTTAAATGAACCTGACACCGGTAAATGGCTAATATATGAATGGTTTGATCTGCATATTGCGCGGCTGGAAGAAAGCAGCTATCTTGGTTGCGCCAACCAATATACAAGCAGATTAAACTAAAAATTATGAGTAAATGGTTAATGGGGTTACCCGCCCTGCTCTTGCCTATGTTAACTGTGCAAGCCCAGAACATCAGTAAATATGATAGCCGTGATAAGATCAAGCACGGCGGCTATACATTGCTGGTGCTGAACAAAGATTCCACCTTTAACCCGGAGGTGAAGCAGAAGCTGGAAGATGTATTTTTTAAAGTATATCCCAAGCTGGCCGATACTTTCAATAAAAAAACCTTGCGGAAAGTAACCTTTATAATAAACCCTGAATACGATGGGGTAGCGGCCACCAATGCCAGTAGCGGCGAGGTAAACTTTAGCCCCGAATGGTTCCGCAAGCACCCGGAAGATATAGATGTGGTTACACATGAAGTAATGCACATTGTACAGAATTATCCCGACGATGCCGGCCCCGGCTGGTTAACAGAAGGTATTGCAGATTATGTACGTTATGCGTTTGGGGTAGATAATGCAGGCGCCAACTGGAAGCTGCCGCAGTACTCATCTGCACAAAACTATACACAAAGCTACCGCACTACTGCCCGCTTCCTGGCCTGGCTGGAGAAGAAAGTAAAACCCGGTATTGTAAAAGTGCTGGATGAGAGCATGCGCAACCGGAAATACACTCCGCAGATCTGGCAAACCCAGACCGGTAAAAGCCTGGATGAGCTGTGGAGCAGCTACGCGCAAAACCCGGAATTGTAAGACTATACATATCAATAATAGGAGATACCCCCACAGAATGTAAAATTTAAAATGTAAGATCATAAACCGGCGAAAGAGGTTCATAGAGACCATTGAAAAGACTTTATGAACGAGATAAACCGACAAAGGAGGTTCATAGAGACCATTGAAAAGACTTTATGAACGAGATAAATGTAAAAGGGAATGCAGCGAACCACATCGGACCCGCTGCATTCCCTTTTACATTTTACATTTAAGATTTTACATTTTACCTTCTTCCCCGCTCTGTCCTCCCCTCCGAATATCTTATCAAGTTTGCAGGCAGTTAATTTTCGCAAACAATCGGTTAATTAGTGTGACATAGACACTTATTTTACTCTGTAATTTTATCCTCACAGATCGTACTGAACATTCAACCAAAGTAAGGAGACCAGCATCGGCCCGGGACATTTTAGCCGGCACTGTAATTCATTGTAGCTTTTTTACCATTAAAACATATGACATGCGCTTATTTCACGTTAAGGCCACGCTGCTATTAATACCGTGGTTATTTGCATCGGGATACCTGCTGGCTCAGGGACCGGTATCCGGCAAGGTCACAGATGCAAAGGAAGGCAATCCGCTGCCAGGTGTCAGCGTGTCCGTAGCCGGCACCAATACCGGCAGCATTACGGATGTGGACGGTCATTATACGCTTACCGTACCTGCCGGCGGCAAAACGCTGATCTTTAAGTTTACAGGCATGAAAACCGTGGAGATGCCGCTGAACGGGCGCTCCACCGTAGATATACAGCTGGAATCCACCGAGGTAGGTTTGAATGAAGTAGTGGTAGTAGGTTATGGAACACAGCGTAAAGGCGATGTAACCAGCGCCATTGCCAGTGTAAAATCTGAGAACTTTGTAAAAGGCGCGGTACGTGATGCAGCACAGCTGATACAGGGTAAAGTAGCGGGGCTAACCATATCTACCCCCAGCGGCAACCCCACAGCTAATACACAGATCCAGCTGCGTGGCATCACTACCTTAAAAGCAGGCACCTCGCCACTGGTATTGATAGATGGTATTCCCGGTACTTTAAATACAGTAGCGCCGGAAGATATTGAATCCATTGATGTGCTGAAAGACGGCTCTGCAGCAGCTATTTACGGTACGCGCGGCACCAATGGCGTAATCCTGATCACTACTAAAAAGCTGCATGGCGATATGCGGCCCACCCTGCAGTATGATGGCTATGTAAGTGTGCAAACCATTGCCCGCCGCCCGGAATTTTTAACCGGGGATGATTACCGCCGGCTGATCAGGGAAGGTATTGACTTTGCGGACTACGGCGCCTCTACCGACTGGCTGAAGGAAATCACGCGCACCCCGGTGAGCCATACACATAACCTCACCTTCCAGGGCGGCAGCGCCACTACCAATGTTACTGCATCATTGAACTACCGCAACTGGCAGGGCCTTTTCCTCAACTCCGACAATAAACAGGTAACCGGCCGTGCAGATGTGAACCATACTATGCTGGATGGCAAGCTGAAGGCCAACCTGAATGTGATAACCCGCAGCCGTACCTACTGGTCTGGCGTGGATGTTGGCGAAGGTGGTTTCAGCGATGGGAACAGCTTTAATAATTATGTGTACCGGCAGGCGCTGATACGTAATCCAACAGACAGTGTGCGCAATTCAAAAGGCGACTGGCTGGAACGTAACATTTATTTCTATGATAACCCGGTGGCTTACCTCATGGAATCATACGGGCAAAATGACGAAAGGGAAACGCGCCTGAACGGCAGCCTTACACTGGAACCTATTAAGGACCTGAAGTTTAAGCTGTTGCTGTCCGGCAATCAATGGTCGGAAACCAGGGGGTATGCAGAAACCAAGAAACATGTATCTACCGTAAAAAATAACCGCAATGGGTATGCTTCCCGGGGCAGCTCAGACCGGCGTGATAAGTTGCTGGAATTTACTACGGAATATGCGCGCAGCTTTCAAAAGCACCGTTTAAGCTTATTGGGCGGTTACAGCTACCAGGATAATACACAGGAGAATTTTTACATGCAGAACTGGGATTTTCCAACGGATCAATATTCCTACAACAGCATGGAAACCGGCAATGCCTTAAAACGTGGCGATGCTGTTATGGGCAGCTCTAAAGACAAATGGAAGCTGATAGGTTTCTTTGGAAGGCTAAGCTATAACTGGGATGATAAATACCTGTTGCTGGCCAGTGTGCGCCATGAAGGATCATCCAAATTCGGCAGCAATAACCGCTGGGGTACATTTCCCGCTGTATCGCTGGGATGGCGCGTAAGCAAAGAATCTTTTATGAGCGGCCTTACCTGGCTGGATGACCTGAAGCTTCGTGCAGGCTTTGGCGTTACCGGTACTATCCCGAATGACCTGTACGCCTCCCTGCGCAGCTTTAATTATGGCAACCGCTTTCTGATAAACGGGGTATGGGTGCAGGGCCTGGATGCCGTGCGTAATCCCAATGCAGACCTGCGCTGGGAAAAGAAAGAGGAGTATAACATAGGGCTGGACTTTTCATTGATGGACGGCCGTATTTATGGTAACATAGATGCTTACCGCCGTTTAACAAAAGATGCCCTGTTTGATTACCAGGTACCGGTGCCGCCTTACCCTATGCCGCAGATTGTGGCTAATGCCGCGCAGATCAGGAATACCGGGCTTGAGGTGCTGCTAAACTTTGTACCGGTACGCAGCAAAAATTTCCAGTGGACATCCGGCTTCAATTACTCCACCAACAAAAATGTGCTGGTGTCTCTTTCCAGCAGCAGCTTTGCCGCTACCAACGATTACTTTGATGCCGGTTACACCGGGGAACCTATACAGGAAGCTACCCACCGCGTGCAGGTAGGTAAGCCTATCGGTAATTTTTATGGCTACAGATCTATTGGTATTGATGATAACGGCCGCTGGATCATTGAAGGAAAAGACGGCAAACCGGTAGCCAGCGCAGATAAAAGTCCGGATGATAAAAAGATCCTGGGTAACGGTTTACCCAAACATTTCCTGGGATGGAATAACAGTGTGCGGTACAAGAACTTTGACCTGAATGTTACCATGCGCGGTGCATTTGGTTTCCAGGTGCTGAACTTTCAGCGGCTGTTTTACGAGAACCCGAAGGTAGTGCAGTACAACATGCTTAAAACGGCGTTTGATAACGTATATGGTAAAACACGGCTGAATGATGACCTGGCGTTGGTAAGCTATTACATTGAAAATGGCGATTACTGGAAAATAGATAACGTTACCCTGGGGTACAACTTCAACACCAAGGGTTTAAAATATATACGGAATGCGCGCATTTATGTAGCTGCCCTGAACCTGGCTACCATTACCGGTTATAAAGGTATTGACCCGGAAGTGAACCGCACCGGCCTGGCGCCTGGTGATGATGAGCGGGATAAGTACCCTACCACCCGCACTTTTACCGCAGGCGTAAACCTTACTTTTTAAAACAATAGTTATGAAAAACAGGCATTGTATATATACAGGTTTGATGATGATAGCTGTGATGATGTTCACAGGCAGCGCATGCACCAAACTGGATCCTGAAACTTTTTCGGAGATCGTGGAAGAAAATATTACCTACAAGGAATCAGATACATCGGCTATCATTGCGCAGGCCTACAGCCCTTTGCGGCCTGTAATGGCCGACTGGATGGGCTTATTTGACCTGCAGGAGGAAAGCGCCGATGAGATTATTACACCAGCGCGGCCTAACGGCTGGTATGATGGCGGCACCTATCAGCGTATGCACCGCCACACCTGGACCTCTTTGCAGGAACAGCCCAGCGCATTATGGGGGCGTGTATACCTTGGCGTTGTAAATGCCAACCGCGCCATTTCATTAATTGAATCCGGCGAGCTGCCAGTAGGGGCGGCAAAGGCAAGCCTATTGGCAGAGCTGAAGGCGCTGCGCACTTACTATTACTACATTTTGTGCGACAACTTTGGTAATGTACCGCTGATCACTGACTACAAGGATCTTTCTGTTCCCAAACAAAGCAAGCGGCAGGAGGTATATGATTTTATGGTGAAGGAGCTGAATGATAATATGGCGCAGCTCCGCGAATCGGCCGGTACCGGCATGTACGGCCGTTTTAATAAATGGGCGGCTAAAACACTGTTAGCTAAAATATACCTGAATGCGCAGGTGTATACCGGTACAGCAGCTTTCCCGCAATGTTTACAGCAGTGTAATGATATCATACAGGCTGCCGGTACGGTAGGTTATATGCTGGAGCCGCAGTACCGCGATAACTTCAAGACCAATAATGAAACATCCCGGGAGCTGATCTTTACTATTCCCTATGACGACGTGAATGCGCTGGGCTTTATTATCCATATGAAAACACTGGATCCTTTGAGCCAGCAGGTATTTCGCATGGAAGCGCAGCCCTGGGGTGGCAATTGCGCGGTGCCACAGTTTATTGACACGTATGATGCGGCTGATACCCGGTTAAAAGATACCTGGCTGCAGGGCCCGCAGAAAACGCCGGCTGGTGTGGAAGTGATCAACTATGTAAAATTTGTGGAGAGCATAGAAAAAAGTAAGTCCAATGAAGGCTACCGGATCGGTAAGTACGAGATCAAGGTAGGGGCTAAAGGTTCTTTGAGCAATGACTTCCCGGTATTCCGCTATGCAGATGTGCTGATGATGAAAGCGGAGTGCCTGTTACGTGCCGGCCAGATCTCAGAAGCCGCTGCATTGGTGACCCAGGTGCGCCAGCGGGCATTTGCCAGCACCACACCTGCGAAAGCTACGGTTACGGTGGCTGACCTGCAAAAAGGCAGCAGCTACCAGTATGGTTACTGGAACAACGGGCAGATCACGGAACTGCAAGGCGGGGCAGATGTTACTTACGGCCGTTTCCTGGATGAGCTGGGCTGGGAGTTTGCAGCGGAAGGCCACCGCCGCCAGGACCTGATCCGTTTCGGTATTTTCACTACTAAAAAGTGGTTCCAGCACCGGCCCAACGGGGATAACCGGAAGCTGTTCTTTATACCGCAGGAGGAGATGAATAAGAACCCGAACCTGGTACAGAACCCGTAATAAGGCCTGGCAGCCCGCCATAATTCAATATGGCGGGCTTTTTTTTGGAATTGTGGGTAAAAACCTTATTTTTGCGTCCCTGAATAGGAATTTTCAACCGGAGAAGTGCAGGAGTGGTTGAACTGGCACGCCTGGAAAGTGTGTAAACTCGAAAGGGTTTCAAGGGTTCGAATCCCTTCTTCTCCGCAAGCTTTAAAGGGATGGACGAAAGTCTGTCCTTTTTTTATGCACACAAGTGAACATTCAAAAATTTACAACTACATTTGCTTTGCAAAACAATTAATGTTTGTTGCCCAAAAAATACCTGAATTTTAATAGCCATTGGTCATGTAAACCCGTTTTTAACTTCAATAATCCATAAACATTTCAATTTAAAATTTAAACATCTCTTATCTATGAAAAAGAGCTTATTTGCAGCGTTAGCGCTGAGCGCATTGCTTTTCGCATGCTCAAAGGAAAAGACAACCCAGGACAAGCCCGCTCCATCAGGAAAGAAGGTCCCTGTTAATGTTAGTATTACTGATTTTGTAAAGAAGGTAGAGCAGCTACCTAGTCCTTTAGGTAGAAAAAGTAACCTGTCTGCAAAGGATTCTTCACTCAGCACCGAGATCTCCGACATTTATTTCTTCGTGTTCGAGAGTCATAATCAGGTGGTTGATTTTATACACCAGCGCTCAACAGATGACAACTTTGGCATTATTGCCGATTCATTACCCGAGGGAAATTACAGGATCGGTTTAGTGGCTTCTACAGACAGCCTTACGCTTATTGCGGGAGCAGTATTCACAAATCAACCTGACGAAACAATGGCGCCAACACCGTTTCCGGATGTGTTTTATAAAGGAGCTGACATTACTGTAAGCGCTGAGGGTACCAATATATATGATCTGTCATTAGAACGTATAGTGGGATTCCTGGAAGTAAATATAGGAGACGCCCCGGCCATCAGTGCAGACTCAAGTGTTACAGTAAACCTGAGATTTGAGAACAGTTATTTGAGCCCGGTATATGGCGATTCATACTCGGGAGCATTTCTTATTCCTATGAACATCCCACGTCGGAGCCAGCAGGTATTTAATGCCTTTGTGATGAGTACTTATGCGGATGTATTCGTGGATATTATTTACCCGGATAGAACGACCGGAGCACTGCTAACAAAGACGATCAACTACGTTGGGATTGACAAGAACGCAAAGACCATCCTGAGCGGAAATCTTTATTCAGCGCCTCCTGTGCCTGAGAAGTTCAGTAATGGCTTTAATGTTAGCATAAATAAAATTTGGGGACCATCGAATGAAATTGGCTTCTAATGTTTTAAAGGGATGGATGAAAGTCTGTCCCTCTTTTTATATTTAGTCTATGGCTTATAAAAGAAAAGGACATCTGACCGTAGTAACAGAGTGGTGTAAACACCTGCGCAAATATATGCACCGGATGTATTGGAAAGGAGAAAGAAGGGCCGCTAAGAAGCTGTTAACGAAGGAACTCACGGATACTCAGGGCAGAGGACAATAAAAGTTCTGCCAATTTATTTTATTACTTTTGCAATATATTTATCCACTAGCCCATGACCCGTAATACCGCTGCACAGTATATTTTCCTGTCATTTCTTTTTTTTGCTATAGCCTGTTCTGAGCCGGAAAAGCCGGTAACGAAGAAGGAAGCAGCAGAGGTAGCCGCCTCGCTGGTAAATGCCTTTGCCCATCGTGATGCCAGCCGGTTCAATGAGCTGCTGGACGTGGACGCCTTTAAAAAAAGGGTTGTGAACCACACCGGTGATAAACTTGCGTCATCAATAGTGGCAGGTGCAATGAAAAGTATGAAATCTGGGGAGTTTGGCCTTCAAATAGTAAGAGCCCTTGGCAACAAAGGAACTTATGAGCTGGTAAAGCAATATGAAAAAGACGATCACCAGCACCTGGTCTTCCGGCTGTACGATGAGCAACTTAACTACCACGACTTAGAGCTTATCAAAAAAGGGAACCAGGTTAAAATAGCAGACATATTTGTGTATGTCACAGGAGAAAATCTAAGCAACACTTTAGCTGAATCGCTCCGGTCCATGACTGAACAAGAAGAAGCAGTAAAGGAAGTCGGTAAAAAGGATGTAAGAAAAGTACAGCTGATCAAAAAATACATCAATTTAAATGATTATGAAAAGGCCAGCCAGGTTTTTGAAACACTTCCTGCTGTGATGAAGGAGCAGAAGCTCATTAAGATAATATATATTCAAATTGCCAGTGGCCTGGGAAATGATAAATACCTGGCTGCATTAAACAAGTTTCAACAAGAGTACCCCGACGCACCTAATATGTACCTGCTCATGGTTGATGCTTATTTCCTGAAGAAAGACTTCCCAGCTGCCATGCGGTGCATTAACCACCTGGATTCACTTATTAACAAGGATCCCTTTTTGGATTATTACCGTGCATTGATCTGTAAAGAAAGTAATGATGATGTGAACAAGCTGGTTTACCTGAAAAGGCTGCATCAAAATATGCCTGATTTTGGATCCGGCACGCTGGAACTGATCAATGCCTATGTGGATGACAAACAATGGGACCAGGCGGTGCCACTTACCCAACAATACAGGAAGAGCAAAAATGCCGACACCACAACGCTTAAAATGTTGTATCTGCTGAATCCCGACTTCAAAAAGAAAATGAAGGCGGCAGATGATCATTAATTATACCTCGGCCGCTACTTCCGACGGCGTTTTTCCAAACTCCTTTTTAAACACAAAGGAAAAATGTGAAAGGTCTTCAAAGCCTACTTCCAGGTATACCTGCAGCAAAGTTCGGTATTAAGTTCAGGAGCGGCTTTGTTGCGGAGTTCAATTTTGTTTTGTTGTGAGGGTCAGGTTACGCCAGTGGTAAATGGTTACGTATTAGTATTGTTTTTCCGCGTTGACAGCTCAGTTGGCGTTTGTCCGAACAACTTTTTAAAGGCAAATGAAAAATGAGACAATGCTTCAAAACCCAGGTCAATATAAATTTCAGACGGTTTTTTACTTCGTTTATCGATCAGAAAATAGGCATCCTCCAGCCGTTTCCGTATCA
>NZ_DATCRF010000594.1:0-12084 GCF_036569125.1 Chitinophaga sp. | reverse complement strand
AGTATGTTTTAGTGAAAAAGAAAAGAGATGGAATGTAAAATGTTGAATATTAAATGCTAAACCGACGAAGGAGGTTCATAGAGACCTTTTAAAAGACTTTATGAACGAGATAAATGCTGAATGTAAAAGTTGAATGCAGCGGTTAACTGCCTGCGCCTTTTACATTTAAGATTTTACATTTATTATTTTACATTTTACATTCCTCCACTTTTCTTTTTCACTAAAACATACTTTTTAATGATTTGCTATTGCAGAAACGCAGTAGGTATTGCCGTGTGCATAATTATGCTGGCAATACCCGCTGCTGTATGTGCCCAGCAGCCGCAAGGCTATACGCTGGGGCAATTAACGGATGCAGCTACGCATCACCTGCCGGCCATCTTACAAAAGCAGGCGCTGGTGAACGGCGCACGGGCCAATGTTACGGATGCCCGGCATACCGCTTTGCCTTCACTTAAGATCCAGGACGAGCTAACCATGGCCACCGCCAACAGCGCTACCGGCACTTATTTGCCAATAGGGGCAATGATCTCCACCTCCGGCGCTATCCGCGCGGATAATATTTCACAACCGGCCAGCGGCAATATTGGTATGCTGTACGGGGAATATGAGCTTATCAACTTTGGCCTGCGCAAAGCGCGGGTAACAAATGCCGAAGTGAATGAACAGCTAACGGAAACCGATCTTTCCAAAGATATATACCTGCTGAAGCTGCAGGTAGGCAAGCTGTATTTTACCATGCTGCGTAACCTGTACCAGCTGGGGGTAGATGAGCAGAATATTAACCGCTACAAAGCGGTGTACAACGTAATTCAGGCCATTGCCAAAGCCGGCATCCGGGCCGGGGTGGATTCTTCCCTGGCCCTGGCGGAGCTGTCGCGCGCACAGATCAGCTATGACCGTAAACAGGGAGAGATCACGCAATTGCAGCAGCAAATGGCCTTCCTTACCGGCATAACCGACAGCATCCGGATAGATACCTCATCGAAACGGTATGATGTGGCCTTAAGCCCGGCAGCCTGGAGTAATACGCCGGATACACAAAACCCGCTGGTAAGCTATTTCCGCAAACAACGGGAGCTGTATGAAGCCACCAATAACCTGATCAAAAAAAGCTACCTGCCAAAGATCCTGCTGGCAGGCGGTTTATGGGGCCGGGGTAGCAGTATTGATTATACAAATGCCGACAATTATAAATCAATGGCTACCGGCCTGGGTTACCAGCGTTTCAACTATGGGCTGGGCCTTGCATTCACCTACAACATTGTTGACCTGGTGCACCGGAAAGATAAGCTGGCCGTGAACAGCTATAACATACAGGCCAGCGATTACGGGCTGCAACAGCAGCAGCAGGCCTTAAATACGGCCCTGCACCAGGCGCAAACCGCCATTCAAACCGCGGAAGCCAGCCTGCAAAACCTGCCCGTGCAGCTGCAGGCAGCCACAGATGCGTATGAGCAAAAAGTAGCGCAGTACCGCGCCGGCATCATTAACCTGGTGGATCTTACCAATGCCTCTTTTGTATTGTACCGCGCGCAAACAGATTATGTGGAAGTGCTGAACGACTGGCTGCAGGCCAATCTAGACAAAGCAGCAGCTACCGGCAACCTGGACCTGTTCATTCAATCAATTAAAAATTAAGATTATGGTAAGGGCTGCTTTAAAAAGACCCATTACGGTGCTGGTGCTGTTCATTGGCTTACTATTGTTTTCGGTAGTGGCCATCCGCAGCATTCCCATCGATATTTTTCCCAAGCTGAATTTACCCACCATTTATGTGATAGAGCAATACGGGGGTATGTCGCCCAAGCAAATGGAAGGTTTTTTTGCCACCCGCATGCAGGATCAGTTCCTGTATGTGAATGGTATTAAGAATATTGAAAGTAAGAACACACAGGGCCTTTCCCTCATCAAGCTTACTTTTTATGAGAAAACGGATATGGCGGAAGCCTCTGCGCAGGTAGCGCTGCAGGTGAACCGTACCATGGCGTTCTTTCCGCCCGGCGCATTACCGCCGCAGGTAGTGCGTTTTGATGCGTCTTCATTACCCGTAGGGGAGCTGGTGTTCAGCAGCAAAACCCGGTCGCTGAAAGAAATGTTTGACCTGGTGCTAACCCGCATACGCCCGCTGTTTGCCACGGTGCCCGGCCTTTCTGCCTCGCCGCCCTTTGGCTCCAACGCCAGAACAGTAGTGATAAATGTAGACCCGCAAAAGCTGCGCACCTATAACCTTTCGCCGGATGAAGTAGTGGGCGCTATTGCAAAGAACAATACCATTACCCCTTCCGGTAACCTGCGGGTGGGTAATACCATGTATGTAACCTCCATTAATTCACTGGAAGAAAAGGTGCAGCATTTTGAGGACATTCCCATAACCACCAGCGGCGTTACTTCCGTGTTTGTGCGTGATATTGCCCGCGTATCAGATGCAGCGGATATTACCGTGGATTATGCGCTGGTAAATGGTAAGCGATCCGTATACATACCCGTGGTAAAAACGGCCGATGCCTCTACCTGGGAAGTGGTGCAGGCACTAAAAGCCAAGATGACGGAAATGAAAAGCCTGCTGCCGGATGATGTGAACATCAGCTATGAATTTGACCAGTCGGTTTTTGTAATGAACTCCGCCAAAAGCCTGATGACGGAAGGCTTGCTGGGCGCGCTGCTCACGGGTTTAATGGTGCTGCTGTTCCTGCGCGACTGGCGAAGCAGTTTAGTCGTGATCGTTACTATACCGGTGGCTATTTTAAGCGCGGTGTTCTTCCTGAACCTCTGCGGGCAAACCATCAATATTATGACGCTGAGCGGGCTGGCACTGGCTATTGGCATACTGGTAGACCAGGCCACTGTAACCATTGAGAACATACATCAGCACCTGGAAATGGGCAAGAATAAGCGCCAGGCCATCCTGGATGCCTGTTCGGAAATATCATTTCCCCTGCTGCTGATCTTGTTGTGTATACTGGCCGTGTTTGCGCCTGCCTTTATTATGAGCGGGGTGCCGCGGGCTATGTTCCTGCCGCTGTCGTTATCCATTGCGTTTGCCATGATCGTATCGTTCATTGCTGCGCAAACACTGGTGCCGGTAATAGCTAACTGGTTATTGAAAGCCGATATGTTCCAGCATGCACATGCCGGGCTGGCATTAAATGACCAGGAGGTAGATGAAGTAGAGGATCATCGTCAACACCCTCAAAACGAAGGTTTCTTTAACCGCATTAAAACAAACCTGGGTGCACGGTTGGAAAAATGGATGCCATACCGTAAGCTGATCGTGATCATTTACCTGGTGCTGGCATTAGGCGCTGCAGGTTTTTGTTTTGTAATAATAGGGAAGGACCTGCTGCCAAAATCCAATGTAGGGCAGCTGCAGCTGCGTGTGCGCGAGCCGGATGGTACACGCCTGGAAGTAACGGAACGCGCGGTAAAGGGTATTCTGCAGGTTATAGATTCCACGGTGCATAACAACGTAGCCATTAGCTCAGCTTACGTAGGCCTGGTGCCCAGTAATTTCGGCACCAGTAACCTGTACATTTTTACCAGCGGCACACATGAAGCAGTGATACAGGTGAACCTGGATGAAGATTATAAGGTAAAGATGGATGAGCTGAAGGATGAATTGCGGCAGAACATTTTGAAAAGTTACCCGGAGGTGAGGCTTTCCTTTGAGCCTATTGAGCTAACAGAAAAGATCATGGCGCAGGGCGCCTCTACACCCATAGAGGTAAAGGTGGCCGGCAAAAATTATAATGATATTATCAGCTATGCCACACGCCTGGTGCAGCAGCTGCAGCAGGTAAGCTACCTGCGCGATGTGCAGATAGCGCAGCCGCAGCATTTTAAGAACATTAACATTCGTATTGACCGGCAAAAGCTGGCGCAGATGGGTCTTACTATTGACAATGTATCCAAAAGCATTACAGCCGCTACCTCCTCCAGCCGTTATACCAATAAGAACCTGTGGCTGGATGAACATAGCTCGTACACCTATCAAACGCAGGTGCAGGTGCCGGAATACATGATGAACTCCTTAGCGCAAATGAGCGCTGTTCCGCTGGTGCCGGGCGCTATGCGGCCCGTGCTGTCAGATGTGGCTTCGCTTACAGTAGATACTATTCCCGGTGAGTACGACCGCTCCGGCCCCCGCCGCTTTGTAACGGTAAGCGCCAATGTATATAAGAAAGATCTGGGTACGGCTACAGCTGCGGTGCAAAAAGCTATTAATGACCTGGGTGAAAAACCTACCGGCCTGATAGCAGAAGTGCAGGGCATGTCATCCTTACTAACAGAAACACTCAGCTCCCTGCAAAACGGGCTGCTGGCGGCTATTGTAGTGATCTTGCTGCTGCTGGCAGCCAATTACCAGTCGTTCGGTTTATCCGTTACTGTACTGGCTACGGTGCCGGCTGTATTATTAGGATCATTGCTGTTACTGCTGGCCACCGGCGCTACGCTGAACCTGCAATCGTATATGGGCATTATTATGTCTACCGGTGTATCGGTAGCCAATGCCATCCTGATCGTAACCAATGCAGAGGCCTTGCGCCTGGAATATAAAGATCCGTTCAAAGCGGCCATTGTGAGCGCCAGCATACGCCTGCGCCCCATTCTTATGACCAGCCTTGCCATGATAGCAGGTATGATACCGATGGCCAGCGGCCTGGGTGAATCCGGTGATCAGTCGGCCCCACTGGGAAGGGCCGTGATAGGCGGTTTGGCGGCATCTACATTTGCGGCCTTGTTCATTGTGCCGCTGGTGTATGGCTGGGTGCAGCAAAGAACATCGTTTAATTCCGTATCCCTTTTACCTGAAGATTCCAATCATTAAATCCGTATAACATCATGAAACAATATATCATCATCATCACGTTAGCTGGCGGCTTGTATGCCTGTGGCTCCAGTACCGCTACTGAAAAAAAGAAGGCGGCCAAAGCCGCTGCCGCGCATTATGAAATAGCGCCGGTTAAAAAAGAAGGCGTATCAGAATCCATTAAGCTGCCTGCGCAGCTTACAGCCTACCAGGAGGTAAGCATTTTTCCCAAGGTAAATGGCTATGTGCAGGCCGTGCTGGTGGATATTGGCGCCAAAGTACATAAGGGCCAGCTGTTAATGACGCTGCAGGATCCTGAGCTGGAACAAACCAGCGTGCAGGCCCGTGAAAAATATGCACGCGCCCAGGCGGATTATACCATCAGCAAAGAAAATTACAGCCGCCTGCTGGAAGCCTCTCAAACCAAAGGCGCTATATCACCCATGGACCTGGCATCTGCCAAAGCAAAAATGCAGGCCGACAGCTCGTTGTGCAATGCTGAAAAGGCCAGCTGGGATATGGAAAAAGCCATTCTCAGCTACTTGCAGGTAACCGCACCTTTCGATGGCGTGATCACGGAAAGGAACGTGCACCCGGGCGCGTTAGTAAGCGCTGCCGGCCGGGAACAAAAGCCCATGCTGGAATTAAAGCAGGTAGACAAATTACGTTTGCAGGTGGATGTACCGGAGCATATTGCCTATTCGCTAAAGGATAAAACCCGTATGGACTTTTACCTGAGCGCTTTCCCGGGTAAAAAAATGTCGGCAGAGATTGCAAGGAAGTCGGACAACATTAACATTGCTTACCGCATGGAAAGGGTAGAGATGGATATTCCCAATAAGAACGGTGAGCTGAACCCCGGTATGTATGCAGATGTGATCCTGGATGCAGGCAGCAGCCAGGATGCGTTTGCTGTACCCCGCTCAGCCGTGGTTACCTCCACGGAAAGAAAGTATGTGATACTGGTGCGGAATGGCAAAGCTTTAAAGGTAGATGTGATCACCGGTAATGCCAGCGATGATAAAATAGAGATCTTTGGCGATTTTCATGACAATGATGAGGTGGTGGTGAATGCGAATGATGAGATAAAAGAGGGGCAGATAATTAATAAATGATTAATAAAAGATTAATGGACCATTAATTTATCACTAATTGACCAAATGCACGCGCAGCAAGGGTTTTGTTGAAAAAAAATCTTTGCTGCGCGTGCTGTTTTCAGCGGCGGGTATCTGAAATTTCTCTACATTAGCACTATCCTGTAACCATGCTTTTATTCGTTACCCGACTAAATTTCCACGTCTCAATTATTTAACCTTAATCTTTAGAAAAAATGAAAACCTTACATTCAGGTCTCCTGTTATTTATGATCCTGGCATCCGGCTGCGTTAAAAATGCGCTGGAAAAAACGCCGGCAGAAAACGTTAAAACCGCAAAGCAAAGCGCACTGGCAGCATCGCCGGCAGGGGATGTGGTAGGCAAGGTAACGGTGGGCTACCAGGGTTGGTTCTCCGCTGCCGGTGATGGTTCGCCGGTGAACAGCTGGGGCCATACCAATCTTGAAATGTGGCCCGATACCCGGGAATATACCAGCACTTATTCCGGCACGCCTTTTCCGCAGGGCGGGGTAGCGCAGCCGGGTTATACCGGTAACCTGGGCAACGGGCAGCCTGCCAGAATGTTCTCTTCCTACGATCAGTCAACGGTGAACGTGCATTTCCGCTGGATGCAGGAGAACGGGATCGACTGCGCTGCGCTGCAGCGTTTTGCCAATGAAATTACACCTGGCAGCACCATTAAAGCCCAGCGCGATGGTATGGCCACCCGTGTAAGAAATGCATCGGAAACCTACGGCCGTAAGTTTTACATTATGTACGATGTATCCGGCTGGGGCAACCTGGCAGCTGTAAAAACCGACTGGACCAACACCATTGCCGGTACGCTTAACCTGCTGTCGTCGCCCGCATATGCGCACCAGAATGGTAAGCCGGTAGTATCTGTATATGGGTTGGGATATGCCAGCCACCCATCCAGCGTAGCGGAAGCGCTGGACCTGATTAATTTCTTTAAGGCACAGGGCTGTTATGTGATAGGCTCTGTACCCGGCCAGTGGCGTACCGGCACCGGCGATTCCAAGGCCGGGTTCACGGATGCGTATAAGGCCTTTAACATGATCTCCGGCTGGGCTGTAGGCCGTGCGGTAGATGGTAATTACAACGCCTGGGTAACCGGCGACCGCGATTTCTGTAACGCAAATAATATGGATTACCAGCCCTGCGCTTATCCCGGTACTGCGTTTTATAACACCAATGGCAGCGCATCGCCTAAAAACCAGTTCCCGCGTAACCATGGCAACTTCCTGTGGGCGCAGTTTGCCACCTTCCGCAATGCAGGCGTGCAAAGTGTATACATTGCTATGTTTGATGAGCTGAATGAAGCCACGTCTATTTTCAAAGTAGCGGAAGATGCCTCTATGATCCCCGCCGGCAAGTATTTTCTGACGCTGGATGCCGATGGGGTGCACGTATCTTCCGACTTTTATTTACGCCTGGTAAATGATGGCGGTAAAATGCTGAAAGGGCTAATACCCTACACTACTACTGTGCCTACGCCTTTTGTAACGGGCAATGGCGGCGGCAGCGGCGTAACCTTTTACCAGAATATGAATTATGGCGGCGCTGCTAGCCAGGCGCTGCCGGTAGGTAATTATACCTTAGCGCAGCTGGCAGCCCTGGGCGTGCCTAATGACTGGGCATCTTCTGTAAGGGTGCCTGCAGGCCGTACGGTTATTATGTATGGGGATGATAATTTCTCCGGCCCTTCCTGGACGCTAACGGCCGATACGCCTGATTTTACCACGCTTAGTGGTAATGCAAATGATAAAGTATCTTCTGTACGGGTGCAGTAATAACGGTAATGGTTATAGGATTTCAATTAAGAATGAATAATTAATAATTAATAATCAAGCGGGCAGATTGTACGCGAGAAGAACTAATTCATATTCGTGAGCAGTTGCCTCCTTGATTATTAATTATTCATTCTTAATTATTCATTAAACGGTCCATCCGTAAGGGATGTACTCATTATCAAAAGTACCATCGTCATATAAATTCACCATGGCATAGCCGTTCTCTGTGTGGGAACGTACACCTTTCCACCAGTTGCCGCTGCACGCGCCGTTGCTGATGTAGGTTACATTGTTATACCGGATCTGCTCATACAGGTGTATGTGCCCGCTCATGCATACTTTCACATTCGGGTGTTTATCGAACAGTTCTATTAAACGCGGTGCGTCCGCATGCATAGTGCCTTGCCCCAATACAAAGCCCTGCCCGGGTTTGAACTTATTATCCGTTACTACCGCTGCAGCAGACACAATAGGTACGTGCGAGAAAATGATGATGGGCTTAGTGGTATTGGCTTCCAGGTCTGCCTGCAGCCAGGCATACTGTTCCTCATCCAGGAAACAGGTATACCAGGCGCCATCCGGCAGGGTTTGAATGCTGTCCAGCACAATAAAGTGCCAGCCGGCTTTATCAAAGCTGCGGTAAGGTTTGGGCAGGTGCATCATTTCCAGCGCATATTTTTTACCATACAGCGCATCGCCGGTTTGCCCGGCGCCCCAGCAATCGTGGTTGCCAATGCAGTATTCGATGGGCAGGCTGTTATCGCTTTTCATTAATCCGTGCCACAGGTTCCATTGTGTTTCCACACGGTCTTTAGGCTGTTTCAGCGCATCCATGATACAGTCGCCTGTATTCATAATAAAAGAGGGCTGTTCCTTTTGTGATTGTATGTGGTGTAAGCAGGCCGCTAAGCCTTTAGGAGCATTTAATTCAGGTTCCAGGTGTACATCGGTGAGGTGCGCAAAACGCAATACGCGTTTGCGGGCTGCTTTGGAAGGGGCGGCAGCAGCTGCGCGTAATAAACCGGCTCCGGGCAGGCCACTTAATACAGCACCCAGTCCCAGGCTTTTTATAAGGGAACGACGATCCATAATAATTACTTTTAGGTGTAAGACTATAGGACCGCAAACTTATTGGGTAGCAGTTACAAATGCCAGCGGCAGCGCAGGCTTAATGAAAAATTAATAGTGAAGAATTAATAATTAAAAGGGAAGGAGAGCGGGGAGGCAGACCCAAAAGGAATGTAAAATTATAAATGTAAAATTTCAAATGTAAAAGGGAATGCAGCGAACAGGGCGTTTACCTACTACGCTGCATTTCCCTTTTACATTTATCTCGTTCATAAAGTCTTTTCAATGGTCTCTATGAACCTCCTTCGTCGGTTTTACATTTATGATTTTACATTTTAGATTCTTTTTAGTCAGTTCTTTGCAATTACCAGGGAAAGGCCGGTAGTGCGCCAGGTAGGATCATAGTAGGGTAGCATCAGCATGCGGTTGCGGGCGGCATGCGGGTGCAGGAGGCGGTTCACATGCGGGTACAGCACATAAGCAGCCTGTGTGCTCAGGATGCCAATGCCTGCGCCGGCCACCACATCACTGAACCAGTGCCGGTTATTATACATGCGCAACGCACCGGTAGTAGCTGCAGCAGCATAACCGGCAAAGCCATACCAGGGGCTCACATCCTTATACTCCATGCGCATAAATTCTGCGGCGGCAAAAGCAGTAGCGGTATGCCCGCTGGGAAAAGACAGGTAATTGCTGCCATCCGGCCTCTGCTCACGCGTTGCCTTTTTCAGGAAACGGGTGCTGCCGGCCATTATAGCGCAGGAAATACCGTAGATGATAGAGCGGTCCCGGAAGTTATGCGCGCCTTTAACGCCAACAGCATTCAGCGCATATACTGCTACTGCAGGCGCCCATTGCAGGTGATTATCTATAGTAGTGGTATAATCCGCATGCTCCTGGATCTGGGCCTTGGTGCTGCGGTTCAGCTCTTTCAGCGGATGCGCGGCCAATGCAGCAAATCCATAAGCTACCATACCTGCAGCAACCGACATTCTGAGCCGGGGCGCATGATAGGAAACATCCGGGTTGAGCTTAAGCTGCGAAAAATGGTAGTGAACAGTTGTAGGTTGTGTAGTATCCGGCCTGGCTGTGAGTGATTGCGCCTGTACCCGGAGGGCGCTTACACATATACATGCCGCTACTGTTAGGCAGTGTAACTTCATAATTTGTATGCTGACAAATATGGAATGTTATTTTGTAGACATTCTGTATTGTCCTCTTGTTTATGTTGTAGGTTTCTTTTTGCAATATAAATGTTACGGGCTAACGTTAAATAGCATGTAAGGGTTATTTCTTTCCTCCGTATTGGTAAACCTGGGTTACCAACTCAAAAAAAAATATTGTACTTTTCTGTCTCTAAACCAAGATCTGTTTATGCACTTAACAGCAAGAGAAACGGAGAAGCTGCTGCTGCACGTAGCCGGCGAGCTGGCAGAAAAACGAAAGGCCAGGGGATTAAAGCTCAATTATCCGGAAGCCATTGCCCTTATCAGCAGCCGCCTGCAGGAAGCTGCCCGCGATGGCCGCAGCGTGGCGGACCTCATGCAGTATGGCGCCACCATCCTTACCCGCGCGGATGTAATGGAAGGCATTCCTGAAATGATCCACGAGATCCAGATAGAAGCTACTTTCCCGGATGGCACCAAGCTGGTAACCGTGCACCATCCCATCCGTTAGTATAACGCTCTAAACAAAACCAACCATGATCCCCGGAGAATATTTTCTGAAAAAAGAGAACATTATTGCCAACAAGGGACGCCGCACCATTATATTAAGAGTGGTGAACACCGGCGACCGCCCCGTACAGATAGGCTCCCACTGTCATTTTTTTGAGGTGAACCGGCAAATGGCCTTTGACCGGCAGGCTGCTTTTGGCATGCGGTTAAATGTGCCTTCCGGCAATGCAGTACGTTTTGAGCCCGGCGAAGTAAAAGAGGTAGAGCTGGTGGAGCTGGGCGGAGCCAAACGGGTAATAGGCATCAACAACCTGGCACAGGGTATTACCACCGATGCTGCTGTAAAACAGCAGGCCCTGGAAAAAGCGCAACAACAACACTTTAAAAACCAATTGCCGTGAGCCTGAATATAGACAAGCACAAATACGTTAGCATGTACGGGCCCACCACCGGCGACCGCGTGCGTTTGGCAGATACAGACCTGATCATAGAAATAGAAAAAGATTACCTGCAGCATGGCGATGAGGGTAAGTTCGGCGGCGGCAAAAGCATCCGCGATGGTATGGCGCAATCCGCCACAGCGCTGCGTGCTGAGGGAGTGCTGGATTTTGTGATCACCAACGTGATCATCATTGATCACTGGGGCATTGTAAAAGCAGATATTGGCATTAAGGATGGCCGCATTGTGGGCATTGGCCAGGCAGGCAACCCCGATACCATGGATGGTGTAACTCCCAACATGATCATCGGCGCATCTACCGAAGTACATAACGGCAGCAACCTTATAGCCACCGCAGGCGGTATTGATACGCATATACATTTTATTTGCCCACAGCTGGTAGATCATGCGCTGTTCAGTGGTATCACTACTATGATCGGCGGCGGCACCGGCCCTGCTGATGGCACCAGCGCTACTACGGTTACACCGGGTAAATGGAATATACAACGCATGCTGCAGGCCGCTGAAGCTTATCCCATGAACCTGGGATTTTTCGGTAAGGGCAACTGCGCTACCACCGCACCTTTGGAGGAGCAGGTGGAAGCAGGCGCTTTGGGTCTGAAGATCCATGAAGACTGGGGTGCTACGCCCGCGGTAATAGACGCTTCCCTGAAAGTGGCAGATAAGCTGGATGTGCAGATAGCCATCCATACCGATACGCTGAATGAAGCCGGCTTCCTGGAAGATACCATGAACGCCATTAACGGCCGCGTGATACACACCTTTCATACAGAAGGCGCGGGGGGCGGGCATGCACCGGATATTATCCGTGCAGCCTCTTTCCCGAATGTGTTGCCGGCATCCACCAATCCTACCCGGCCTTACACGGTAAATACGATCGATGAGCACCTGGATATGCTGATGGTTTGCCATCACCTGGATAAACGGGTACCGGAAGATGTGGCTTTTGCTGATTCCCGTATACGGCCCGAAACCATTGCTGCTGAAGACATTCTGCACGATATGGGCGTGTTCAGCATCATGAGCTCTGATTCGCAGGCCATGGGGCGTGTAGGCGAAGTAGTTACCCGTACCTGGCAAACCGCTGATAAGATGAAAAAACAACGGGGCGCTTTACCGGAAGATGGTGGAACGGAAAACGACAACTTCCGCGTAAAACGTTACG
>NZ_DATCRF010000593.1:0-5512 GCF_036569125.1 Chitinophaga sp. | reverse complement strand
ATGGTTTTTACATCCTTGTCAAAATATTCGTCTGTATGGATCTGCTTACCTATGGGATCCGTAAGACCTGCGGCTTTTACAAAGGCTTCGTTTACAATGGCGCCCCGGGTTTTATCTGTAGCATAAGCAGTGGAAAAATTGCGCCCCGCGCTAAGTGTAATGCCCATGGCCGGTAAATAATCCTCATCTATTACCATGTGCGCAGCTGCAGTGCTGCTGCCATTTACTTTCACAAGACTGGCGCCGCTGCGGGTACCCCCGAAAGACACCATTTTTACAGCAGGCTGCTTTAACAGCTCATTCTTTAATAAGGCTTTTACCTGTGGCAGATCCGGCTCTCCGCCAATATAGGCGCGTATTACCTGCTGCGGATTATAACCCAGGTCTTTTGTGCGCACATAATTCATCTGGCGGTAAAACAACAGCGTAAAAAGCAGCAGGAAAATGGCCAGGGAGAATTGCAGAACAATCAGCATACGGCCCAATATATTGCGGCCCAGCAGTTTTTGCCTGCCTGCCAATGCCTGCACCGGTTTTAAGCCGGATAGTACATAGGATGGATAAACGCCGGTGAGTAAAACGATCCCTGCTAATACCAGAATACAATAACCCAACAGGGAAATGTCCAGCACCTGGGCCAGGATCAGCTCTTTGCCTGTTAGCTGGTTAAAAGTGGGCAATGCGCCCCAGGTTAATAACAATGCCAGCAAAAAGGCCACAAGGCACAATACGGCTGATTCCAGCAGGAATTGCAGCATCATCTGCACATTACTGCTGCCATTTATTTTCCGGATGCCCACTTCCTTTATTCTTTTGAGCGAGCCGGCTAAGCTGATGTTAATGAAATTAATACCGGCCATCAGTAAAATAAAGATGGATATGCCCAGGAACAGCCAGGAAAATACGGGCTTGCTGCCATTGATAATACCGCCTTCTTTGCTATCAGCCTCTGCCCCAACGTATAAAGGATGCAGGTGCATGTCCGTTATATTTTGTAAGCCAAAACGGATGCTTGCATCTTTCCTGGTATTGTTAAGCTTCCGGGATACTGCACTAAGATCAGCCCTCGGCTGTAGCAGCACAAAGGTGCTCAGGTAAAGGTTGCGCCAGTCTGTATCTTCAAATGAGAGCTGCATAAAACGAAAAGGCAGCAGCACATCAAACCGGATAGAGGAATTACGGGGCGGGTCTTTTACCACAGCGGTCACCACCAGGGGTTTTCCTAATTTCCGGGCAGATGGGTCTGCGTTCATGCTTAGCAGCTGCCCTACCACATCAATACGGTTAAAATATTTTAATGCGGTGCTTTCCGTAATAACGGCGCCGCCTATATCCTGCAGGGCTGTTTGCGGATCGCCCTTTAACAGCTGGAACGAGAACAGGCTAAAAAAATGCTCATCCACAAATAACAGCTGTTGCTGCAGCACTTTATTATTTGCTGTAACATCCCCGTATATATCGCCCCCCATTATTCTTACAAAGTCCTGCACTTCCGGTACCTGCGCCTTAAAGGCCGGCCCGTGCACCTGGCCGGTGCCGCCTGTGGTTTGCGTGTTATTATCCTGGGTGATGGTGGTGGTAATGCGGTAAAGATCTTTATGATGCGTGTGAAAGGCATCAAAGCTGTTCTCATCTTTAATATACAGGATGGCCAGCAATACGGCCGTAATGCCAATAGCCAGACCAATAACATTGATCATGGTATATAACCTGTTCCTTTTATGATTGCGGAGGGCTGCCTTTAAATAGTCTGTGAACATAAGTATGGGTTTAGCGCTGCATAAAAAATGCCACTTACTACTACTTTGATAATGTGTAAGTTAATATTTTAGCCGGTTATGCAGATGTCCGCTTTTAATGGTACATTGTTCATTCCCGGACACTGATAATTTGTAATTTAGCGCTATTATGATCAAGTTCACTGCCACTATACTCAGCTTTAATGAAAACGGCGATAAGACGGGCTGGAGCTACGTGGAGATCCCGGCCGATCTTGCGCAGGAGCTAAAACCGGGCAACAGGAAAACTTTTCGCGTAAAGGGTAAGCTCGATAATTTCCCGATAAAGGCGGTTGCCGTAATGCCCATGGGCGGGGGCAGCTTTATATTGCCCATTAATGCGGATATGCGCAAGGGCACCGGTAAGCGTAAAGGCGCTATGCTGCAGCTGCAGCTTACGGAAGATAAGAACCCCACTCCGGTTACCTGCCCGGAGCTGATGGAATGTTTGGCAGATGATCCGGATGCGCTGGCTTATTTTAACAGCCTTAGTATGTCGCACCGCAACTATTTTATGAAGTGGATCGAGAGCGCAAAAACAACGCCTACCAAAGAAAAACGTATAGCCCAAACAGTAGTAGCGCTTTCCAGAAAGCAGAGTTATTCTGAAATGATCCGCGCTCAGCAGCGGGATAGGTTGTTGTAGCGTAATAACTGCTTTTAGCTTCTAGCGTTTAGCGTTTAGCGATTAACTATTACGCTCTTAATATTTAAATCCGAGGCAGGGGTTCATCGTACATACGTTGCCGTAGATATTATGTGTGCAAACACATTTTGCTAAATTTTTCTTCGTGGGGCATCTTCCATCAGGCAAACACCAAACTCTTTACCAGCAATCATCTCAAGCCCATCCAACGGCTTTCTTTAACTAAAATGGACAATTGCAAAATGGATTTTGCTAAAAAATTCCTGTCAAAAATGTTGCATAAGTACAAACGATTGCATACTTTCGTGGCGTACTGAACTGGTAGCACAACAGACAGAATCAAGCAAAGCCGAATGCACAAACCATAGAAAAACCTTTACCATTCGTACAAAAATCCATAACCATTTATTATTTAGCTAAAACTAGTATCCATAAAGAATATATTAGTGTAGTATAACCATATTTTAAACAGGCGTAAACCGTTTTGTATGAAGAGCCATTTGCAACGTGTTGCCATACACGTATGTTATTACTGTATGCGTACATAACATTCCCGTATTAACATTCTGTACTTAGCAAACTGTTTAAGCATTTTGCAATTATCCTATGAAAACCTACCCCTTCCGGCTGCGGAGGGCATCATCCCTATGCCTGTTATTACCGTTACACTGCGCTGTACTGCCACTGCAGCCCGGTAGCGTACCTTGCTGCGCAGTGTAACTTTTATCCCTCGAACCCGCCTTTTCTTCTTTTTAAACATCAACTATATGCGACAAATCAACACACTTTGCTGGCTGTTAAGCCTTGCGCTGGGTATTACCACGCGCGCCACGTTCGCCCAAACACCTGTAGCCAGGAACGGACAACTACAGGTGATCGGCACTAAATTATGTAACCAGTTTGGCAACCCAATTCAGCTGCGGGGCATGAGCACCCACGGCATTCAATGGTACGGCTGGGGAAGCTGCTTAACAGAAGCCTCCCTGAATGCCCTGTCCAGCGACTGGGGAGCGGATATACTTCGTATATCCCTGTACGTTCAGGAAGGCGGCTATGAAACCAACCCTTCCGGTTACACTGCCCAGGTGAACACCCTGATAGAAGAAGCTACTGAGCGCGGCATGTATGCGCTGGTCGACTGGCATCAGCTGGATCCCGGAGATCCCAACTACAACCTGGCCCGCGCCAAAACGTTCTTCACTGCTATTGCTAACCAGCATAAGAACAAGAACAACATTATTTACGACATCTGTAATGAGCCTAACGGCGTTAGCTGGGGTACCATTAAATCCTATGCAGACCAGATCATTCCCGTGATCCGCGCCATTGATAATGATGCGGTGATCCTGATCGGTACGCATGGCTGGTCGTCCTTTGGTATATCTGACGGGCGCAGCGCGCAGGATATTGTGAACAATCCTGTGAACTTCCCCAACATCATGTACACCTTTCACTTTTATGCAGCCTCCCACAGGGATGAATATTATAATGAGCTCAACTGGGGCTCTGACCGCCTGCCGGTATTTGTAACGGAGTTCGGCACCCAGGAGTATACCGGCGATGGCCCGAATGATTTTACCATGTCGCAACGTTACATTGACCTGCTGCGCAGCAAAAAGATCAGCTGGACCAACTGGAACTTCTCCGACGATTTCCGTACCGGCGCCGTATGGACCACCGGAACCTGCTCCAACGGCCCCTGGACCACTGCCCGCCTGAAACCTGCCGGCAGCTGGATCCGCGAGCGTATGCTGAACCCCGCAGATGATTTCCCCGGCGGTACGCCTGCCTGTGTACCGGTTAGCGCCAGCACTAACGATGGTAATGTTCCTGCCAACGTACAGGATAATGATCTGAACACGCGCTGGTCTGCTGATGGCAACCCGCAGTGGATCCAGTTCTGCCTGAACAACACCGCTTCTGTAACGGGCGTGGATATTGCCTTTTACCAGGGTAACACCCGCACTGCTACCTTTGACGTACTGGTAGGCAGCGACGGTATTAACTGGACCAATGCCGCTACCAACCTGCGTAGCAGCGGTACTACCACTGCCCTGCAAAGCTTTACCTTTGCAGCTAAAACGGGCAAGTATGTACGAATTGTAGGCCATGGTAATTCGGTGAATACCTGGAACAGCTATACCGAGGTACGGATCAAAACTGCCGTCAGCATTGCTGCTACCCCTGCTACCTTTAACACTAATGCCAAGGCTTCGGCAATACAAGCACTGGAAATAAAAGCTTATCCCAACCCGTTCCGGGGCAATATAAGTGTCGCGTTTACGTTAAAGGAAGCGAGCTATACTACGTTGGGGATATATGATATGTCCGGCAAGTTAGTGGCTCCGCAGCTCAGCGAGCGCCTGCAGCCCGGCCAGTATAATAAAACACTGACCACGGGTAATATACCGGCAGGTACGTATATGCTGAAAGTGATCCATAACGGTAAAGTGACTACGAAAAAGTTATCTAAGCAATAAGGTCCTGACATTCCTTGTAAAGAGCCGGCTACGCGAGTGGCCGGCTTTTGCATTTGGCGGTTTGCTGATCCGGGAGGGCCTGTTTGCTTTTCTTATCGAGTGCATGCAAATTTTGTTTGCTGTTTTCTTGCGGGTTATTGCCTTTGTTGCTGCTTTCTTGGAGGTTGCTGCTTTGCTTTCTCGTAGGCATTGCCTTTGTTGCTTTCTTGCAGATCCGGCTACGAACTGCGCCCGCCTGATTTGAATGACTATGGGGCGTTGAGTTGGCACTTAGGGTTTAGTTTGGTGATGGGGCAGCATCAAGCCGGTGGCGCCGGGCAAGGTTCTCCGCCGGCCTGCTGCGAAAGCGCGGAGCGTGAAGTGCAAGTAAGGGAGGATGTAAAGGGGGCTAGTGGCGGAAACCAGTAACAAATCAGGCAATAGGGCATTAGGGCATTAGCATATTGGCACATTAGCGGATTAACAGCTATCCGTTAATCTGATACGCCCTGCCTTTGCATGATGATGATAATGCCCGACATGGCTATAAATATCTGGGCCCTTAACAAGGTCCTACATCTCTTAAACAACGGAGACAAATGCGATGTATGGAGCTACGGCATCACTAC
>NZ_DATCRF010000592.1:0-8601 GCF_036569125.1 Chitinophaga sp. | reverse complement strand
CCATAGGCCAGTACGGCGCAATTATGATCACAACCAAACGGGGTAAGGGTAAAGACCTGGCAGTGGAATTTAATTCCTCTACCATGTTCCAGCCCTCTTTTATACGCATTCCCAAAGTGCAAAGCACTTATGGCAATGGCTACAAAGGCAAATATGCCTATGTGGATGGTTCCGGCGGTGGTACGGAAGGTTCCGGCTGGATCTGGGGCCCTAAGCTGGATCAGCCCGATCCAAACACGCCCAGTGGTTATTGGGAAACGCCGCAGTATAACAGTCCTGTAGATCCCAATACCAACCAGCGGGTACCGCTGCCCTTTATATCCCGCGGTAAGGATAATGTGAAGAACTTTTTCAGAACAGGGATTATCTCCACTAACAACATCAGTGTTACCAAAGGCAGTGATAAAGGGAATTTCCGGGCATCAGCCTCTCATATTTATCAAATGGGAGTAGTGCCAAATACGGATCTGAACAACAGCTCCTTCAGCTTATCCGGCGACTATAATTTATCTGACCGGCTGAATGTGGATGCGCGCATCACTTACAACCGTCAATACACGGATAATTACCCGGAAGTAGGCTACGGCCCCGGCAACTACCTGTATAACCTGGTTTTATGGACCGGCGCCGATGTAGATATCCGCGACCTGCGCAACTACTGGCAGCCGGGCCAGGAAGGTATCCAGCAAAAACACTATAACCAGTCGTGGTACAACAATCCATACTTCCAGGCATATGAGCTGCTGAACGGTTATTACAAGGACAATACGTTTGGCTCTATGGCCCTGAACTATACATTCAGTAAGGATTTTAGCGCCAAGTTCCGCACGGGCGTTAACAGCTATGGCTTAACCTCCAATGTAAAAGAGCCTAAAAGTTATGTGCGTTACAGTGATAAATCGCGTGGCAACTTTTATGTGAGCAGCGGTAATTATATCGACATTGTTACCGACCTTATTTTGCGGTATGAGCATACCTTCAATAAAGACTTTGCAGTGCATGCGGAATTAGGCGGCTCCAACTACTACCGTAATTACCGGTACCAGTCGTCTAATACAGATGGACTGTCGATACCCGGTTTTTATAACCTCAGCAACTCCACCAACCCGGTGCAGGGCACCAATGGGCTGGAAGAAAGGCGTACCAGCAGCGCCTATGGTTTTGTGGACCTGGAATATTTAGGCGCATTTTACCTTACGCTCACCGGCCGTACTGATAAAATATCTACCCTGCCGGTAAGCAACAATACGTTCTTTTATCCTTCCGTATCCGGTTCCATACTGGTGTCTGAGCTGGTAAAGCTGCCGCACTGGTTCTCTTACCTGAAAGCACGCGGCTCCTGGTCAAAAGTATCCAGCGGTTTGCTGGATTCGGATAATACTTATACCTATAACTATTTGCCCGCTTACGACCGGGGCATTAAGTGGAATGGTACACCATCCCTCACTTACGGTGGCACGCTGCAAAACCCTGATCTGAAGCCCCGCACCTCTGCCTCCTGGGAAGCCGGCCTGGAAATGAAATGGTTCGGCAACCGTTTGGGCTTTGATGCAACTTACTACCGCATACAGGATTACAACAATATTGTGAACATCAATGTATCCGGTACCAGCGGTTATACCTCCCGCCGGGAAAATGGTAATAAGTATTTGCGCAAGGGCATTGAGTTCGTGTTAACGGGTACCCCTATACGTAATAAGAATTTCAGCTGGGATGTGCTGATGAATTTCAGCAGCTATCACCGCTACCTGCAGGCCATTTTCAATAATGAAGCCGTGCTGGGCAAGCTGAAGGTAGGTGACCGGGTTGACCGCATCTTTGCATCTGTATATGAAAAAGACCCGCAGGGTAATATCGTATACCAGAGCAATGGTTTTCCGAAAGATGATCCCTTTACACGCTATGTAGGTAACGATGATCCGGATTGGGTCTATGGCGTGGAAAATACATTCCGTTATAAGAATTTTTCGCTGCGCTTCCTGGTAGACGGGCGTATTGGCGGATTGATCTACTCCACCACCAACCAGAAAATGTGGTGGGGCGGTACCCATCCTGGTACGGTGAACCAGTTCCGCGATGATGCGAATGCCGGGCAGGCCACCTATGTAGGCCAGGGCGTAGTAGTAACCGGCGGCGATATCCAGTATGACGGGGCAGGCAATATTGTTGGCGACAGCCGCAAGTTTGCACCCAACACCAAAGCCGTGAACTATATAGATTATATGGTGAACACCAGCAACGCCGCCAACACCCGATATAACTACTATTCAGAAACCTTTTTAAAGCTGCGGGAAGTGAACCTCACCTGGCAGGTACCGGAAAAATGGGTTAAAGGCACCTTCTTCCGTTCTGCTTCCGTAGCCCTGATAGGCCGTAACCTGCTGCTGTTTGCAAAGCTGCCCAATGTGGACCCGGATACCGGCGAAGATAACCTGCAAACACCCTCTATGCGCAGCATGGGTTTTAACGTGAATTTTAAATTCTGATCATCAAAGCAAGTAAAGTATGCGAAAGATATTTATTGCCATTAACCTGCTGCTTATAACCGGTTTGGTGAGCTGTAAGAAGTTTGAGGCTTTCCAGACAGATCCCAATAAAACCACGCAGGCCTCGCCGGACCTGCTGCTTACCAGCATAGAGATCGATGCTTTTAATGAGGTAAGCCTGTCCGCTGCGCTGGCATCGCGCCAGATGGCCTATACAGACGGGGTAAATAATAACCAGTATTACGGCTGGCAACGCTCCGGCTATGGCGACTATGATAACCTGCGCCAGGTAGTGCAGATGGAAATAGAAGCCCAGCGGGTCAATAAGCCCGTGTACCTGGCATTGGCCAAATTTTTCAGGGCCTATTTTATTATGCGCCTTACCCTCACCTTTGGCGATGTGCCCTACAGCGAAGCCTTACAGGGCAACGAGAAAAATTTTACACCAGGCTATGATAAGCAGGAGGATATTTTCCTGAAAGTGCTGGACCAGCTGAAAGAAGCCAACGCTGCGCTGACGGACGATGCAGGTACCATACAGGGTGATGTAGTGTATAAAGGAACTATTAAGCAGTGGAAACAGCTGATCAACAGTTTCAGCCTGCGGGTGCTCATCTCTCTTTCCCAAAAAGAAGGCAACACAAAGCTGAATATCAAACAACGCTTCAGTGAAATAGTGAACAACCCGGCGCAGTATCCATTATTCACCGGCAATGCCGACAATGCGCAGCTGGTGTTCTATGACCTGCAGGATGACCGTTATCCCTTCTTTAACAACAACGATCTGCAAACCGCCTATTACATGGAGGAAACCTTTGTGAACATGCTGAAAGGTTTGAAAGATCCGCGTTTGTTCCGCATGGCAGCTAAAGCGCCCATCCATTCAGGGCTGGCAGATGATGATTTTAATGCCTACGGCGGTGTTATGGGCAGTGCTACCATCGACGAGAACTCGACCCGGGTAGCAGCCGGGCAGGCCTCTAAAATAGATGAGCGTTATTACCATGATCCCGTAAATGAGGCCAGCACCGCTATGGGATATGCCGAGCTGCAGTTCATACTGGCAGAGGCGGTAGTGCGCGGCTGGATCGGCGGCAGCGCCGGCGATTATTATAAAAAAGGTATACAGGCATCTCATGAGTTCTATAAAACAGCACCGGACGCCATTACCGCCTACCTGGCCCAACCGGCTGTACAGCTGCAGGCAGGGCAGGAGCTGAAGGCTATTATTACACAAAAATATATTGCCTGTTTTGTGAACACCGGCTGGCTGCCTTTTTATGAGCAACGGCGTACAGGCTTCCCCGTATTTGATGTATCCGGCGCCGGTGTGCTGAACAACCACCAGGTACCCAAACGCTGGATGTATCCTGAAAATGAGTTTGACCTGAACCGTGAGAATGTAACCGCCGCTATTAGCCGCCAATATCCTTCAGGGGATAATATTAACGGACAAATGTGGTTACTGATCAAGGAATAGCTTAAAAAGAATGTAAGATCATAAATGAAAAATGTAAAAGTGAAATGTCGTGAACAGGAGTATGTACAAGGTATCGCGGCATTTTACTTTTACATTTATGGTTTATCCCGTTCATAAAGTCTTTTAAATAGTCTCTATGAACCTCCTTCGTCGGTTTAAGATTTTAAATTTTACATTCTTTTGAATTTCAAAACCATGCAAGCATGAAAAAAATCATATATACCTTCCTGTTAGCCGGCTTCAGCCTTACCCTCCACGCCCAGCAAGGCGCCCGTAAGGCGGTATTCATTATAGTGGACGGTATTCCTGCAGATGTAAAAGAAAAAGTTCCCACACCGCATATGGACAGTATTGCAGCCGTAGGCGGTTATACCCGTGCTTATGTAGGCGGGGAAAAGGGCGGTTATTCTCAAACACCCACTATTTCCGCAGTAGGCTACAACAGTCTGCTCACGGGCGTTTGGGTGAATAAGCACAATGTATGGGATAACGATATTGCCGCACAGAACTACAATTACTGGAGCCTGTTTCGCTATTTTAAAGCCGCTTACCCGCAAAAGCAAGCCGCTATTTTTTCCACCTGGCTGGATAACCGTACCAAGCTGGTAGGCGACAGCCTGCCGCAAACCGGTTACCTGCATATAGATCATCATGTGGATGGGCTGGAGCTGGATACCGTACAGTACCCGCATGATAAAAGCAGCCAGTACATTCACCTGATAGATGAAACGGTGACCAACCAGGCAGCAGCTTATCTCCGTACCAATGCGCCGGACCTTTCCTGGGTGTACCTGGAATACAGTGATGATATGGGCCACCGCTTTGGCGACAGTGAAAAAATGTACGATGCCGTGAAGATGGTAGATGACCAGGTTGGCCGCATCTGGAGCGCCATCCAGTACCGCCGCAAACAGTTCGGGGAAGACTGGCTGATCTTCATTACCACGGATCATGGGCGCGATAGTGTAAGCGGCCGTGGGCATGGCCGCCAGTCGGACCGGGAGCGTACCACCTGGATGGTAACCAATGCGCAGCAGCTGAACGATTGTTTTAAGCATGGCCAGCCTGGCATAGTAGATATTATGCCCAGCATTGCCCGCTTTATGAAAGTTAAGATGCCTGAAGCAAATGCCCGGGAAGTAGATGGGGTGCCGCTGATAGGCCCGGTGTCCCTGGTACAGCCGCAGGCCGCGTATGCAGATGGCAGGCTGCAGCTACAATGGAAGGCCATGGCTAAAAAAGGGAAGGTGAAAATATGGGTGGCCACTACCAACCGGTTCAAAGAAGGCGGCCAGGATGATTACCAGCTGCTGGCACAGGTGCCGCTGGAACAGGAAAAAGCAGTAGTTGATGTACAACAGCTGCCAAAAGGCTTTTATAAAGTAGTGCTGGAGGGCCCGGATAATATGGTGAACCGCTGGATCGTGAAGTAAAAATTACGAATTAGTCAATTACGAATTACGAATGGGGGGGCGAAATGTTGAACGCCTAAAGCATAGGCCTACGGCAAAACACAATCCGCGTTTAGCATTAAGCATTGAGCGTTTAGCTTTCCGCGTTCAGCATTTAACTGAACACATTCAGCCCAATTCGTAATTCGTAATTGACTAATTCGTAATTATTGCAGCAGTTGCTCCATTGCAGCACCAATCTCCGGATAGGAGAACTGGAAGCCGGTATCCTGTATTTTCCGGCAGGATACGTTAACGCTTTTTAATACCTCCGTACTCATCTCGCCTAAGCCCAGCTTTAAAGCAAAGGCAGGTACATGTACAGAAATAAAGCTTTTGCCCTTCGCCACCTTGGCCATGGTCATGATCAGGTCCTTATGCTGTACCGGCTTTGGGGCCACGGCATTAAAAATGCCGGTTAAGCCCGGGTTTACGATCGCATTAAAGTAAAGGCGTACCAGGTCGTGCAGGTGTATCCAGCTTACCCATTGTTCCCCGCTGCCAAGGATAGTGGCAAAACCAAACTGCAGGGGTTTATAAAATTCTTTTAGCGCACCGCCATTTTTATTTAGGGCTATACCGGTGCGGAAGATCACTACTTTTTTATCCAGCTGCTCCATTTGCAGGGCGCCCGCTTCCCAGGCCTGGCAGGTATTACCCAGGAAATCTGTGGTAGGCGGGTCTGTTTCTGTAAAAGGAGTAAGACCGTTATTTTCACCATAATAACCGGTGCCGGAAGCGCTGATGAATTTGCGCACCTTATTAGGATGCTGTTGTAACGTATTGAATAACAGCTGGCTGCTTTGAATGCGGCTGTCTACGATCTCTTTTTTATAGGTATTGGTCCAGCGGTGGCCGGCTACATTGGCCCCGGCCAGGTGCACAATAAAATCAGCCGCCTGCACGGCCGCCAGATCTATGGCCTGCTTGCGCACATCCCAATGAGCATAGGTGAGCAGGTTGTTAGCGGAATTTGTGTGCGCATGTGGTTGACGGCTCAGGACAATTACATGATATCCATGTTCGGTAAGCAGTTGAGTAAGCGCTTCTCCAATAAATCCCGTACCCCCGGTAATTAACACTGTTTCCATCAGGCAAGAACGGTTCTGAATTAAATTTATCTAAATGTACAGAATAAAAGTAAATACTCCATGGTCGATGGTCCATAGCCCTTAGCGTACAACAGGTTTTACAGGCACAGGAAGCAGCCGTGTATCATCGCCATCGGCCATTCATCCGTAGTACAAGAGCACCGGAGCAGGCCATGGACTATGGACCATTGACCATGGACCACATACTCTTTGTGAAAAGCAAATTTTCGTGTAGGTTTGACTGTAAAATTTTTCCTATGGGTATGGCCCGTCGCCTACAACAATATAGAATGAATTTACGTTACCACATTATTTAAAACATATACCGATGCTATACCGATTTTCTCTCCTGGCTTGCCTGCTTTTGTGTGGCGGATCACTCATGGCCCAAAAAATAGCCTACTCAGAACCGGAACGGGATGATTATAAAAGCACTGAATTTGAAATTATAGGCCGGGTTGGCGGTAACATCATGGTGTATAAAAGCGACCGGGGTGATAACGCGGTGTCCGTATATGATAACGCCATGCAGCTGAAACAGCGGGTAAAGCTGGACTTTTTACCCCGTAAGATCATCAGCATGGATTTTGTTGCCTATCCCAACAAGGTGTTCATGATCTACCAGTTCCAGCGGAAAGATGCCGTGTACAGCGTTTGCGCCACCATGAACCCGGAAGCCAAGTTTGAACAATCACCTGTGGTAATAGACTCTACCCGCATTGGTTTTTATTCCAAGGAAAACAAAGTGTATTCTGTAGAGTATTCGGAAGATAAGTCCCGGATCCTGGTCTACAAGATCAACCAGGATAAGGAAGACAACAACGTGTTCTACACTTTCCAGTACGACAGCTCCTTCAACTTTGTAAATAACAGCCGGCTGTCATTGCCCATGGAAAAAAAGAGCTTCCTCAGCAATTTTAACCTCTCCAATAACGGCGACCTGATATTTACCAAGCTGGAACGTACCAGCAACCGGGATTATACCGTGAACGGGGAGTTGGTGATCAAAAGATCCGCAGTAGATTCCTTTGAGATCACCCCGATGAAGCTGCAGAACCAGCTGCTGGATGAGGTGAAATTGAAGCTGGATAACAACCAGCACCGGGCCCTGATCACCGCTTTTTACTACAAACAGAAGCGGGGCAATGTAGAAGGCCTGTACATCAGCAAATACGACTATGAGCAGAAGCAGCAGGTATTTGAGAAGCTGGCCCAGTTCTCCAATGAGCTGAAAATGAACGCCCGTGGGGAATCCTCTACCAATGCCGCTTTCAACGATTATTTCATTCGTAAGATCATTAATACCAAGGACGGCGGATTCCTGTTAACCGCAGAATCGTTCTACACCACCTCCCGCTACCAGCCCTGGAACCGCTGGAACTATATGTACGGCCCATACGGCGGTATGTCATACCCGTACTCCTATTATTATTCCCCGTATTCTCCCATGTATTATAATCCCTGGGGATGGAACAACTCGCAGGGGAACCGCTACCACTATGATAATGTGGCTATCCTGTCATTTGATAATGAGGGCAACCCGCAATGGAGCAACTTTGTACGCAAAAGCCAGTTTGACGACGGGGCCGACCTGTACCTCTCCTTTATAATGGTGAACATTGGCAGTGAGCTGCGTTTCCTGTATAATGAGCTGGACCGCCGCAACTATATCTTAACGGACAACAGCATCCAGCCGGATGGTAAGATCAGCCGCCTGCCCACCCTGCGCAACCTGGATAAAGGGTTTACCTGGATGCCCCGTTACGGAAAGCAGATCAGCAGCCGCAGTGTATTGATACCCTGTGTTTACAGGAATTATATTTGCTTTGCAAAAGTTGACTTTTAATCACACCTTTGCACCGTGGTAAGATTTTTCCGCTCCGGCAATCCGTTAACGGTATTGCTGCTGTTAATATATACGTTACTGGTTAAGTTTTTCTACCTGTTACATCCGTCAACCTTTATTGCAGACGGGTCAGAGGGCCTTTTGTACGACCTGCTGGTAAAATGGCTGCAGGTGCTGGTAGGCAAAAGCCCGCTGTTCTTTACCTCCATAGCCATCCTGCTGCTGTTCCTGCAAACGCTGCTGCTTA